>JACZKQ010000029.1 GCA_014859965.1 Phycisphaerae bacterium
GCCCCAAACGCCCCCGCCTCCGAAAGCCCCTGGTTCGCCGTCAGATCAGTCAACAGCGCCCGTGTCCGCCGCAGCACCACGTCGAGCATGTCCCGGTCACTGTCCCAAATCAGCGCATCGGACCGCAGGGCCTCGCGATAAAGCCGCGTCTGTGCCTTCCGCCATGTCGTCTCTTCCAGCCCGCCGCGACGATCCCCAATCTCGAGTGACGATGCCCACACACCCATGCTGCACAAACCGAACACGCCGGCCGCAACCAGGACAATCGCCTTTCGCATCGATCAACCTCTCTCTGCCGCTACTCTTTGCGCAGGCGGAAAATCACCACCTTATCCAGCTTCAACTGCGGCACGTACAGCAGCCCGTTTGCCCGGTCCAGCCCGATGTCCGCCGGGGTTTCCAACTCCACCAGTGTGTTCACCGTCCGCCGGTCCGCCGCAATCGTGCACACCTTGCCGCCCGTGAAGTCCGACACGAGAAACGTGCCGTCGTCCAGGACCTCAATGCCGTCCAGATTCGTGAAATGGTCGGCCAGCCCGAACGCGACAGGCTCTTTTTCTCCCGCCGGGTCCACCTCATACACGTCATGATGAAACCAGCTCACCGCGTACATCTTCCCGTCATGACAGGTTACGCCGTTGACATGCTCCGGCGCCGGGATCTCGCGGACCTTGCCCTCCATGTCCACACGATAGATTTTGCTCAACTCTACATCCGAAACCCAGATCGCCTCGCCATCGGCGGCCACGTCGTTGAGCCGTTTCGCCTCGGGCAGCGCAATTGTTTCTACTTCGCCGCCGCTGATCGCCACCCGCTTCAGCGCCGTTACATCCGCAAAGTAGAGATACCCATCCAGTATGCCCAGGCCCTTGGGTGCATGGATCGGCATCGCGTCGGTGCTGTCCACCCAGCGCAACTTTTTTGTCACGCCTTCGGGGCTCAGAACCGACAAAAATCCCTTGCCGTCCTCCACCCAATAGCCTTTATTACTCGTGGAGATGTTGGAGACGTACACCTGCCGCCTCTCATGGTCGTACAACGCGCACTCCGGCACGTCCATCCCGGCCACCACCTTGACCAGTTCGACGCCCCAGGCCGCTGGCGAGGTCTGCTCAGGTACCGGACCAGCCGGCGTCTTACGGCATCCCCACAGGCACGCCGCCGCAACCACGGACACTACAATGATTCCTGCGCGTTCCATAACATGCACCTCCCTGGTTTTTCGTTAAGGTTTCCATCCCTGGGCGCTGCGCCTCGGGTTATTCGCAAATCACGCGAAAGCCCACATTGTACACCTTCTGGTACCGTTCATACATAAACCGGTAGGACGATGTCGCCCTCTTGGGGCGTTCGTACCAGGAGCCGCCGCGTGCGACCCGCTGGCCCTGGGCCGCCAGGTCATTTCGCCCATCGCTTTCGCTGTAGGGATAGGCCGCATACATGCTCCGCGTCCATTCGCTTACGTTGCCGTGCATGTCCTTGAGGCCCCACGCATTCGGAGCATACTGCCCTGCATGGGCCACGATCTTCGCGCCGTCATTTACGGAATCAATCTTGGGAATAAACGCGTCATAACGGCTCGGGTTGGCGATCGGCTGAGGGTTCACCCCGCTCACCGCCAGCAGCTTAATCGATACGTCCGCAAGATTTGCGTGGCCGCTGAAATCCGCATCCACGTCTCCGAAATGCATTGCACTACGGGCGCCCGCACGGCACGCCCATTCCCATTGTGCCTCGGTCGGCAGAGTCGCCTTGAGACCCGTCGTGGCACTGAGCCATTGGCAGAACGCCATCGCCTCGTCCCAGGAAACGCGAACCGCCGGATGCTCCGGGTCATTCATCGGGTAACCCGGAGTCGTGTGATCCTTGTGCTGCTGATCGATAAACCCATTGAAATGGGCAGGGTTGAACTGCTTGAATTGGGCGTTGGTCACTTCGATGACGCCCATCCAGAACGGTTGGTCGATCTGCACCCGGCTTAGCGGCATCTCGTCGACTCCACCTTCCAGACTGCCCATCACGAACTCGCCCGCGGGAATCCGTACAAATTCCATGGTCGCCCCGCCGCCGAGGTCGAGCGTCTTTCGCGTTTCGCCCGCCGCCGCCTGACGCTGCCGGGCCGCCGCGGCATCGAACGGCCAATCCGGCACTGTGATTTCCGACGTCGCCAGACTCGGCATCGGTTTGGGCTGCACGAACTTGACCGGTCTTGTATGGGCCGTGACAATCTCCTCCGGATTCTCACTGCGGTTTGCATACAGCGTTCGCATATCCATCCGCCGCGCATCGAATTGCCTCGGTATGTTCTGATGCTCACCCCACGTCCCGTGGTCGGGCACGTTCAGGTCGATCCACGTGTACAGCCTCTCCCATGCCTCCTGGTCCAGACTCACGTTGTAATGGCCCTTTCTGAGCATCTGCACCAGTTCGCTCGTATCCGCATGGTACGCGTACGGCTTCAGAACGTGATAGTCGCTTTCGGGCCCGGGCCGCCGCACGTACGGATGCAGTTCAAGGTACGAAGGCGTGAAGTTGCTCCACCCGTTCTTGTCCTTGGCCCTCAGGTCGGGCCGCGCAATGCCGCCCGGCGCCGGCGAACCGTCATGACAGCCCACGCAATGCTTGTCCAGCACCGGCTGGATCTCCCGTTTAAAGCTGAACCCTCGCCCGGGTCCGTACCACGGCTTAATGGGCGTCGGCGCCTGCATTGCCGCTATAATCGGACGCGACGGGGCCGTCGTGTTTTGCTTTTCGTGGCAGCCCACGCATGATACGGTCTCACCTGGCATGGCCGTAAACCAGCTCCGCATCAATTGAACCGCACGTCCTTGGGAATCCAGCGGCTGCACCACGAGCGGCGTGTTCGCAGGCACCCGGAAGAAGGCCGAACCGTCTTCATAGACCGGCACGGTCCCAAGAATACGATGCACATCCCACGCACCTTGGACGGCGATGTGCCTATGCCCGCCCATATTTGGATAACCGTAATGGAGTTCAAACAGCCGCAGGCTTTGCACCGTGCCTCTGGGCACCCCTTCCATGCCCTGACCCATGTAGACATCGAAAAGGTAAACCAGTGCGTCCTTTGCCTTCAGATCCACACGGTCGGGAATCACCGGGGGCCGCTGGGTCTTGCGGAACGGAAGCGGTTCCAGCATACAGTATCCCGGCTCCTCCTTCAGCAGCAGCATGTTATCGAATACGTCCACGAGGTAAATACCCCACAGGCCGCCGCGCGGCTGCGACGCCACGAGGAAGTACTTGTCGCTTAAAGGATAGGGGTGGAGAAACTTAGGCCACGAATCGTTCACCAACTCGTCTACGATCTTCGCTTCGACCTCCTTACCGTAGCCGGGTATTCGCTGCACGACGCCGTCGGCCTCGAAACGCCCTTTAGCCGGGTCCAGGATCACCAGTTCCCCCATTCGCGCTACACCGTGATGGCCCGAAACGATCGTCACCACCTGTGTGGCGTGATTGGGTATGGGTCTCGAATAAAACATGGAGTTCGGCCAGTAAGAATTGCTGCCGTAATACTCCGCCTGATTGGTGCCGTCCGGGTTCATTGAAAAGAGCAGCCGGGTGAAATAATGCGATGTATCAGAATACTCCCAGCGTGTGTAAAGCACCCTGCCGTTGTTCAGCATGGTCGGCGACCAGTTATGATCCTGGTCAAAGCATAGTTGCCGCGCATTGCGCCCGTCGGCGTCCATGATGCACAGGTTCGCCACGAGATCCGCCCCGCCCACACAGGGCACCCCGGCAAAGCAGCGTGTCGATGCAAAGACAATCCGCCCGTCCGGCAAATAGCACGCATCATAGTTTTCCACGTCCGGGTGGTCCTCCACCGTGACCTGCCGCAATCCCTTGCCGTCGGCGCCGATTTCCCAGATCTGCCAGCGGTTGTTCTTGCCGCCCGGCATCGAAAACAGCATCTTGCCCGCATCGAAGTGCAGATCGACGTCGCCCACGAATTCGCTGCCTTTCGGCTTGTAGACCGTCTCCATTCGCCCGTCGACTTGCATATCCAGGTACGCTATTTCATTGTCGTACCCCGTCTTAGCTAATGAGCAGTTGCCCTGCCAGTTCTGGGGCAGGCCGATCCGGTCCGCCTTCCTGCGAATCACCAACAGCTTCTCGAAGTCAATCGCCGGATTCGCCAGCAGCGCCTCGCGCTGCAGCGCCACCGCCTCGTTCACCACGGCGATATCGCCCGCGGCCCCCTCGCCCAGCGCACGCTCCACCTTCTCAAGCCGCGAAAGAAACCTCTCGCCGCCCGCGTATTCGTCGCCGTAAGTCGTGATCAGGTCCTCGATGGCCCGCCGCAGTGCGACGATATTCACCGCCGCAAGACTCTGCACGCCCTTGCGATACCTGCACGCCTCGATGTAGATGTCCAGGATCGCCGCTTCGTCGCCCGCTTCCAGATTCGCGTATCGCTGCGCCAGTTTCTCCCCGAAGGTTCCAATGTCGCCTATTACGCCCTGGACCAGTTGCCGCTCCGTCTCGAGCGCATCTTTGTCCACCATGAAATGCAGATAGGAGCTTGCCAGATCCTGCTTGAGCAGGCTCGACTCGGCCGGAAAATCCCGCTCGAACAGCCGCCACAAAGGCAGCAGCGGATTCGTCCCCGCGGCAAAATAAAACCCGTGGTCCCCCGTGCGATTGTAGATCTTCATCAGGAGATGATTCTCCCCGGCCTTGAGTTCCAGCGCCAACCGGTCCTGATCCGGGCCCACTCCGCGCGGCACATCCTTCGAATGCACCTTCTTGCCGTTGAGCCACGCCTCGATGCCGTCGTCGCTGCCCAGACCTGCCTGTATCGTCGTCGCCTGCTCCGCCGTTATCATGCGGTAAAGATACGTCGACGCCCCGTCTCTGCCCGCAAGCCGATGCACCACGCCGTCGGCAAACGGCTTTTGCGACCAGACGCTCCTGTTCTTGTCCTTGGCTGCAAGGTCAATCGCTTCCGGGGCAAAATGCGTATCGCCAAAGTTCCCGGAAAGCGGCGCCGTCACATACCACGGCCCGAACGTCAACGCCGCCTTCTCATCGGACTGCTGGTAATTCTGCCGCGTGGCGATCACCGTCTCCGCCCACGTCGCCTTCTTCACATAAGATTCCTCGACCCCGCAAAAGGCAACTCCAGCCACAAGGCCCAAAACCATCGGCGCCAGACTCAAACGCATCCCACATCTCCTTACAATCATCGGCTCTTCTTTCATTACCAAACCCATCCCAATTGGGGACAGTCACCGTTTCGCCACGCGCACGGCACCAACGCCGGTCAATGCCCGTTTTCAGCGGGCCAGCCCCTGGCGCAAATCACCGCCGCCGCGCCCCGTCTCCAAAAACCCCCGGCCCCAACGCCGCCCCCGGAGCGCACAAAAACACCGTTACCGGCCCTAAAGTGTACCACAAAACCCCGCCCCAAACAAGAAAAGACCGCTATAATCAAACTTTCTACGCGATCAGGCTCGAATTTCAAATGATTACACAGATCCTTGCTCATGTATTTGGTGTTTGCGAGCACAAACAGCCGGGCACGACAGGAATTCCGGATCTCCACAGTGGACAACAGTTTCTTGCGCGTTCTTGCGGGCAAAGGCCTCGATGACGTGGGCGGTCCGGTCCGTGCTGGCAGATTCATAGATGTACAGGAATTCAATCGCCTCGGCCGGATAGTCCAGCGCCAGCACCGAAGGAATCGTCTGCCGCAGGACCGCCTCCTCATTGAACGAAGGGATCACAAGCGACACCCGCGGCGCGGCCGAGCCGCCAAATCCGAAATCCCAATCCCGAAGCCCGAAACAGGCTTGTTCCGACCCTTGCCGAATGCAAGTTCCCGGCCGGGTGCGCCTCAACGCAAAGGCCGCCTGAACGTGAGAACGAAACGAAAAGAAAAGGATCAGCCCAAACACCACATATCCAACAACAACATAATACCCCGGCCACCACAACCCCGGCCCAACGAGCATGCCCAGATAGACCGCTCCGAGGAGCTGGCACCAAAGCAAGTATCTATAGCTACACCCTGCTGTGCTTCGCACTTCCATAACCAAACTTCCTAGCTCTTCAAAGATGCGATGTAATTGGCCGTCGTTTGTCACCTCTTGATTCAGAAGTGTAAATTCCAATAGCGTCATACCGAATGCAACTTTTGCTGGGCTCTGCCAACCCACCGCAGTTGGAACGCAGGTGGGTCAAACACGATTGCACAGTTCTTGTTATGAACCCTTGTAGACCTGGCATTACTCGCAACAGACATGAGAATTCTTAATATCTGTTACCCCTACCCATACCTCTTTGGTCTTAGGGTTGGGATGCCCAAAATGTGGTTCCATAGTGAGTTGCGGTTTTGTGAATAGTCACAGAGCTTTCTAACTAATTATCTCCTTGGAACAGGATATCGTGTCATTTCTCTTTCGACTTCCTCCCTGGTCTTTTCAACAGGATACTCTATTCCACGTTTACTGGTTAATATCAAGTCCTCCCTTGTCCAAGCCATTGCTGTTTGAAAAATAGTTTCCAGATTTTCAGCCAGATTTTCCGCATCAATGCTGGACGAAATTCGTTCAGTATGTTTGTCATAACCCAACCCTTGCTCATAGTCATATAGTGACCAATCTGCCCCGATTGTAACATCCCCCC
>JACZKQ010000030.1 GCA_014859965.1 Phycisphaerae bacterium
GTGCGGGGGTGGTTGTCAAAGGGAGGGATTCCTGGGCAGAATGCGTGAATTGCGAATCTGTTTGACTCCTGACGGCATCGTGACATAATTAGTCGGCCGGGGGATTGGACGAGTCGACGCGGCCGATAGCCGCCGCTCCAGGCTGTTGAAAAAAATTGCGAGGTCTTGCGGAATGTTGTGGTGGATATACATGGTGGTTGCCGTTCTGGCCATTGCGTCGCAGGGGCTTTTTCTGTGGCAGTCGCGGCGGAATTATTTTTACGCACTGAAGAAGTCCGCATGTCGGCATCCTGAGGTGCGCCAGCCTGTGCTGCTGACTGTTCCGTGCAAGGGCATCGACAGCGCATTCGATAAGAATATACGCTCTCTTTTCGCCCTCGAGTATCCGAATTTTGTACTGCACCTCGTCGTGGAGGATGCGTCGGATCCGGCTTACGAGGTATTGTGCCGGCTGCGGGACGAACTGGCGGCCGGTTCCGCGGCCCGGCAGGTGCATATTCTGACGGCGGGCCGAGCGGCGGGCTGCAGCCAGAAGATCCATAACCTGCTCCATTCCGTGGAACGCGCCGGCGCAGACGTGGAGGTTCTGGCGTTCGCCGACAGCGACGCATGCCTGCCTGTGGACTGGCTGCAGCATCTGGTCTATCCGTTGCGGAAGGAACGGCATGGAGCTACGACGGGGTATCGGTGGTTTGTGCCGGTAGAGAACAATATGGCGT
This sequence comes from Phycisphaerae bacterium, assembly GCA_014859965.1. GTDB lineage: Bacteria > Planctomycetota > Phycisphaerae > Sedimentisphaerales > Anaerohalosphaeraceae > JACZKQ01. The sequence goes on from JACZKQ010000030.1 coordinate 720, forward strand.
CGCTGGCGCTTTCTGCGATCAACGGCAAGCTTGCTCAGATGTTGGGGAACACGGACTTCAATCAACTCTGGGGCGGTTCGATGGCGGTGCGTGCGGAGACGGCCCGCAAGATCGATCTGGCGTCGGTCTGGGGCAAGGCCATTTCAGACGATTTGAGTTTGTCGCACGCGGTGAAGGCGGCGGGCATGAAAATCATGTTTGCGCCGCGGTGCATGGTGGCTTCTCATGAGAAGACCACGTGGGCCAGGCTCTTCGAGTTTGCCAGGAGGCAGTTTGTGATTGCGCGGATTACAACGCCGCGGACGTGGTGGTTCGGCGTGTTCTGCATCACGTATTCGCTGTGTGGGGTATGGGGCGGCGGTGCTATCGCCGCATACGCCGCGGTCGCCAAGCCGATCCTGTTCCCGTTGTATGCGGTGGTTCCGGTGCTTTTCGCGGGGGGGCAGATTTACCGCAGCATGCTGCGGCAGCGAATGATCATGCAATTGCTGCCTGAGGAGGCGGCGCGTCTGAAAGCAACGGCGATTGCCGACACGGTGGGCACGTTTTTTTGGTCATGGCTCTTGTTCGTGTTTATAGCCGCGTCCGCCTTCGGGCGAACGATTACGTGGCGAGGCATTCGTTATAAACTGCTCGGGCCGTACGAGACGGTGATCGTTTCGAAGTGAGGCGCGGCTACTGATTGAGGGGCTGATTGCTTCCCACGAGGTAGATCTGGTTCTTGCCGCTGCGCTTGGCTCCGAGGAGGGCTTTGTCGGCCTGCTCGAACAGGTCTTCGACCGTGGCGCCGTCTTTGGGATAGGAGGCGAGCCCGCCGCTTATGGTCAGGGTGCCTTTGCCTTCCGGGCCGAGGAACGACAACTCCGCCGAACTGACTACGCTTCTGAATCGCTCCGCCATAAAGACTGCTTCGCGGGGGTGTTGCGCTTCGGCATGCCGCCGTTCGGCCTCGACCGCCGGATCATCGCTGTGTTCTCCGGGAAGGCGGCGGTCCCAGAATATGAAGGCGAACTCGTCGCCGCCGATTCTTCCGGTGACATCGTGGGTTCTGCAGCATCGGCGCATCATAATGGCGGTTTCGCGGAGCACATTGTCGCCGAGGGTATGCCCGTAGGTGTCGTTGTAGCGTTTGAAATTGTCAATATCGAAGACGAGAAGGGTTACGTTGAACATTTCGCAGCGGGCCTTAACAAGGATTTGCTGCAGGAACTCCCTGACGTACCGGCGATTCATGAGTCCGGTGAGGTCGTCCTCCATGGCGAGTATTTCGAGCTGGCGGATTCGTTCATCGCGGGCGGCCAGGAGAGAGGCGGCGTCCTGGCAGGGCATGCTGCAGGATGTCGCGGTGCGGCCGCCGTCGGCAACGACCACCGGATCGACCGGGCAGAGATGATAGGTGTCGGCCGGTCCTGTGACGTTTGCGGCGGTACGAATCAGTTGTCGAGCTGCGGCTTCCTCGTGCATTCGGGCCAGCAGAATGAGGCGCGAGGCTGGGCTTATGCGCCGCAGGGTCGACAGCGCCGAGTCGAGCCGTCCCTGAAATCCGGACATGACAACATAGATTGACGAGAAGTGTGTTTCGGCGGCGAGCGCCATGGCGTCCAGCATACTCCTGCAATATTCGAAACGGTTCCAGGCGGAGACGGTGTCCGACGTGAGTGCACCGGCTGCATCTCCCACCAGGAGAACGGCTGGGCGACGGCCGCGTGCGGCGGCGTTATCCGGTGCATTGTTCATAATGTTCCCCCGTGCCGATTTTGATTTGCCCCCGGCCCGTCCGGCGGACGTGGACAAGGGCGTTTCGCCGGTGATGGGTCGGCATCCAGACCCGCGGCGAAGGCGTCGACAGACGTCTGGAGATCGGGATTTGGTGTCACTGGCACCATTAGTAAGCCCTCATATACTCCTCTGTCATCATAACGAACCCTACGAAAAAGTCAATCAAAATCGGCAGGGCGGGAGGCCATGGCAATGGCGGCAGCGCCTCAGGGACGCCCAAGGAGGGCGGTCCGGGCGCGCCTGCGGCAGGCGGGCCGTGAGAGGGTACAGATGGGACTGGGACTCGGATGCCGCCAGCAATGGCGGCTGTCGGCGGCCCCGGGCTACTGAGTGTCAGGGAGGCTGTTGAGCATGGTGCGGGCCTGTTCGCTGAAGATGCTCTGCGGGTAGAGATTCATAAAGATGCTGAGGATGGCCCGGGCTTCGCCGAGATATTTCTTCCTGTCTTCGGGGCGTGTTTCAGCATCTTTCCAGAGGCCGACTTTCAGAAGACCCAGTTCGTAGAGGGCCCGAATGCCGCCGTCGGTGTTTGCGAAACGCTCGCTGATCGCTTTCAATTCGGCGGCCTTGAGCTGGGCATCCGGCATGAGCATAACCTTGGCGAGTGTGACATTGTCCATCAGCGGATCGGTTTGGCCCTGTCCCATCTGCTTCAGGAGTTCGTCGAGTTCTTCTGCATATCCGCTACTGTACGGGTTTAGTACGACGAAGCGGGCAAGACGGTCGAGAACGGCCGGGTCGTCGGTGCGATTCTGCTCGCTGATGAGCACGAGGCATTCATCGAGTTTTATCTTGAGTTCCCTCAGCTTGAAGGGGGTCATCACCGTTCGGGCGGGTGCGGAAAATGCGGTGAGAAACGAATCGCCGGGTGCGGGGGACTGGCTGAAGCTTATCAGCAGCTCCTCGACAGAGGCCCGAGCTTGTTCGCACAACCGGGTCGCCTCAGCAAACTGGCCCATGCCCGCGGCATGCACGGCGATACGCCACCGGGCCTCAAGGGATTCGGGGCTGTCGGGAAAATCATTGTGTAATTTGTTCCAGATGACCAGCGTCTCGCGATGGGGATAGGTGTTATAGAAGTGCAGGATTTCTCGCTGGCTGCGGGCCAGCAACGACACGTCGGGGCGGTACTCGTTGAGCATGGCCATATAATACAAGGCGATAGGCATGCGTTTGCTGGCGGGCCATTTTTCGATGAACACCTGGTACTGGTTCAGCAGATGTTGTCGTTTCGCCTGATACCTGCACTCCTCGGGCAGTATGTTGACGAACCAGTTTGGCCACAGGTCATTGCTCAAGTGGTTGATTATTTCGTTCTTGAGTTCCTTTCGGAGCAGAATGGGCTCTGTGGGATAGAACAAGCCCCGCAGATAGCTTTCGGTGCTGGTGTCGACGATCGCCCTGTCGATCGCTTCGCTCATGGAGCGGTCGTAGAATTCGCGGACTTCCTCCGGATTGTTCTTGGCGATGTACAACTGATAATCCAGTTCGGAGAAACTGATCTTGAGGAAGAAGACGGTGACGGCCCCGATAAGGACGACGCCGGAGACGCTGAAGATTAAGCCGGGCTTGTAGCGGGTATAGTGGCCGATAGCGAGTACCGCGGCCGCGATGGTCAGCGACATAAGCCAGGCTGACAGCCAGGGTGCGTAGGAGAACCCCCACCGTATGGGGTCGACGTCTCCGACCCCGCCGAAGGCGGCCCAGTAGATCAATTGCGGAGAGGTGCAGAGCAGCACGGCGATAAAGCGGGAGCGAAACCGCAAGGGCCTGCATGCAACGGCGATGCAACTGATCGCCAGGAACGCGCCGAACCAGTGCAGCCGGGCGATGAGCACCGCGGCGAGGATCATGGGCAGACTGAAGCGGAAACTGAGAAGCTGGGCGGTGAGGATTGGGGTGACGGCCAGCAGGGCCATGAGCCAGCCGAGTACGACGATCTGCCAGGGGTATTCATAGATGCTGATGGGGCTCAGGATGAACGGTCCGAGCGCCCAGGAGTCCCATGCGATCAGACGCGTGGTGTTCAGTTCGAGCGCGGTGCCGGTGAGAATACGCGACCAGAAGAGGCAGGCGACGACATAGATCGCAACTGCCAGCCACCAGCACCGCATGACGTTGCTGTGGCTGTAGTGCAGGGTCGGCCCGACCGTCATGAAGGACTTGGATGGGCCGCTCGCTTTTTCTGCGCCATTACCTGCCATAATATTATGCCTGCCGCAGATTAAGCGGCAGCCGTTATTCAGCAAACTCCGTAACAACCATCGTGCGGAACAGGCGGCTCTAAGACGCCCATGCGCAGGACGCCGGCCGCTGCACGGGATTATGTGCCGCGGATGATATCCGTGATCTTCATAAGCCGGCTGATATTGTCACGCTCGGCCTCACCGAGCTTGCTGTAAATGTATTTGATTGTTTCCTGGATATCGGGAATCACCACGTGCTCCAGGACGTTGACGCGGCGCCGCGTCGTCTGCAGTTCAATGGCCAGAAGCTGGGCCTGTTTTTCCTTTTCGGCGAGTTCGATCAGACTGTCAAATGCGCGTTCAAGGGCCCGGAGGGCGACATCGAGTTCGCCGCTTGTGGCTCCGTATCCATAGCAGACGATGTCGCCGGCGATCTCCTTGGCGATTTGGGGTACGCGCACGCTCATAATGCTCGCAAAGCTGATCGCCAGGCTGAATTTCTTTGTGGGCACGTCCATCGCGGCGGTCATGTCCTCGGGCTCCATGGTGGCGCGTGCCATCATGAATCGCCGGGTGGTTTCGAGCAGCTCTTTCTCGACGCGCTGCCGCAGAGGGCCGATCTGGCGGGCGATCTGCACAAGACGCCTTGATATCTCATCCCGCTTCTGGCTCAGGAGCCGGTGTCCGCGGGAGGCGAGAGCCACTCTTTTTCGGAGCTGAAGCAGCTCCATTCGGGTTGCGTTTACGTTTTCCAGCATCAGATAACCTTCGATGGTTGGTTATTTGTTCTTCCTGAATCGGGGCATATACTTCTCAATGAGCTTCACGTCGATACGCTTGAGTTCGGCGTTTTCGAACATACTCAACAGTTGCCAGCCGAGATCCAGGGTCTGCTCGACGGTTCGGTTCTCGTAGTAGCCCTGGGAAATATATTTGCCTTCGAACTCATTGGCGAAAGTCATGTATTTGCGGTCCTCTTCGGAGAGGGCGGCTTCGCCGAGAATGGTCGCCAGTTCCTGGGCCTCTTTGCCGCGGGCGTATGCGGCGTAGAGCTGGTTATAGAGGTCGGCGTGGTCCTCTCTCGTTTTACCGTGGCCGATGCCCTTGTCTTTGAGTCGCGACAGGCTGGGCAGCGCGTCGACAGGCGGCGCGATACCTTTACGATGCAGCGCCCGGCTCATGATGATCTGGCCTTCCGTGATGTATCCGGTAAGGTCGGGCACGGGGTGCGTTTTGTCGTCTTCGGGCATCGTAAGGACGGGCACCATGGTGATCGAGCCCTTCCTGCCTTTGATGCGTCCGGCGCGTTCATACACGGTCGCCAGGTCGGTGTAAAGGTATCCGGGATAACCGCGGCGGCCGGGGACCTCTTTTCGGGCGGCGCTGATTTCGCGGAGGGCTTCGCAATAGTTGGTCATGTCGTTGAGGATGACCAGCACGTGCATGTCTTCCTCGAACGCCAGATATTCGGCGGCGGTGAGGGCGACGCGCGGCGTGGCGATTCGCTCGATGGCCGGATCGTTTGCGAGATTGATGAACAGCACGGCCCGCTCGATGGCGCCGGTGTTGGTCAGATCGTTGATGAAGAACTGAGCGGCCTCGAAGGTAATGCCCATTGCGGCGAAGACCACGGCGAAGGCTTCGCCCTTGCCGCGGACGGTGGCCTGTCTTGCGAGCTGGGCGGCGATATCGTCGTGGGGCAGGCCGGCGCCCGAGAACACGGGCAGTTTTTGACCGCGGACGAGGGGATTGAGGCCGTCAATGGTGGAGATGCCTGTCTGGATGAACTCGTTAGGGAAGTCGCGGGCATAAGGGTTTATGGGATTGCCGTTGATGTTGAGTTTCTTCTTGGGAATGATGGCAGGGCCGTTATCCTTGGGATTTCCGGTTCCGTCGAAGACGCGACCGAGGATTTCGGGCGACACGGCCAGTTCCATGGGCTTGCCGAGGAACCGCACCGTGCTGTCGTCGATGTTGATGCCTTCGGTGCCCTCGAAGACCTGGACGAGGACTTTGTCCTTTTCGACCTGAAGTATCTGGCCATGGCGCGTGGTGCCGTCGGCGATTTCGATGTCTACAATGTGGCCATACTTGGCGCCATCGACCGATTCGACCAGCATCAAAGGTCCGTAGATCTGGGAAACGGTCTTGTACTCTTTCAGCATTATCAAACTCCCGCTTTCAATCGAATCTTTTTCATTCGACGCTGCTCGGCAGGTCGGGGCCGGCGGTTCGAGCCGGCCGGTCATAACGTAGATTACCTGGTATCGGCCGCCTGTGCCTCCGGGGCGTAGAGGGCCTTCATTTGTTTGTCAATCGTGTCCGTGATACCGATGATTGCGCCGGCCTCGGTGTCCGGAATGTATTTTGCTCTTGCGATTTCCTCGCGCACGGGCAGAGCGAATATCGCCGCGGTTTCGATGCCGTTTTCGATGGCGGCCAGGCCTTGCTTGTGGAAGTGCAGAATGACCTTCATCATGTCAAACTGCTTGTCGATAGGCGTGAAGGTGTCCACCTTGTGGAACGCGTTCTGGTGCAGGAAGTCTTCTCGGATGCTCTTGGCGGTTTCCATTGACATCCTGTCGTTGGCGCTGATGGATTCGGCGCCGACGAGTCGCACGATCTCGACCAACTGAGATTCCTGTTCGAGCAGGCCCATTGCGTAGCGCGTCATGGCCGCAAATTCGGCGCCCCTGTCCTTGTCCTCGAAACAGCCAGGCAGGTATTCCTTATAGAAGGAATAGCTGGTCAGCCAGTCGATGGCGGGGAAGTGGCGCTGCTGTGCGAGTCGGCCCTGGAGGGACCAGAAGACCTTGACGACGTGCAGGGTGGCCTGAACGACTGAGTCGGAGAGGTCGCCGCCGGGCGGGCTGACGGCGCCGATGATCGACAGGGCGCCGGTTCGTTCGGGGGCGCCTTGACAGATGACTTTGCCGGCCCGCTCATAAAAGGATGCGATTCTTGCACCGAGGTAGGCGGGATAGCCTTCTTCGGCGGGCATTTCTTCGAGCCGGGTGGAGATTTCCCGCATGGCTTCGGCCCATCGGCTGGTGCTGTCTGCCATCATGGCGACGGAATAGCCCATGTCGCGGAAGTACTCGGCCATGGTGATGCCGGTATAGACGGAGGCTTCTCGGGCGGCGACGGGCATGTCGGAGGTGTTGGCGACCATGACCACACGTTTCATGAGGGGTTCGCCGCTGTGCGGGTCGAGCAGTTCGGGGAATTCGAGGAGCACGTCGGTCATTTCGTTGCCGCGTTCGCCGCAGCCGACATAGATGACGACATCGGCGTCGACCCATTTGGCCAACTGGTGCTGGACGACGGTTTTTCCGGTTCCGAAGGGGCCCGGCACGCAGGCGGTTCCGCCCTGGCTCAGCGGGAAGAAGGCGTCGATAACGCGCTGGCCGGTGACGAGCACCTGGTCGGGGGCCAGACGGGTTTTCCCGGGACGCGGGCGGCGTACGGGCCATTTCTGCATGAGTTTGAGGTCGGTGCGGCGGCCGTCTTCGGCGACTACGACGCCGATAACCTCATCGACGGTGTATTCGCCTTCTTTGAGGCCTTCGAGGGTCCCGCTGACGCGGGGCGGCACCATTATTTTCTGTGTGACGAGGGTGGTTTCGCGGACCTCGCCGAGGATGTCGCCGCCGGAGACTTTCGTTCCGTTTTCAATTATGGGTTTGAAGGGCCACTTGATGTCTCTTCTGAGTCCGGGGATATCGCTGCCTCGGAGAATGTTGCTTCCCTGGGCCTCGACGAGTGCATTGAGCGGCCTTTGGATGCCGTCGTAGATGCTGGAGATCAGCCCCGGGCCGAGTTCGACGCTGAGAGGGGCGCCGGTGTTGACGACTTCTTCGCCCGGGCCGATACCGACGGTGTCTTCGTAGACCTGAATGCTCGCAAGGTCGCCATGCAGTTCCACGATTTCGCCGATCAGGTTTTCGCTGCCGACACGCACGACGTCGTACATTCGCGCCCCGACCATATCTTTGGCCACGACCACGGGGCCGGCCACTTTGATGATCGTTCCTTTGCTCAATTCACTCATTGCAGAAGACCTTCAATTCTAAACAGTTTACTCTCTATCCATCCCGGCGCGGCCGCTTGTGCCTGGTGCTTCAAGTCAGTTCGACAATATATTAATGCCGGTCGCCGTCTTCAGCAGTCTGCCGAGGGCCTTTGTGGCGTACCCTTCGCCACCGGTGGTAAACGGCACAATCACGACGCACGGGACGGCCTTTCTTTGCGTGGCCTCGAAAACTTCCGTGGCCAGCATGGCGACGTTTTCGGCGACAACGACAAGGGCGTACTGCTTCCTGAGTATTTCACCGGCGGTCCTGATCACGGTTTCGCTATCGAACTCGACGGTATACGTATCGAGCCCAAGCGCCGAAAACGGCATCACAAAATCCGCTCCGCCGAGTACCGCTACTTTGCCTTCCATAAGAACCTCTCATATCATGGGCGTCGGCCTGCCCACGCGGCCGTCTTCTCGACGGCCGTCCTCGTTGTCATTACTCGCCGAGGCGGTCGAGGATCAGCCTCGTATCCAGCCCATTCTTCTTACATGTCAGGACCATCCTGACCGACCGGATTTCGTGTTCCTTCATGATAAGGTACGCAATGATCGGCTGCGGTCCGGCCGCCAGAGAACGCGTGGTCCGCAGAAAACCCATTACGTGCTCCTCGCACAATCGTTCCAGACGCAGAAAGGACTGCTCGCTGGTAATATAGGCGACGCCGCCTTCGATCACGTCGTGGTAAGGGGTGGCGTAGAAGAGGGTCGCCAGCGCTTCGTAACCGACATCAAGCCCATGTACAAAACGCTCGCAGTCGACGTAGCCGCCCGCCAGGAAGAAATCCTTGTCGAGGCGGTCGGCCATTTTGAGTCGCAGCATCGTTCGTATGTTGGTCAGATCGATTTGTGTCCTGAACAGTGACAGCAGAAAGACGCTGCCCTTTTCGGAGGCTTTTTCGACTTTGTATTTCGCATAATATTTGTCGATGGCGTAGTCGATCTGTCGCACATCTTTTTCGGCGTAATACGCCAGAACGCCTTCTTCGACGGCTTCCTGCAGGTAATACGGGAAAAGGCTGTAGTTTTCCTGCTTGAAGATTTCCTCGAATTGCGCCGCGGGCACGCTTCCGAAATCGCTGTAGTCCAGCCCCACGGGTCTGTCGGTGACGACGCGGCGGATCGCCAGCCGCATATTGGCGAAATCGTGACGGGCGCGCAGCAGTTCGACAAGATCTTTATCGATCATAAGATCGACAAAGAGGTTGCGGACGGCGGCCCGTTTGGCCAAAAGCACGTTCTCGACGTCGCCGAGAGTCGCGGCCGTTTGCATCTCCGCGTAATCCTCGCCGCCGAGGAGGTCCAGCGCCGCCGTGAAGTCCTCGGCGTTCGCCATGTCGACTAACGTACCGCGCGACAGCATCGTCGTTTCCAGCGAGCGCACCTTGGCGGTTTGAAAGGCGTACTGCCAATCCTCCTCCCCGATGGGCGGATACCGATAAAAATCTATTACAGCAGCATGTTCCATAGAACTTTCGCTTTTTTCAAAACGTCGTTCGGGCTATTCGCCGAACAAGTCGTTCGTCAGTTCCATCTCCAGTTGTTCACGGGCCTGATCAATCAGCACCTCGATGCTGGCGTTGATCTGAACTTTACCTCTTCGCAGGATGAAGCCGCCGCTGATATCGGCCCGGTCGCGGGCCAGGCGGAGATTTCCACGGTAGCCCGGTCCCAGCAGGCGGTTGACGTCCTTAACCAGCTTGTCGGTAATCCGGTTTTCGCGGGGGCCAATGACGACTTCCTCATCGCCGGTCTCGGCGGCCTTGACCATCAGACCGCTAATCAACTTCTGGTATGCTTCGTCCGGCAATTCGGCGACACGCTTTGCGGCAGTCGCCAGCACATTGTCCAGCAGTGTGCGTTTAACGGCGAGCATTTCCTTTCGGATTTCCATTCGCGTGCCCGCCAGGGTGCGTGCTATCTTGTCCCGGGCGGCTTCGGCGGCAAGCGTCTGCGTCTCACCGGCATAGGCTTCGAGGTCCTTTTGAAGTTTGGCGTCGATTTCCGCACAGCGCTGATCGGCGGCGGCGTTAATCCCGTCGGCCTCGGCCTGTGCATCGGCGAGTATCTTTTGTACTACCTGTTCGGCATTCATACCTGTCCTGTCCGCTGAAAGATCGTTACCATTGTACTGTCGGCGCCCATCTTATTAGATAGTGATGCCGATGAAGATCAGCAGGAAGGAGACCAGGAAGCCCAGAATGGCATAGAACTCGACCAACGCCGCATAGACGACGCCCGCCTTTACGCCCATTTCGGGACGCTTTGCGGCCATCTGAATGCCGCCCGCACAGGTCTTTCCTTGATGAATCCCACTGAACAGGCCCGCCACGCCGACCGGCAGCGACGCGCCGAAAATCATAAGACCCTGGGCCAGGGTGATTGCCGCGAGACCTTCGCCGCCGAAAAGATTGATCTTGATCATCACAAAAAGCGAGATAACCAGGCCGTAAATGCCCTGCGTGCTCGGCAACACGACCAGCAGCGTCATCAGGCCGTACTGTTCCGGCTTTTCGCTGAGAACGCCTGTCGCGCTGCGCCCGGCAATGCCCAGACCAATCGAAGAACCAATGCCCGCTAAGAATGTCGCAAACGCCGCGCCGGCAAACGCAAGTGCCAATCCGTAATCCATCGTCTTTGCCTTTCCCTTGGAAAAAAATATCCCGTATTGTTTTGTTGTGATACGACCTTAACCGTTATATTACTGTTTCCCGTCATCTGTTCGCGGAAGGCTTTTGGCCATCGACTACCAGCACATGCTGGTAATCGTTCCGCAGGGGCTTGAACTCTCGCCCGCCGCCTGCAAAGAACTTCGGAAAGAACTCGACAAACTGAAGCCGCAGGCTGTGCACAAATGCACTGAGCAGCGAAAGGGCGATATTCACCATATGCCCGCCCACGAAGAGCAGCAATCCGAGGATAAACCCGACGTACGGAATATCCATTAAAAGCGCGGTGAGAATGTTGATTGCCATGCCGAGGCCGGCAGTGACCATGCCCAAGGCCATGATGCGAACATAGCTGAGCATGTCGCCCAGATAGAAGACGGTGCTGAACACCGCAAAACTGCCGCCCCCGATGCGTCCGGCCAGGCCGCTGTGGCGCTCTGTAAACCAGAAGATTAGAACCACCTGGATGGTGGCGACGATACCGAATACCGGCGCCAGCGCGGCGGGCAGTATGCCGTTCTTGGCCAGTGCAAACAGCAGCAGGCAGTTCAACAGGATCAGCCAGGTGAGCTTTTCAAAGACCGCCGCGGCATAGTTCTTCTGCCGCAGGAGGTTGACGAAGGCAATCCCCAGCCCAAAAAGCACCTGGGTGTAGCCCAGCGCCAGCGAGATGCCGATAAAGACGAGCGGCTGTTCCATGGGGTCAAACAGCATCAGTTTGTGCCGCCAGCCATCCAAAATCGCACCGATTGAACCTTCGGTCTGCGGCAGGAGCGTCTGGATCGTGTCGGCGAACCAGCCGCCGGTGATTGCTCCTGCGATGATCGTCATGACCGAACAGACCACCAGCATCCAGAGCGCCTTCTTGTCTCCCTGGACCTTTTTCAGCATCCAGGCCAGCAGCACCACCAGCACGATGCCGTATCCGGCGTCCGTCAGGCACAGCCCGAAGAACAGGGCGAAAAACGGGGCCAGGAAAGCCGTGGGATCAACATCAGTGGTCGCGGGCGTACCATAAAGCCGCGTTATCGTTTCGAACGGCGCGACGGCAGCCCCGTTTTCGATCTCCACTGGCGGCAATTCACCTTCGGCGAGTTTGATTTCGCTGAGATCGCTTGCCGGGAATCCGGCAATAAGGTGCTTCAGTCCTTTTAGATCTTTCCTCTTGACCCAGCCCTCAAGCAGAACGACATTTTCGGTGGTCGGCGAGTTGGTCCGGGTGACTTCCCGGTTCAAGAGGTTCTGGTAGTGGTCGTGCAGTATCTGAAGTGTAAGGCGTTTCTTGGCCATTTCGGCGGCCTGCTTGCCGGCTTCGGCGCGGGCCTGCTCGATTTCGGCGATCTTCTCACGGCACGCCGCGATGAGATCGGTGACTCGGCCGGTCATACACTCAAAGTTCACAGCCTCGAAGTCACTGCTTCGCAGCACCTTCTGCACGTCGCCGGCGACATCGCGCAGGCAGGCGACGATGCAGGCGTGCATGTTGCCTGCGGTGCCGATCTGCTGAGTCGCCGCGCCCAGTTTGGCGAGCGTCTCTTTTGTTTCATCGAAGTGTTGATGCGGCAGCAGCCCTGCGAAAGCGGACGCGCTGGTCAGTTGGCGGAAGGCTTCGACGGGCGTTTCCATGGTGCTCCACGGTAGCAGGCAGTCGAGCCGGCCGGCCGCATTCTCAGCATCAGTAGCCAGGTGCTCCAGTCGAAGTTCGAGGGCCTCGGCCCTTTCGAGCAGGTCCAGAGCCTCTTTGCCGCCGACGACCTCGGCGTACTTGTTCTTTTCAACGGTCACGCGGGGGCTGAACATGCTCGTCCCGGCCTCTTCGCCGACGTGGCCTTTCAGGAATGAGACCGCCTCTTTAAGGCGAGAGACCATCTCCTCCAGATCCCTCGGGCGTCTGGCCTCAACCTGTAATTCGGGCCATTCTTTGGTGACCATGGCCTTTTCGGCATCCAGGACCTGCACGACCCCCGCCTGCTGCAGCGCCTCAAGGACGTCCACCGCTTCGCTTCGGTGGGTCACGATCATAATTTTTGTCATTTGGGCGATCGCCATGTCTATTCCTGCAAATCACACCATCGCAAAACAATCCGGTCACCCGGCCTTCAGTTTGTAACCCCTTGTATTTCCGCCAGATTAGATTTGCTTGAGAAACTCCATTACCCGCTTTACAGATCGGTCCGTGCGGTCGGCGACTCTGGCTTGCAGTTCCTCTCTTTGGCGAGCGGCGTCCTTCCTGAGCGCGTCGGCCTGTGCCTGTGCCTGTTGTTGGGCTTCGGTAACGGCCCGATCGATAGCGTGCCTTCTCGCGGTGCATGCCGCGGCTGTTGCCTGCTCAGCTCCTTGACGGGCCTGTTCAATGCGTTTGGCCGCGTCGGATTTGGCCTGCTCGACCATCTGACTTGACTTTTTTTCCGCCTCTTTGAGTTCTTTGATGAGTTCCATATGGCGATCCTGCTTTCCGGATTTAACAAAACACCCCGGTTTGTTGCCGGGGTGACTCCCTTACAACTGTGCTGTGCCTCCTTGCCAGCAGAATGTTTGCGAACAGAAAATAATAGTGATTTTCCCCAGCAAAGCCAGCAAATTCCTAAAAAAAACGCACTTGTCCACTGCTGCACGCGACGTGTCCACTGGTACGCCGGATTCGCTTATTTGTGCGGCTCAGTGAGACTCCGTAACTCCATGGCGGCCATGACGAGATCGCTGGCCTGATCGATATCGAATAGCGAATTGTCAATTGTGAGATTAAACGCCGGTTCTCGGGGGTTTTTCTCTTTGTAGCTCTTGTGCAGGTATCTTCGCTGCTTTGCCACCTCATCGACTCGTGCGACTGCGGCCTCCTTCTTCAGTTTTTCGCGAACGCTGATTCGGGTAACACGCCAATCCCGAGGGGCTTCAATGCGAATGCGGAGTCCGTTATCCAGGTCCGCGGTGGCAGACGTTCCTCCCTGACCGATGATGATGGCGTGGCCTTCAAAGGCTATGGCGCGCGCCATCAAGGAGATTTTATTGCGAATTTCGTAGCCGTCGGGCATACCATTTCTACGCACCCCGCGAAAAAGATCGCGCAACAGGCTTGGTTTTGTGAGTTTTTCCCGCTCAATTAATTCTTCGCTGAGTCCGGTATCGTCAGCCAGTTGGCTGATGATTTCTCTTTTGTAGAGTTTCCAAACCCCCTCACCCTCCTGTTCGTCGAGCTTCTGGAGCAAAAGGTCTCCCAGTTCGAACCCATCGCAGCCATACTGGCAAGAGATCGTGACAAATGGTCCGGGTTCGCCTTTTCTTTCAAGGCCCTCCAGGTTTTCGCGTATGTAGGATGAAATTGTCGGCTTGGCCATGGTTTTCCTTTCGCAATAAGCGATCCATCACCCCCGCTTATCCTTGGAGGCCACTTTACCAGCAATCTATGCAAAGTCAACGGTTTCTATCGGCAGAAAAGCAGTTGAAAGTAAAGCGATTCAACAGGTCGGATGTTTGCTGCCGCCATAAGTTAAGCCTGCTCGCGCTCGCCGTTCAGCCTGGTTTTCGAGCGGTTATCCATCCCGCGCCCACGTTTTCATCATTGGCAACGAGCTTTGCCTGCACGAAGCCGGCTTGTTCGATGAGCCGTGTCAGCTCTCTTGCGGAATACGCACCGACCATGATGTTAAAGAGGGCGGCAGTAAGCGGTCCTGTCTTGTCGTCATTGAGCAGGAACTCCTGAATAATGAGCAGGCCGCCCGGAATCAGGGCTTCGAATGCCTTTTGCAGCTTCATGGGGGCCATGCTTTCCGGACCGTGCATGATGTTGGACATAAGAACGGCGTCGAAGCCTTGCCCAAACGCATCCTTTTCCCAGTCGCCTTCACAGAAGCTGATGCGAGCAGAAAGGCCTGCCTTTTCCACAACCTGGCGGGCAATGGCGATTGTTTCGGGCAGGTCAAAGACGACGGCTTCGAGTTGGGGCTGGCTTGTGCAGGCAAGTATGGCATAGGTTCCGGGGCCGCCGCCCACGTCCAGCAGCCGCTTTGTGGCTGCCAGATCGATGCTTTCCTCGAAAATCCGCCCTCGGCCGCCCATCGTGATATTGTGCATGCCCATGATGAAGCTGCGATGAACCGCGGCCGGGTCGACCTGCGGCGGTTCGAGGCATATTTCCTCCTCCAAGTGGTCCCAGAAGCCCCTTACGGCATCGCTATGGGCGATTATGTCGCCCTGGTAACGATCTGCGCCCTTCACCAGATAGTCGCGAGCCCGTTTGGTAGTCCGGTAGAACCCACCGTCTCGTTCGACAAGGCCGAGGGCTGCACATGCAATCAGCAGTTTCTCGGTCATTGCAGGCCGTGTCCGGCACGCATCGCACAACTGCTCCAGCGAAAGACTTTTGTCGCCAATCCGCGTGAACAAATCGATTTTGTTGGCGACCTGCAGGGTTCGGGCGGCCCGATATCCCCATGTGAACTCGTTTAAGGCGACGAAATCTTCGTTCATAGTACTCCCGCAGCATTCAATTCAGCATCATTATTATCGACCAATCAGAGCGGGTCCGCCATCCTGTGGTATCTTTCGATCGCCATATTCGCCACTTCCCGGTGGTCAAAGGCCATCTCGGGCAGTGCGGCGATGTCGAACCATGCGGCGTCGGCGGCATCGTCGCCGAAGTTGAGTTCCATGTTGTCGGGATCGGTAACACCGATGAAGGCAACCGTGATTAATCGCCCCCGCGGGTCGCGGCCGATTCCGCCGAAGGTATGCATCTGCCGCAGTGTGACGCCTGCCAGGCCGGTTTCCTCTCGCAATTCTCTGGCGACGGCATCCTCCAGTTCTTCGTCCATTTCGATGAAGCCGCCGGGAAAGGCCCATTTGTCTTTGAACGGCTCACATCCGCGCTTGATCAGCAGTACTTGCACCGTTGCGGTGCGGGCAAAGATGATGGCGTCGACGGTGACCATGGGCCTGGGCCATTCATAAACATATCTGCCGTGCTCCGCCATGATTTGCCTCCTGAAAGATTCCACTAATGGCAACGTATTATAATCGCAAATTTTGTGACGAAAAGGGTTTTAGTTGCTGAAAACCACATTGCGCGATAGAATCGGCGCGCATGACGAAGGTAAACACAAGTGCCAAAGATCCAATCGCAAGCACCCGGCTGACCCTGAAGGACGGGTGGCGGGCGCTGGTGGCTTTGCGTGATCCAAAGGGTAATGTGCTGTCGCCCTCTGACTGGGAAAAGCTGCTTGCCGATCCGCGCTGGCTTCTGGATGGTGACGGCCGGCGTCTGAAGTCTGACGAATGTGGTTCGGTGCGCGTTCGCACGATTCGTGTTGGTGCGCGTGATCTGTGCGTGGTTGTCAAGGTGCAGAAGCAGGCGTCGCGGTTCAAGGGGTTTTTTCGCAACCTGCGTTCGGCGAGAGCGGTCCGTACTTTTCGAACCGCTGTGAAGCTGCAAGCGATGGGTGTTGCGTCGGAGTATCCGCTGGCGGCCTTGGAGCAGCGAAAGGGCTTATGGTCGACTAAAAACATATATATAAGTAACTATATCGAAAGTCGGAATCTCTACTATTTCCTCCGCGAGGACCTGGCGACGTTCGGTCACCGCGAGCCGGCATGCCGCCGGACGGTCGCCCGCCAGATTGCGGAGATTTTTGCAGGATTGCACAATGGCGGATTGTGGCACCGTGACGCGAAAGCGGGCAATTTTGTCGTCCAGGTAAGCGGAAATCTTTGCAAGGTAATGCTTGTCGACCTGGACGGGATCAAACCGTATCGGCTGTGTCGGCGTCGAAACCGGTTTCGCTCGCTGGCTAAGCTGGCCTCGACCGTCCTGTGTCACCGAAGCATTCACAGCAGTGACTACCGGCGCACCTTTTCGACGTATTGTGAATTTACCGACCTGCGGGAGGACTGTCGAAAGACCTATCGCGAGCTGGCGACGCGGGCCGTTGCGGTCCGGCTGCTTTCTATGGCGACTTCAGCAATGGAAGGACGCGGCATTTTTGTCGATGCGAATGGCTGACGTGAACGCACAACCCAGGCATATTCTGATCATCAAGCCGTCGGCACTCGGTGACATCGCGTTGGCGCTGCCGGCGCTGTCGTCGCTGCGGGCGAGTTTTCCTCAGGCGCGCATCACATGGCTTGTGCGCGATGAATTCGCGCCGCTGCTGGAGGGCGCCAAGGATGTCGATGACGTGCTGCTGTTTGATCGCAAGGGCCTCGGCAAGTGGTGGCGGCACCCCAAGGCATTTGTTTCGCTGTTGCGTTTCTTCGGCGATCTTCGCAAGGGGCGTTTTGATCTTGTGGTGGATCTGCAGGGGCTGTTTCGGACGGCTTTTTTCGGGTGGGTCACGCGTTCAAGGCGACGCATCGGGATGAAGGATTCGCGGGAGTTAGCGGGCCTGTTCTATACTAATCAGGTCGGACAGAACGATGGCAACGCGCATGTGATCGATTACTACCACAAAGTGGTTGCGGCGGCGGGCTGCAGCACGATAGTCGACAAATGCAACTTTGCGGCATCCCCCGGTTGGCTCGCAAGGGCGCGGCAGTTGCTTGCAGAGCAGGGTGAGGGCGACTATGTTGTTTTTGTGACGGGTTCGGCGCACCCGGCCAAGTGCTGGCCAATCGAACGATTTGCGGCATTGGCCGACCGAATCGATACGGCATTCGGTTTGCCCGTGGTGGCGGTTGGGGGGCGGGGTGAGAAAGAAACAGTGGAAAAATTGCGCGGGCTGTCGCGGGCGCGGGTTCTGGATCTGGCGGGGCGGACGGACATCGGAGCGCTTGCAGGTGTCTTAAGCGGGGCGAGGCTTGTGGTGAGCAACGATACGGGGCCCGGGCACATTGCAGTGGCGCTGGGGGCGCCGGTGATCATCATCTTCGGCAGGACGAATCCGATGCGGATAGCGCCTTACAAGAAAGAGCACAGTTTCGTTGCGGTCGACCCGGAGGGTCGCGGCAGGGCAATCGCAAGCGACGACCCACGACACCGGATTGAGGAGATAAGTGTCGACAGCGTCTTTGCGGAGGCCGCCTACCATCTTGCAGGAACTTGTGACGCGCAGCCTGCGGGCCCCCGCTGAGGGAAGCCCCGGCATACAAGACTAACGACCACGGGCGGTGATCACCGACAGGATCGCCGCTGCCGCCATCGCATTTTCACCCCGTCCGGTCACGGGCCGAATGCCCGTGACATGAACATCTGCCGCACAGTTACTCGGCAAGATTGAAGTTGATCTCGTACGCCGTGCCGTCGAATTTGGTATTCACATTATAGCCGCTGTTGTAGAAGATGTTGAGCATGGCTTTGTTCTCGGGGAGCACGGTGGCGTAAAAGCTCTTGATGCCCCGCTGTGCGGCGATGCGAACCACGTAGTCCAGAAGGAGGGTTCCCATGCCCTTGGCCTGCCATTCGTCGTGGACGATGAATGCGACTTCGGCGACGCGGGCCCTCGGTTCGAGGAAATACTGGGCGATGGCGACGACCTCTTCCTCCGCCGGGCCCGGAACGACACCCACTACGGCCAGTTCGTTCTGGTAGTCGATATTAGTGAGTTTCTGCACGTCGCGATGGGGGAACGTCTTCGTATGAGTGAAGTAGCGCTTCTTGACCGACGCCTGGCTCAGTGAATAGAGCATTTCAGAAAGGGCGTTTTCATCGGTGGGTTTGATGGGCCGAAAGAAGATCTGCGTGCCGTCGCGCAGCGTGTCGTAATGTTCGAGTTCGTCAGGGTATCTGACGTTTTCCCACGGCAGTTCGATCTGGTCGGCATGGATATATCGCTGCGCCTTGGCGGCCTGTATCAGCTCTTTGCGGAACTTCGGATGAGCGATGTTGATCAGCGCGAGCACGCGCTCCCGAATGCTCTTTCCGTGGAGATAAGCGATGCCATATTCGGTGACGACGTAGTGGATATCGCCCCGTGTGGTGACGACTCCGGCGCCTTCAGTAAGCTTGGCGACAATGCGCGAGACGGTTTCATTTTTGGCGGTAGACGGCATGGTGATGACGGGCTTGCCGCCCCGGCTGCGAGCGCAGCCGCGAATGAAATCCACTTGCCCGCCGATGCCGCTGTAGAACCGGTAACCCAACGAGTCGGCGCAGACCTGTCCGGTCAGGTCGACTTCAAGGCCTACATTGATGCCGACCATTTTGTCATGCTGGCTGATGATGAATGGGTCATTGACGTATTCGGTCGGATGAAACTCGAAGAAAGGATTGTTGTCGATGTAGTCGTAGAGCCGTTGTGAGCCCATGGCGAAGCTGGCGACGATCTTGCCGCGGTTAATGGTTTTCTTGGTGCAGGTAATAGCCCCGCACTCAATAAGGTCGATGATCCAGTCGCCGAACATTTCTGTGTGAATGCCGAGTTCTCTTTTGTCCCCGAGAAATTCGGCCATCGCCTGGGGAATGCGTCCGATACCGCACTCGATGGTGCTGCCGTCCTCGACCAGCCGGGCGAGATTCTGGCCGATGCGCCTCAGCACTTCGTCGGAAGCCTCCGGCTCGACGGTAATGAGCGGCTCATCGTACGGCACGAGCATGTCGATGGAATTGACGTGCAGAAAGCAGTCGCCGAGAGTTCGCGGCATATTCGCGTTAACCTGGGCCACGACGTAGCGCGCGTTGGCGGCCGCGGACTTGACGATATCCACGGAGATGCCCAGGCTGCACAGTCCGTTGGCGTCCGGCGGCGTCACGGAAATAAAGGCGATGTCCAGCGGAATTCGGCCGGATTCGAACTCCTGCGGGATTTCCGAGAGAAACATCGGCGTGTAATCGGAGATACCCTCCTGAATGCTGTCGCGGACGTTATCGGCGATGAAAAAACTGTTGACATTGAATTTGTCACGGAACTTGTCGTGCATGTAAGGGGCCGGGCCGATGGTAAGAAAGTTGATGATGTTGGAGTCGAAGATATGCGCCGAGTGTGCGACCAGTTCGTGGACGAGGTGCTGGGGCTGGCCGCAGCCGGTCCCGATAAATATGCTGTCGCCGGGCTTTATCAATTGAATCGCGTCGGCGGGACTGCCGATCGAGCCGGCGTATTTTTTCTTCCAGTCAAATTGTGTTACGTTCATTTTGTCTGCCCAACCTTTTCAACACTGATGCGTGCGTCGACCGCGATAGGTGTAGTTCCTTCGGGGCCGACCATAAAAGGATTGATATCCATCTCCAGAATTTGTGGGAATTCGGTCACGAGTTGCGACAGCCTCTGCAGGGCTTCGGCGATGGCGTCGATGTCTACGCCCGCCTGGCCGCGAACGCCGGTCAGCATTTTGTAAGTCCGGGTGTTCACCAGCATCTGCTTGGCCTCCACGGCGGTCAACGGCGCCAGGTAGAAGGCGACGTCCTTGAGCACCTCGACCATGATGCCGCCCATGCCGAACATCATCATCGGACCGAAATGCGGGTCTCGATGCATTCCGAGGATGACTTCCTTGCCTTCGGTGCACATCTCCTGCACGAGCACGCCGAGGATGTCGGCCTCCGGCATTTTCTTGGGGACGCGGAACATCATGAGGTCGAAGGCGTCCATGACTTCCTGGGCGCTCTTGAGCCCTACCCGGACGCCGCCGACATCGGACTTGTGGATGATGTCGGGCGACCAGATTTTAAGAACGACGGGAAATCCCAACTGCCGCGCGATGTTTGCGGCCTGCTCGGCGGTTGTTGCGATGGAACCCTTGGGCGTTACAAAGCCGTAGGCTTCGATGATTTCCTTGGATTCCACTTCGCCGATTTCGCGAATGCCGAGCCGCAGGTGTCTTTCGACGATATTCTCAACCTTCCGTCTGTTGACAGGATAGAGCTTGACAACGCGTTTGGGTCTGTGGCGCCAGCGGTGATAATCGCTCATGGCCTTGATGGCGGCGACAGCGCTTTCGGGCGAATCGTATTGAGGGATTTGCCCGCGCCTTAGGACCTTTAGGCCGGGTTCCACCTTTTCGGCGCCCAGGAAGCACGCGAAGACGGGTTTGTTGTGATTTTTGGCTTCCTTGACGATGGCCTCGGCGGTGGCGGCAACTTCCGTCATCGCCTGAGGGGTCAGGAGCACCAGTATGGCGCTGACATTCTTGTCGGCCATAACGATTTCCAGGGCCAACTCGTAGCGCTCGGCCAGAGCGTCGCCGAGTACGTCGACGGGATTGTTGACGTTGGCGGCGGCAGGCAGTTTGGCGGCAAGTTTCTGTACGGTTTCTTCAGAAAGTTTGGCGAAGGTCAGCCCCTGACTTTCAATGGCATCGGCGGCCATAATGCCCGGGCCGCCGGCATTGGTAATGACGACGACGCTGTCGCCTTCCGGGAGCGGCTGGGTGGCAAACGCCTGTGCAAAATCAAACTGCGTTTTGATCGAATTGCACCGGATTATGCCGGCCCGCTCGAAGACGCACTCATACGCTGTTTCGCTGCCCGCCAGAGAACCGGTGTGGCTGGATGCGGCACGCGCCCCGGCGCCGGTGGCGCCCGATTTCATGAGCAGAACAGGTTTGGCGTGGGAGATGATCTCGGCTTCGCGAACAAACTGATTGCCGTCGGAAATGTTTTCGAGGTACCCGGCGATAACTTTGGTTTCCGGGCAGTCGGCAAGGTACTGCATGATGTCCAGTTCGTCCATATCGGCCTTGTTGCCGATGCTGACCAGCGTGCTGAAGCCGATGCCGACCGCGTTGGCCATGTCGAGGATGGCCGCCAGCAGGGCCCCGGATTGAGACACGTAGCCGATGGCGCCGGTGCCGGGCAGGTCGCCGGCGAAACTGGCGTTGAGCTTGTGGACCGTGTCGATGATGCCCAGGCAGTTGGGTCCGATGACCCGAATACCGGCGCCATGGGCGATCCGCAGGACCTCTTGCTCCAACTGGCTGCCGGCGGCGCCTACTTCCTTAAAGCCGGCGGTAATGATAACCACCGACTTGGACCCGATGCGGGCACATTGCCGCATCACATCCGCTACCGTTTCGGCCGGAACGATGATCAGCACCAGTTCAGGAACCTCGCCAATGGACGTGAGGTCCGGATAGCATTTCAGGCCGTCGATGGAGTCGACGCCCGGATTAATAGGGAAAATCTTTCCCGGGTACCCGCCGCGCACAATATTGACCAGGATTTCACGACCCACCTTGCCGGGGCGGCGGGATGCACCCACAATCGCCACCGACGCAGGATTAAAAAAACTTTCTAATGACATTTTACGTACCTTATGCTTGTTGTCAGTGCAGTTTTGAATCGGCAGACCGAGCCGAAGGATAAAACTCTTATTGTACCCTATAGACGTGGCTATTCAAGTACCATCCAACTACGTTTGTTAATATTTGTTTGTGCGGAACGGGTGAATCTAACAGGAAAAAACAATAAAGACCATTAGGGTAAGAATGTTTGGATTGCGCCGTTCCGGGCGGCGGCGGGGGATATCATCCGGAAAGGAGAAAAGATATTTTGTTCAAAGCGCCGGCTGTGGTATGCTGGCGGGGTTACTCAAGGGAGAGCCATGCAGAAACGGGAAGAAGCGTTTACGGTGAAGACCTATCATTGCCGGCCGGACGGCCGGATGAAAATAGATGCGCTGATGCGACGGCTGCAAGAGGCCGCCGCCGCCCATGCGCAGCAGGCAGGCTTCAGTCTCGATTGGCTCAAAGAGATCGGGTGCTATTTTGTGTTGTCTAATTTTATAGTCGAATTCGGCCGGTTACCGGGTTGGAATGAAGTCGTCGCTCTGCGGACATGGCCCAGCGGGCATAATCGTGTGATCACGACTCGGGAATTCGTGGGTTGTGATGCCGGGGGCAGCGAACTGTTCAGGGTGGGCAGCGAATGGATGGTCCTGAGCCGCAAGACCAATCGGCCGAGAAATCTCGCCAAACTGGACCTGCCTTTGACAAGCGAGGCGGAGAAGGTGATTCCCGAAAAGGTCATTGCCGGACCGTTGGAGCGTCTGGTGCCGCTGGCCGACTATGGTTTCACAGAGAGCATTCGTGTGCCCTATAGTGCCGTCGATATGAACGGGCACGTCAATAATACCGAATACGTGCGGTGGGGTATGGATGTCCTTCGAAGGGGGCTGGATTTCAACTCCGATGTGCGCCGGCTGCAGATTACATACCTGTCGGAGGTTTTTGAAAACGACCGACTCGACGTCGCGGTTGCGATGGCGGGACCGGGCCGGTATGCAGTGGCCGGAAGGAAAGCAGATGAAGGAACGCTGGTTTATCTGATGGAAATTGTCTGTTGACACGTCAGTGCAGGCGACGATGCCGCAGGGTTCGCTGGCGGTTTGCAGCACAGGCTCGGAGTGGTCCCGTGTCAGCAGAGTCGAATCTGAAGGATGCGTCGTGTGGCGGGGGTGATTTTTGTGGACTCGCAGGGTCGCACTGGGGCGACCCAGATGATCTTCCCGGCGTCGGCGACGATTACAGCTTGCCGGCGCGTCGCCGGCCCGATGCCCGCGGCCGAAAGAAACTTGCCTACTTTTTTCTGCGATGCCATGCCAAAGGGCTGAAAGCGATCTCCGGGCCGCCGGCCGCGCACGACCAGGGGGGCGGCCAGTGTGTCGTAATCAAACCATTCCGTGCGGGGATCCTTGGCGGCTGTAAAAGTAAGCAGGTCGCACTCTTGCGCGGTCAGTAGGGCCGTTTCAAACGTATTGGCGCCGTATTCCGTCACGCCGTTGATAAGCAGTTGCCGAGGCTCCATGCCGCTGCCGGCCGCTCCGGGGGGCGGATTTTCAAAAAACAAATCGTTCTTGTGCACCCACACGTATGCTCCATCCGGCAGAGAGAGCCTGCCGGGCCGCCCGGTGCGCGCCTGTTCGAGGATGGCGAGATAATGGCTCTCCGACATATCGCGCAAACCTGTCCCGATTTCAGCCAGTGCCCGCCGGGTCAGTTCCACGGCGACCGGATCGACCAGCGCGGCGACGGCTTGCCTGTTCAGAATGATGCGATTTGCGTGTCTTTCCTTTACGGCGGCGGGGTGCAGGGCATCCACGTCGCGTTCAATCCGCGACAGCAGCCTGCGGCACGCTGCCGAAAGCGCGTCCAACTGCCGGGGCAAGTCCGATGCAGCGCCTTGCTGGAGTGTCGGCAGCAGCACGTGGCGAATCCGGTTGCGTGTGTGCGCGTAATCGTCATTGGTGTGATCATGCCGCCACTTAAGGCCGTTTTCCTCACAGTAGGCGATGATCTCGCTGCGGCCGCAGGCGAGCAACGGGCTTATGAAGGTCATCGAACCGCCGCCGCCTCGCAGTGTTCTCGCCGGCCGAATCCCCGCCAGGCCGCGAAGGCCCGTGCCCCGCAGCAGTCTGTGGACCAGCGTCTCGGCATTGTCGTTCATGTGATGGGCGGTCGCAATGGCGCCGCAGTGCCGTTGCTCTGCCATTTGGATGAGCGTGTCCATTCGGACCTGCCGTGCAGCGGTTTCGATGGAAAGACGATTCTCGCGGGATATGTCCTTTATGTTTACGGACCGGCTGCAGCAGTCCAGCCCCCACCGGGCGGCCAAACCCTTGACAAAGGTCTCGTCGCCGTCACTTGCCGCCCCCCGCAAACCGTGGTTCACATGGCCGACGACGAGCGACATGCTGAAGGCATGCGCTTCGATCAGACGTTTGAGCACGGCGAGCAGGACGACCGAATCTGCGCCTCCCGACACGGCCGCCAGAACGGATTGCCCCGTGTCCAGCAGGCCTTCCGATCGAATGAAGTCCAAAACCTTTTTTTCGAATACATTCAGCATGGCGTTAAAAAAAACGGGCCTGCTCCATCGGAGAACAGGCCCGCGATAATCTCTTACACAAGTTGCCCGACCGGCGTCACGGCATCGTGTCCAGCGTCTCCGAGAATGCGTCAACCGACGTATTGGACATCGTTGAGCCCGGAAGAGGCGCCGGTGCACCGGGTTGGCTGCCGGGCTTTGTCAACTCAAGAATACGCTTCTGTGCGAACTCTGTGTTTTTGGTGTAGCGAGCTTCGCGTTCTACGGATAATTGATAGAGCGTCAGAGCCTCGGTCCTTCTGAGAAGACGCTGATCCAGAATGTAGCCCGCCCGGAATCTTGCCGGATAGGCGGTTACATCGTTCCACTGGAAGCAGCGCTGGTAATACACCATGGCGATCTCCCAATCCTTGAAATGCTCATAGATGCGTCCCGCGCGGTAAGCGGAATCGTCAATTTTGTTGCTGCTTGGAAAGCGTGCGATCACCTGATTGAACTTGTTAAGCGCCCCGCGGAGTTTGTCCTCGTCGGTAATGATCAACAGTCCGCCGGCCTGTTTGTACAATTCCATGGCCTCATTGAAGAGGATATTGGCGTCCTCAATGTCGCTGCTGGCGATCAGGTCCGGCGGCAGCACTTCGGCGGTCATCAGGTAACGATAGTGCGGCACGCGGTCGAGCGCTTCCAATTCATGCTGCGCCCACTGACGCTTTGTAATATCGGCCGACATCTGATAATGCCTGAGAAGTTCGACCAGGCTTTGGCGATATTCATTACGCTTTTGGGCAAGGTGTTCGACCTTGTCCGCTTCCGCAGCGTCGGGTACGCCGAAGCCCTGGGTGGTTACAAATGTTGCTTGCGTGGGATCGGCCCTGAAGCGGGGATCGTCTTTGACGGCCGGTTCGTCACAACCAAGGATGAAAACCAGAAGAAGCAGCTCGGCTGAGATGAATAATTTTTTCGCCATTATGAACTCCTTTCAATTCGTTAAAGCGATCGCTTTTCCTGTCGGCAAACATACCATTTTTCGCCGCGGTGTCAATAGCCGTTTGGCCAATTTATCCAAACGTCCTTACCATTGTGCTTCAATATAGGGTCCGACAGGTCCCTGCGTCCCCGGTTTGGGATGAGCCTTGATGATGGCCTCGGCGATGGCGACGTCGCTTCTTCGGGTGATCTTGATATTCGAGTGGTCTGTTTCGACAATGGCGATTTCTTTGCCCATCGCTTCGACGAGCGTCGCGTCATCACTCACAGCGCCTCGGTCCATCTTATCGAGCCCGGCGTAGGCCTCTTTGAGCAGCTTCGCATCGAAGACCTGCGGCGTTTGTGCTTCATAAAGGCCGGTGCGGTCCACCGTTTCCACAATTGCACCGTCCCGGACCTTTTTGATCGTGGCCACGACCGGGCAGGCAAGGATGGCGGCCCCCGTTTCACCGGCCCGGCGGATGACCGCTTCCACCCATTCATCCGTCAGGCAGCACCGCACTGCATCGTGAACCGCGACGAGATCTATGTCGGGTTTGACCAGTGCCAGTGCTTTGGATACGCTCTCGAACCGCTCTTTGCCGCCGTGGCAGAGCTTAACGCCGCTGAAACTCAGATTGGCGCCATATTTAATCTTGACCAGCTCCTCGTCGTCGGGCGAGATGGCCATAAGGATTTGCTTCACATCGTCACGGTTGGCGAAAAACTCGATGCTGCGGACAAACGCCGCCCGCCCGCCGACCTCAATAAAGGGCTTCTTCTTGCTGCCGCCAAACCGAGCCCCAGCCCCGGCCGCACAAATAATCACCGCTACCTTCTTCATTGTATTTCCCCAAGTCTTCCTTCTATACCTATTGGTCCGTAGTCCATTTTAAGCGGCCCAGTTCGTCGGCCGGAATGAACTCTGTATGCCCATCGGCAAAGGCCACATTGCAGCCTCCGCCGTCATGATACTCCGTGGTCAACAACTCGGGCCCCCCGGCCTGGTTCCAACCCGGCGTGCTTTCGAATATGGCCACGAGTTCCGGGTCGGGTTTGCCTCCCAAAGTTTGCAGATTGCTGTTGATTGCGTATGAGCATGTGCCTGAGGGTGCCGTCGGGCATTGAAAAGACCGTCTGGAAACGTCTGCCTCCTGCATGAGCAGATCGCACCATTTGTCTGAAGCCGGGATATTGCCCTCGTACCAGTCAGCATACATGGTCATCGCTGTTGAAAGGGTCTGCAGGTTTGCACGACAGACTATTCGGCGAGCTTCGAACTTGGCACGCGAAAGTGCGGGCATGAGGATCGCCAGCAAAAGCGGTACGACAACCGCGACAAACACAAAAGGCAGGACTATGCCCGTGATCGCCATGCCCATACCCTTGAGCACGCCATTGGTTTTTGCGATCTTCACTAGTGCGACGATGCCGCAGATGATGGCCGGCAGGGCGGTGATGCCGCATGTGAAAAAGGCCAGGATGCCGAGCACCAGCGCCGCAATCGCCAAACCTGAGGTCTTAGCCGCAGCGGCGGCCGGAGCCGGAGCCAGTTCACAGCCGCAGGAGAAACATCTCACGGAATCGTCGGGATTGGCCGAGCCACATTGTGGACAACGCATGTTAATCTCCTTAGTTGGGGTCAGTATTCGATCCCTTTTCGTGCAGTAATGCCTTTTTCGAAGGGGTGCTTGATCGGTTTCATTTCAGTTACGAGATCGGCTAATTCCATGAGCGGCTCGTCGGCGCCGCGGCCGGTCAGTACGATTTCGACGTGTTCGTCTCGGGTACGAACGAGCGTGCCGATGTCGTCCAGCGCGGCAAGCTTATGTGCGTAACAGAAGACGATCTCGTCCAGAATTATCACGTCATAACTGCGATGAGTCGCCGAAGCCGTCAATTCTTTCAGCGTTTCGGCGACTGCCCGGCACACATCAGCCGTTGTCGACGCATCGTGCAGGGATTTCCGAAGGTCCCACGCCTGCTCCATCGCCTTCAATTCGATATTGTCGAGCCGTTCGATGGCTGTGCGTTCGCCGAGCTGCAGTGAGGACGGTTTCAGGAACTGGTAGAACAGTACGCGGTTTCCCCGCCCGGCCGCACGCATCGCCAGCCCGAGGGCTGCGGTTGTTTTGCCTTTGCCGTCCCCCGTATAGATTTGCACAAGCCCTTTTTCCAACATGGCCGTATGGTATACCAAAAAGCCTCCGCGTAAAGCAAAAAACCGGTGTAATCGGACTCCGGCTGAGAGGTGGACTCTCACGGCCTGCTCGCGTCTTTATTATCGGACAAATTCAGCTGGTTTAGACCTTCCGGGAGGGCGTTGTGGGTCGAAGTGGCAGGATTGAGCTTGTGCCGTGGAAAAAAACCGGGGTGACGGCCCAAAATAATTGTATTCAGACATTAGATGCTGTATAATTGGAGCTGTTCATTGCGGGGGTTCATTACAGCATTGAGCCTCCGGGAAAGTATTACTCAAAACCAGTCCTATTGGGAGTCAATGTACATGGATCAGACAGAATTGAAGTCAATGCGTGTTTGCCTGTTGGCCGTATTGGCCGGCCTGTTGCTGTCGTCCTCGGCCGCTATGGCCCAGGACAAGCCGGAGTTTCCTCCGCTGGACGAGGTGGTGAAGGGTTACGAAAAGGTTGTGTCAACGGCCGACGGGCAACAGAGCTTCTACACCATCTGGAAGCGCGAGAAAGACGGACAGATGTTAGCGGCGCTGCCGGCCGGCTACGAGGGCAGGCGGTTCTTTATCGCCATGACAGTGGCCAGCGGGCAGGAGTACGCGGGCTTGCAGGCCGGCGACATGTACGTTTACTGGAAACGCTACGATAAAACGCTGGCGCTGGTCGAGCCGAACATCGGCATCCGATCCGACGGCGACCAGGAGAGCAAGGATTCGGTCAACCGGCTCTTCACGGACCGTGTGCTTCTTGACGTGCCGATCGTCGCCATGAGCGGCGGTTCGCCGGTGATCGATATGGACGCCCTTTTGGTCGGTCAGGCGAGCAAGTTTTTCGGTTCCCAGGTCCGCATCTCGAATCCGCGGCTGGTCAAGATTGCCAAAGCCAAGGCTTTTCCGAAGAACGTCGAACTGGCGTTCGAGGTCCCCGCGACCAACGGACAGTTGCAGACGATTCACTATTCGATCAGTGAAATACCGGAGAATACCGGCTATCAGCCGCGCCCTGCGGACGAGCGGGTCGGCTACTTTACCACCAGCTACAGCGACTACGGGCAGTACAAGAACAAGGAAATCAAGGTGCGCTACATCAATCGGTGGCACCTGGAAAAGGCCGATCCGTCGCTGCAGTTGAGCCCGCCCAAAAACCCGATCGTGTTTTACATCGAGCACAGTACGCCCGTCCGCTATCGGAGATGGGTGCGGGAGGGAATTCTGTTCTGGAATCAGGCGTTCGAAAAGGTGGGGATCAACAACGCCATAGAGGTCCATTATCAGGACAAGCGGAGCGGCGCGCACATGGAAAAAGACCCTGAAGACGTGCGCTACAATTTTGTTCGATGGCTGAACAACAACATCGGCACGGCAATCGGGCCCAGCCGGGTACATCCGCAGACGGGCCAGATACTGGACGCCGACATTATCCTGACCGACGGCTGGATCCGGCATTTCTGGAAGCAGTTCCATGAAGTGATGCCGCAGCTTGCGATGGAAGGGATGAGTCCGGAGACGACGGCCTGGCTTTCGCATCGTCCGAACTGGGACCCTCGGGTGCGGCTTGCGCCCGTGGGGCATCGCGACCATGTCGCTCATGAACTGTCCGCGCTGGCGGATGTCCCGTACGGCGGCCACGCGCTCGGCCAGACCGAGACAGGCCTTATAGGCAGCGCCGAATACGACGGTCTGGCCGGTCGGCATTGTCAGATCAACGGGATGTGTCGACTTGCCGAAGGCAAGGCGCTGGATGTGGCGATGTTCCGGATGCAGGCGGTCCTGACGGCGAATCTGGCGGCGGACGACGAAGGCAAGGATGAGGCCGATGGCAAGAAGGATGACAAGGCCGACGAGAAGCCCAAACCGAAGGAGCCCAGGAAGGAAGAGTCGATGATCGACGGTATTCCGGAGTCTTTCATCGGTCCGATGCTTGCCGAATTAGTCTGCCATGAGGTCGGCCATACATTAGGCCTGCGGCACAATTTCAAAGGCTCGGCGGCTTACAGTCTGGCGGAGATCAACAGCGAGGAATTCAAGGGCAAAAAGCCGTTGGCGGCTTCCGTCATGGACTATCTTCCCGTAAACATGAATTGCGAGGATGGCGACGTCCAGGGCGATTACACTATGATTGGGGTAGGTCCTTACGATGTCTGGGCGATCGAATACGGCTACACGCTGCAAAGGGATCTCAAACCCATCCTGAGCCGGGTCGCAGAGCCCGAACTGCTTTACGCTACGGATGAGGACACTTCCGGCCCGGACCCGCTGGCCCGCCGCTACGACTTCAGCAGCAATCCGCTGGATTACGCTGAGAGCCAGATGCGGGTCGCTAAGCAGGGCCGCGCGCGCCTGATCGATAAACTCGTCAAGGACGGCGAGAGTTGGTCGTACGTGCGAAAAGGCTATGAGATGACGCTGGGCATGCAGATGCGGGCGGTCAGTATGATGGCCAACTGGCTGGGCGGGGCCTATGTGTACCGTGACAAGAAGGGCGACAAGGACGGGCGTCTTCCGATTGAGGTGGTGTGCGCGGACAAGCAGCGCGAGGCGCTGGCTTTTGTGGTTGAAAACGCCTTCAAGGACGAGGCCTATGGCCTCAGTGAAGATCTCTTGCGGCGCATGACCGTCGACAAATGGTTCGACGACAGGAGTTCGGTCATGAGCGATGCGACGTGGCCGATTCATGACACGATCATGGGGATGCAGGCGTCGACGCTGACCATGGTTATGAATCCCACGACGATGCGCCGGATTTACGACAACGAGTTTCTTGTGCCCGGCGAACAGGACGCCATGACGCTGCCGGAACTGCTGGATACGCTTACCCAGGCCGTTTGGACGGAATTAGATAACGTGGGGAACGAGAAGTATACCGCCCGCAAGCCGATGATTTCGAGCCTGCGGCGGAACTTGCAGCGTGAGTACCTCGAGCGGATGATCGATCTGAGCGGAAAGTCCTTCTGGGGTGTGGAGGCGTACAAGCCGATTTCCAACCTGGTCTGCGGGCAACTGCGGCTGCTTAAGGACACGCGGCTTACGCCGGTGCTGGCCAAGCCGCTCGATCCGTATACGCGTGCGCACCTGGAAGATGCCGTTATAAAGATTGAGAAGGCCCTGCAGGCCCAGTATGTCTATGGGACACTTTAGGTTCTGACGCAGGCGATTTCGTAACATTTGTGACCCGCCGGGCGGCGTATCGTCTCGGCGGGTTTTTTCTTGGGATGTGTGCTGCCCTCGGCGCAAAAAACTGACATCCGTGCTGCCATGCACGGATGTCCGAGTCACCCTCACCTTGCGCGTTTCAAGCTGCGTCAGCAGGTATAGTTATTGATTTGCCGGTCAGCAGATTGCAGCTGGCTCCGGGGCCGCATCGGGAGACATGGCATCCTCAGATGGCTCGTCCGCCCGCTGCATTGTCTCGTCGGCATCGGCGTCGGTTTCTGTTTCGCCCGGCCTGAAGGGCAGGGGGTCTGCGAACTGGATCGCCACGCGCCGCACAAACGGACTGATCTCGTCGATGCGGCATATGTGACCGTCGCGAATGAAGTTCTCCAGATCGAAGGAGTTGTCCTGGTCATACTTCGGAACGCTGAACCGTGCAGTGATCTGCTGGCCCGGCCAGGGGCATCGGTCCGCATAACATGAAAAGGCCGCCCCTGTGCTGGAGATGTCGATCATCTGGCCCTGGGTGAGCAGATCGTTGTAATTCTCAGCAAACCATACGGGCCAACTGTAACGCAATCGCTTCTCAATCCTTCTTTCATTGTTTTCCATCATTGCTGTCCTGAAAAAAACCAGATGACTCGGTGTGCTCCATTCAACAGGTGTCTCCCGCACCGCAGGTAGTATCGTCCTCCGCGCGATACGACTTAAATTGCGATCCGTCGAAATTTGAGATTTCGTATGGGAAAATATTCGCGGGCGGAACGCCGAACGGCTGAGGAGGCGATGTGGTTTTACGGCCGGGTCGCAACGCCCGATCCGACGGCGGCGGCAAAGTCTCATAATCAGGTCGACATGGCGCGCACACAGGCGGCGAAGACGTCGCCGCGATGTCGATAGTTGGTGAACATGTCATAGCTGGCGCATGCGGGGCTCATCAGGACGACGCAGCCCGGCTGGGCGATCTCGGCGGCTTTGAGGACGGCGTCCTGCATATCGACGGCAAAGAGGACTCTGGGTCGTTCTTCAGTGCGTGCCGCTTCGATGGCGGCGGATATCTTCTGCGCAGTGGCGCCGATGAGAATAGCGGCGACGGCATCGGCGGCGATCTTCCTGCCGAAATCGTCAAAAGGCAGCTTCTTGTCATACCCGCCTGCGATGATAATCTTTGGCGCGTCAAACGCCTCCAACGCGACGATCGCGCTGGGCGGTGTGGTGGCGATCGAGTCGTTGTACCAGGCGACGCCCCGCGTTCTCGTGACAAATTCCAGTCGATGTTCCAGCCCCTTGAAGGCGCCTATGGAATGCTCCACGACATGATCGTCGATTCCCAGTTGTCGGGCGACTGCCATTGCGGCGGCAAGATTGGACAGATTGGCGTTGCCGGGCAGGCCAAAGGCCGCAGCGATAGCGGGCCCGACGTCTGCGTGGTGAAACTTTGCACATGCCCTGCCTGCCTGTTTGCGGTAGCGGTCGAACCAGGCCGCGGTGATGGGGTCTTCGGCATTGAAAAAAGAGCCCGAAGGTTCGCCTGCATCAAGCCGCTGGTAACGAAAGATGTTCTCCTTGGCGTCGCAATAGGCCTCAAAGGTCCCGTGGCGGTCAAGATGATTGGGAGTGATATTGGTGATGACGGCAATATCCGGCGACTGTCGACTTCGCGCCAACTGCTCGAGTTGGAAGCTGCTCAACTCCAGGACGACGATATCGTCGCCGGTCATGCAGCTAAGTTCCGACAGCAGCGGCCGGTCGCCGATGTTGCCGCCGAGCCAGACTTTTCTAAAGCCGGCTTCATGGCGGCCCGCCTCCAGAAGGTGGGCGGTCAGCGCTGTGGTGGTGCTCTTGCCGTTTGCACCGGTTATGCCCACGGTTCTTGCCGGGCACAATTCCAGGAATATTTCAATTTGTGAGGTGAGCAGTACGCCGGCCTGCCGGGCTGTCTGGAGGTATTCGCTGCCGGGGGGCACGGCGGGGTTGATGATCACGGCATCGCAGTTGCAAAAATCTTCCGAATGGTGTCCCCCGAGATGATACGTGACGCCCTGTAGATCAGCCATTTGTTTAAGGACCGGCGACAGGTCTTCCGCGTCCGCCATATCGGTCACGGTGACCGCCGCCCCCGCCTGAACTGCAAAACGTGCCGAATCAAGCCCGCCGCCGAATCGGCCCAGGCCCATGATTAGTACGCGTTTGCCCCGAAAGAAATCCGCTTTCATGACGATTAATCCTGCATGCGCCGGTCGGTAAGGTTCGCCGACAGGGACAGATCGCCGTTATCTCGCCTTGGCCAGGTCCATCTTCGCATCGATGGCTGCCTGTTCGATGCACTTCTCCCAGTTGTCGCCAAATTGATCTCTGTATTGCGGCTTCTCGTAGGCGTAAATGATGGATCGCGAGGCGTTGATGAGCGCCCCCATGCCGTCCTTGTTGCAGAAGCGCATGCAATCGACGGCGCTGGCTCCCTGCGAGCCGTAGCCGGGAACGAGGAACCACACCTTATCGAAACGCTTTCGCAGCAGCGACGTTTCTTCGGCGGTCGTGCCCCCCACGACCATTCCTACGTTACTGTACCCGTGGGAACCGATGCGCTTGTTCTGGTCGGCGATTTCACCTACGACGTCAGCCAGTTTCTCATACATCTTCTTTCCCTCGGCATCGGCGAAATTCTGGATGACACCGGCAGTCGGATTGCTCGCCCGCACCCAGACAAACACGCCTTTGCCCTGCTCGTTGGCCACGTCGGCAAAGGGGATGATGCCCTCGGCTCCTGAAAAACCGTTCACGGTGATGGCGTCGGGCGTGATAATATCTTCCATGCCTGCAAATTCCGGGTTCTGCAGGTGAGCGGCGGCGTATATTTTAGCGGTATGACCGATATCGCCGCGCTTCACGTCGCCGATGACTTCCAGACCGAGTTCGTCGGCCTCGGAAACGATCGAGTAGTATGTCTCAACGCCTTCCCACATATACTTTTCAAAATAAGCAATGTTGAGTTTGACGGCGGAAACGAGAGGTGCGACGATGCGCAGGGTTCTTGTGCAGAAGTCGAAGATCGCATCCACGGCGGAACCGACATCAAATTCGTCGTTCATCTCCCGATGGCTGCGTATTGCCTCCGGCAAACGGCTGTATACAGGGTCCAGCCCAACCACCAGTGGCGTATTCTTGCTCCGTACGGCCTCGCAGAGGCGATCACCAAAATGACTTGCCACCTTGTTTTCCCTTTCTAGTACAGTTTTGCATTCGACTTCAAGAAAATGCTTCTATCGCCAAAACGAAGCACTATAATCGTATTCGCCCCGATGGGCAAGAAACAAAATCAGGATTGTTGTATGCAGGACCAGAAACGCGCCAGGAAACGAACACGACCCCTCCTTCGGGCATTGTGTATTGGCATTATTTTATTCGCCCTGGTTGCAGTTATCGTCGTCTATCTTTTTACCCAGGTCCCCCGGCATTACCATCCGCTTGCACCCGTCGCCAAAGAGGAAGTTAACCCCTATCTGACCCACTATTTGGCGCCGAATTTTCACAACAATATCCAGCTCGATCAGCCCTTTGAGGTTATCGTCCTGCAGCGGGAACTGAATGAAATCATTGTTGACGAGCGCTCGCTGGGCTGGTCCTGGCCGGTTTATCTGGACGGCGTAAATGTTTCGGCGCCTTCGGTCGTCTTTGTGCCGAAAACCATCTACTTAATGGCGACGGTGGATTACGCGGGTTTTCCGGTTGTGGTCACCTTCGTCGTGAGCCCGAAACTGGGGCCCAACGGGCTCTTGTCCCTGAATCTGCAAAAGGTCAAAGCCGGGGCCATCGGCATTACGCCGCTGGCGCGATTCATCGGCCAGCGGATCATCGCTGCGCAAATACCGCAGGTGGAGCGCAATCAGTGGCTCAAGGACCTGGAAGGGGCGCTGTTGCGGAATGATCCATTCGACCCTGTTTTCCCGATCTATCAAAGCGATAAAGCGATCCGATTGACTGCGGTCGATGTAACCCATCGCAAGGTGGTTCTGAATTTTGCGCCGGCGCACTGAGCACCGAGCCGGTCGCCGTCGAGGTCCTTAGACTCATTCGTGCGGGATTTTGTGGGCGATCCGGTCGGCGATAGCGTCCAATAGTTCCTGCATATCGTAGGGTTTGGCAAGTCGAATGTGGCCGGCAAAAAGCGGGCGGTGCTTGTGTTTTCCGCGGTCGCCGAAGGTGCAGCTCAGAAAGATAATCGGGATGTCTCTGGTTTGCGGGTCCTCCTGGAGAGTCAATCCGACGGAACCGCCCGATATGTCGGGCATCAGGATGTCCAATATCACGAGATCGGGGCGTTTTTCTCGCGTCATCGCCAAGGCATCCTTGCCGTTGTCGGCGGAGATTACGTTGTAACCATGAGCTGCAAGTCCTCGCGAGAGGACATTCCGTACGTCGGGTTCGTCATCCACAACCAGGATTGTCCTTTTTTCCATGCCGCCCATCTCGTGCTCCTAAACAGTTTGGGGTACGAGCCCATCTATGGCGTCCTGCAACTCGTTCATATCGATGGGCTTTGAAAAAAGGATATGATCCGGAGTAATACGGTACGGACGGCGATTGTCGAATCGCGGGAACATGCCTGTCAGAAAGATGACCGGAACCTCGGCCGTTTCCGGAATCAGTCGCAGCCGGCGTGCTACTTCGCCGCCGTCCATACCCGGCAGGAGCACATCCAGAAGTATGATATCCGGCCGGTGCGATCTCGCCAGGATCAGCGCGTCACTGGCGCAGCCGGCTGTTGCGACGTGGTAACCTTTCAGTGTAAACCGTTTCTCGAGGGCCGAGAGGATGTCCGGCTCGTCGTCCACGATAAGCATCCTGTGATGGCTCATTGCCTGCGATCCTCCTTCAATTGCTTGCTGCCCTCAATATGCAATGACGTGGGAAATCGAAGTTGCGTTTCCGCTGTTCGCCCCGATTGTGGCGGTGTTCGCCAAATGCTGGAATCTACGTCGACTTCTATTAAAGCCGGGTTTATCAGCCGTTTACTCTACGGTCCGGTGATCGGCCGGGCGGCTGTAGGTATTAATTGCCAGGATGCCTCCGCTGGATCAGATCCAACGGCAGCGGTGCGGCATGCCGGGTGATTGTGGCTGCGGCCCGCGTGCAGGTAATCTGGAAAATCCGCAATTACAGCGTGGTGAGCCCCTCTCGGATGGCAAACTTGACAAGACCTGCGATGCTGTCGATGCGCAGCTTGTTCATAATCTGCCGCCGACACGCGTCGACCGTCTTCGGACTGATATTGATCTGTCGTGCGATCTGTTTGGAACTCATTCCATTGGAGAGGTGGCGCAGGATATCCTGCTCACGTTCTTTAAGGGTCCAGCCGTTGGCGATGCTATCGTCGTTCAGCCGGTGCGCGTACGTACCGGCCACGGCATTCATAATCTTGGAGCAGAAATATGTTTCGTTGTTGTAGACAGCGCGGACAGCCGTTGTCAACTCGTCGAAGGTCGAGTCCTTCAGCATGAGACCATGAATACCGCTGCTGATGGCGCTGTCGATGGCGTGCCGTGACATACTCGCGGCTACCATAAGTATCTTGATACTCGGCTGCTGCCGAAGAATTGTACTGGATGCCTCCACGCCATCCATCTTCGGCATGGTGTAATCCATCAGTACGACATCCGGTGACAGCCGTGAGGCGAATTCGATCGCATCGGCGCCGGTTGCCGCTTCGCCCACCACTTCCATGAAGGGCTGCCTGTGTATCAGCGCCCGCAGGCCGTCTCGCATAATTTCATGATCATCAACAACCAGAATCCTGATCTTGTGTGTGTAGTCCATCTCTGTGTGCCCCCCACGGACAAGCCCCCATATCTGATTCGAACACCACTTATATTATCGGGTCATGGCCTGCAAAAAGGCCAGTAGCAAATTGCTATCCCCTCGCGGCTTTTTCTCCGGCCTCCCTGAGCAAACAGCAAAACTGGCGTTCGGTGGATTTCCCTATCCGTTCGAGCCCGGGTCACGCCTCCAGCGACGTGAGGCCCTCGCGAATCGCATGCTTGACGAGTTCGGCGACGCTTTCGATGCGCAGTTTGGCCATGATGCGGCGCCGACACGCGTCGACGGTCTTGACGCTCAAGTCCAACTGCAAAGCGATCTCCTTGGAACTCCTGCCGTCGCCGACCAGCTTGAGCACCTCATTTTCCCTGTCCGTCAGCGGTGTGGGCTGCGGTCCTGTGCCGGTGCGATCCTGAACATAATCGTCGATTACGATGCGGGTAATCTTTGAGGACAGATAGACCTCGCCTCCGACGACGCTGTTGATGGCGGCGATCAATTCCGAAAAGGCGTTTTCCTTTAGCACGTACCCTGACGCGCCGGCCTTGAGCATCTCGACGATGAAGCCCTTCTTGGAGTGCATCGAGAGCGCCACCACCTTCACGTCGCCGTCGTTTTGTGTGATCTGGCGGGTTGCGTCGACCCCGTCCAGGCCGGGCATGTTCACATCCATTATAATCACGTCCGGTTTGTGTTCGCGAGCCAGTTCTACGGCCATACGCCCGTTTTGGGCCTGTCCGACCACCTCGAGGTCGGGTTGTTTTTCGAGAAGCAGGTACAGACCCTGACGCATAATTTCGTGATCGTCCACAAGCAGAATTTTCAATGCCATCGCCGTCTCCTTTTACATGGTTGTTTATATCTTCAGGGGCGCAATCAAAACGAAACGACTGCCCTTGCCAGGTTCTGAATGAATTTCCATCCGGCCACCGATATAGTCCAGCCGTTCCCGGATGCTGAACAGCCCGAATCCGCCGCTTCGGTGCATCGCCAAATCCGTGTGGTCGACGTCAAAGCCCTTGCCGTTGTCGGCTACCGTCAGCCGCATCGTTTCCTCCCGCCGCTCGATGCGCACAGCGACTTCCTCCGCTTCGGCATGCTTGACCACATTGATCAACAGTTCACGCACCGACTGAAACATCAGCACGCGAACGTCGTGGTCCAGCGGTTTATCCTGATCGTCATTCCAAAAGACATACTCGATCCCGTGCCGGCTCCGCAAAAAGTCATCCAGCAGTTCGTCGACGGCCGCGGCCAGTCCCAGCCGGTACAACGTGGGAGAACTGATGTCGAAGGTCATGGTCCTGGTTTCGTCGATGACCTTGGACAGCGTCCGGACGAAGTCGTTCAGCAGCGTCCGATCGATCGACTGGGCCGTTTCTTTAAGCATCTCAACACGCAGCATCGAAATCGCCAGGTCCTGGATAATATTGTCGTGCAGGGCGATTGCAAGACGCCTCCGTTCGCGTTCCTCGGCGAGCACAAGCTCCGCGGCCTGTCGCCGGAGTTTCTGCTGGTAGTCCATCATGGCCC
Organism: Phycisphaerae bacterium; assembly: GCA_014859965.1. GTDB lineage: Bacteria > Planctomycetota > Phycisphaerae > Sedimentisphaerales > Anaerohalosphaeraceae > JACZKQ01. Next base: position 38,782 of record JACZKQ010000030.1, read on the forward strand.
GCTCGTCCTGTTGACGCCGGGTTACATCTCGGGCGATTAACAAGGCGCCTTTGATGCCGCCGCAGGCATCGCGAAGCGGAACCCCGACGTTCTCCCAGCACACCTCTCGTCCCGAACCGTCCTTGTCCATCACGCAAAAGGTCGTGGTAATGGTCTGCTCTTCCTCCATCGCCTTTTTTGCTGCACAGCGGTGCATTTCAGGCGTGTCGCCATAGATCTCCCAGCAGTACTGGCCGACCACATTGGCGACGAGGGTTGCTGCCGCATTGTTGGCCCAGACCACTTTCTGATCCACCCCGATCTGCATAATAGCGTCCGGCGATGCGTCCAGGATGGTGCGCAGGTGTTCTTCGCTGGCCCGGATGGCTTCGGCGGCGCGCCTGCGTTCCGTGATGTCTCTGGCGATGGTAGAAGCCCCGGTGATACTGCCGTCAGCGTCTTTTATCGGCGAAACGGTCAACGACACATCGATCGGGCGGCCGTTCTTTGCCACGTGAACAGAGACGTGATGGTCGATGCGCCGGCCTTGCCTGAGGTCCTCCAGAATCGTGGATGCGCCTTCGACTGTTTCAGACGGCCAAAGAATGGCGATGGGCCTGCCTATGATCTCTTCGGTGCGATAGCCGTACATGCGTTCGGCGGCGGCGTTCCAACTGGTGATGCGATTGTCCAGGTCTTTTCCAATGATCGCATCGTCCGACGATTCCACAATGGCGGCCAGCCTGCTGAAGGTTTCGAGGGCTTGCCTGTGCTCGGTTATGTCGGTCATCATCATTGCGGTACGCGCGCCGGTCGGATCACTTGCCGGCACCGCCCGACTGTCAATCTGCGCATAAAACGGACTGCCGTCCGACCGGCGAAGTTTGAGCTGACATGTTCGTACACGGCGAGCCGTTCCACGCACGTGGCTTACGAAATCCTCATACGATGACGGGCTGACAAACGTGCCGAAATCCCTTTTGTGAAGCATCGCCGCCGACCCGCGTAACAAGTCCGCGGCCGTCTTATTAATGTCAACGATCCGATGATCAGAATCGAGCGCCAAATAGGCGGCCGGCAACAAACCGTAGATGTCCCCCCTTGCGCTTTGTAAGACCGCTAACTCGGCTTGAGTGCGGGCCAGCTCTGCTTTCTGCGATTCGAACGCGCGCTGCATTTGAGCGAATTCTCTGGCGAGCCCGTCGATTTCCTCCACGGTCATCTGTTCGGCGCCGTCCGGACCCCTTCCAGTGTCGACGCCGCCCCTTAGAGGCGTATACTCTTTGTTGCGATTGTTATGCTTGCCTTCCATTGGCTTGAGTCCGAATTCTATGTGAACAATTGTCCGGTCGCCAAATTGGCGGAAAAGACAACAAAAAGCTTTTCAGCCTCTTGTTCGATGTGTCCCAACCAATATTTTAAAATCCGCCGTCTGATTGGCGGCCCTGCATCATAGCCCCTGCTCAGGGTTGAATGATTTATACCATATCCTTGTTCATAGACAATTCAACGTTTTTTTGCTTGACCCGAGAAGATTTTCAAGAGGATTTCTGTGTGGATTGTAGATTGGCGAGGCCGAATCAGCCTTGAAAAGGCATGCCGCGACCGCCCAGATCGGAATTTCACAGGGCCATCCGCGGCCGCCGCTCCTTACAAACGGCTGACCTTGACGCATTTGACGGTCCGCTGGTGCAGGATTCAGGCGATCTTGAGTGCGTCGCAGTGCGCGGCGACCTTGCGCACCGCCTCGACAATCTGGTCCATTTCTCGCTGCGTGCCCAGGAGCGGGATCTTGCTGTCCATCGAAAGTATCTCGCCGGCGCCGGCGGTCAGCCCGTCCATCACCGGCAGCCGCAGCGAATCACGGTATTTCCTGAGCCGGGCCGTGGAGAATGCCGTTTCAAAACCACGACTCCTGAGATGCGCCTCCAGCATCCCTTCCTTGTGGCAGCCGCGTCCGTAATTTCGCGGGCCGCCCGAAAACGGAATGCCTTCGGCGCGGAGGGCACGCGCGAAGGTCGCCGCCGGCACATCGGCGAACGCCTTGCGGTCATAGTCAAGCTCCAGGCGAAAATAAGTTATGCGCGTGTTTTCGGCATAACGTTTTCGTTGGGTCAGACCGGCAATCTGTGTCAAGGCCTCTTCGACATAGCGGCCGTTTTTCTGGCGCGCGGCATCCTGATTTTTGAATCGCTTGAACTGCTCGGTAAGAATCGCCGCCTGAAATTCCGTCATGCGATGGTTGGAGCCGGCGAACGGATAGCCGCTGATCTCGCCCGCGGGATCCCGTCCGTTATTGACATAGGCCGCGCAGCGCCGCATCAACTGCGGGTCGTTGCCCAGCATCGCGCCGCCCTCGCCGCACACGAGCGACTTCCACTCCTGAAAGCTGATGCAGCCGGTCGCCCCGAACGTACCGACCTTGCGGCCGTTGACTTCCGCGAACACCGATTGACAGGCGTCTTCGACGACGGGGATGCCGTGTTTGTTCGCCACTGCCATGATCTTTTCGATGTCCGCCGGGAAGCCTGACAGATGGACCGGCAGAATGGCCCGGGTATGCTCGGTGATGGCGGCTTCGATGAGTTCCGCGTCGATCGAACCGGTTCGCGGGTCGATGTCGACGAACACGGGCAGGGCGTGGCCGTTGCATATCTCGTTGATCGTTGCGATAAACGTGTGCGGCGTCGTGATAACTTCATCGCCTGCGCCGACTCCGAGACACTGGAGCGATGCCCGCAAGGCCGTGGTGCCGCCGTTTGACAGGACGCACTGCTTGGCGCCCATGGCGGCGGCGAACGTCTTCTCGAAATCATACACGAGATGACCTCGAAGGCAGCACCAGTTGCGGCTGTTCAGTGCCCCGACGAGCGCCTGCGCCTCGTGGTCGTCGTAGATGGGCCACGTGGACGAGAAGGGCGCGCTCCGCACGGGCGTGCCGCCGAGGATGGCCGGTTTGTCGACGCCCCGGACATTTGCAGCCAGCAGATGCGCACTGCTGCTCGAAAGCGATCCTGTGATAAGCGTAGCTGAGGTGGTTTTGAGGAAAGTGCGGCGTGTATAACGCGATTTCATGGCAAGGCCTCCTGTACCGACGTTTTCAATGCGCCGTATGGTACAGTGCCGCCCTGAAAAATGCAAGTCATGATTCACCCCTCTCAGGGCGGGCGCATTCTCCGGATGCCCACATCCCAAACCCAACCTGCGGCGACAATGGAGAGCAAAACCGGTTGGGCAGGGGCCAAAATCCTGTTCGCTGGGGGGATTTTGGCCTCTGGGGCCCCGACCGGTTTTGTTCGATCCTGGCGGCGCCGGCTGCCCAGCGAGTTATGAGGAGAATGCGTTTGCCCTGTCGCCCCTCTGGGCCGCCGGAAAGGAGACCTCTCCCGGTATTGTGTCCTGGATCGATACGGCCGCCCGTGGACGCCTATCCGGCGAAGCCCACGGGGGCGATCAGACTGCGCAGGAGGATCAGCTCTTCGTCCTGGAACTCTGTGCGGCCGGAGACAATCTCCACCATCTCAAGAACCTTCTGGACTTCGGGGGCTACTTTGCCTCTTTCGCGGGCGCGCTCCCTGCGGAGGTTGATCGGCCGGACGCCGTATTTGTCACGCATCTCCTGCAGGTATGCCTTATCCGCATCGTCGAGCGCGTGGGTATTGATGGACTTATAAGTGTCCCACACATGCGCCATGTCGGCCAGTTGCGCAATGTACAGCTTCTCCTCAAGGCAGAAGTCCCATGGCGCGCCGAGTCCCCATTTTTCGTACACCTCGCCGTACACGGCGTCTCTGGCAAGAGTAACATTCTCCGACGGATCGGAGGTGGCGTGGATGTGGTCGTAAACACGTTTTGCAAACGCCTTTTCTTCGGCGTTCAACCGGGAGTTCTCATTGATCGCGCGATAGAACCGCCACTTCGCGTGAGCCAGTCCGTAGTCGCTGAATGGACCTGCACAGATCGGACAAGTCAGTTCGGGAACCCCGGCCTGCACGGCGCCGCAGCTGCGGCACACGTGGAACTCGTTCGGAATGCGCGCGGCGATTCCGAAAAACGATTCCATGGACGACAGAATACTCTCGGCCAGTCGCCGGTGCCCCTGGTCCACCTTCCACGCGTGCGTCACTGTTTTAATCGCTACCGCATGCCCCTCCCCCTTGATTTGTTCGATCAGCAAGGGGTAGCGCCTGTCCATCTTCGGCCCTTCCACATTGGTCATCAGCCGGAGATTGAATTTCGTGTTGGAGACCCGGACGTCGGGTTCTCCCGAACTCACGACCGTTGCATTCATCTGGTTCAGCACGGCAGCAGTCGCCTCGGCGCGGATCATGGCCGACCACCCCAATGCGGCGAAGAACGATTCGATGTTCAGGTGCTTTTCGGTATGGGCCTGCCGGGCATAGGCGCGATACATGCGGGCCGCCCTTATTTCATCGTTGCGGAGTAGTTGCAGAGCCGCCGCCGTTTCCGGGTGTTGTGTTGCGGCGATGCACGTTTTGGTCGCAAGCGCGACGCAGAGGATCGACAGCAAAATGGCCAGAGAACGGTGTCTCATTTTATTTCCCCCCAGGACTCTCAAATCAAATTTATACACGATTACTTCGCTCCGTCAAATCAGTAACAGCCTCATACTCGCGGTAATCGTCACAGCCCTGCTCCTCCTTCATAGCATTTCAGACGCTGCATGGTTCACTCCGATTACAAGACGGCGCGAAGAATCATGATTTTGTGGTCAGGTTTTCCGGAACTACAGAGAAGCAAATTGCCTTCTCCGTGCGAAGATCAGAGGTGCTGAAGCAACTCAGAAAAGACGCCGAGCCCGCCAGTCTGATTCTGTGCAATATTATCGGGCGAAGCAAAGACCCCTGTAAGTCAAAAGGGGAGAGCCCTTTTCAGGACTCTCCCTTTTTTCATCGGCTCTTTCCGGTTTTTTTTCTTAGCCTCCTGCTCGGGGCATCTCGATCACGCTCAGCCTTGTTTGTACCTCACTGTCAGAAGCCCTTCGCCTTTAGCTAACTTAGCCGTAATAGCTAATTTCCAGAGCCGTTCATTTCAATCTTTCATACGCTATATCGGCAGGCCGGGTTCCGAAAGATGAAATTTTGAAAGGCTGTGAGGGGCTATGGCCTGTTATGAAATGGCACGCCTGGAAGGTGTCATAAGGCTTTGACGGAGCGATGTTTATCCATCAGATCAACAAATGCATTGAACAGATAACGCGAGTCGTGGGGCCCGGGCGCGGCCTCGGGATGATACTGCACCGAAAACGCCATAAGCGCATCACAGCTAAGACCTTCCAGCGTTTCGTCGTTGAGGTTCATGTGCGTCAGCCGAACATTTTTTCCCATGAGCGAATCCATGTCCACGCAGAAGCCGTGATTTTGGCTGGTAATTTCGATGGCGCCGGTTTCGAGATTCTTCACAGGGTGGTTGGCCCCGCGATGACCGAATTTGAGCTTGTAGGTCGTGCCGCCAAGCGCCAGCGCAAGGATCTGGTGGCCCAGGCAAATGCCGAAAATCGGCACCTTGCCCAGCAACTGGCGAACGGTCTCGATGGCATAATCGACCGCCGCCGGATCGCCCGGCCCGTTGCTCAGAAACACGCCGTCCGGCCGTTCGGCCAGCACTTCAGCGGCGGAGGTCTGTGCAGGGACGACTTTCACCTGGCACCCGTGCGACACGAGAAGACGAAGAATATTTCGCTTCAAGCCGAAATCGAACGCGATGACCCGATATCCTCCCTCGGCCGTCCATGGCCGGCCAGTCAGCACGTCGGTTGCCGGGCTGTTCCACTCGTAACCCGTGTCGACGGTCACATCCTTAACGATGTCCCGCCCCACAAGTCCCGGATAAGCGTCCAGATGCTTCTTGAGCACATCGACGTTCTGTTCCGTGGAAGAAATGATGCCGCGCATTGCGCCGCGGGTCCGGATATGCCGCACCAGTCGGCGCGTATCGATTCCTTCCAGACCCACGACGTCGTTGGCCTTAAGATATTCACCAAGGGTCTTCTCGTTGCGCCAGTTGCTCGGATAAGGGCAGTTCTCTTTGACAATAAACCCGCTGACGAACAGCCTGCGGGATTCGGCGTCGGCCGCACTCGTCCCGTAGTTTCCGACGAGCGGATACGTCATGGTCACAATTTGCTCGTAGTACGACGGGTCCGTGAGTACTTCCTGGTAACCGGTCATCGCCGTGTTGAAGACCACCTCGCCGCACCGAAAGCCCTGCGCGCCGAAGGACCGCCCCTGGAAAATTGTTCCGTCTTCAAGTAAGAGAATCGCTTGTGTGCCCACTGTATCCTTCCTATGTGTAGTACAACTGAATCGGCTTGACGCCCGGCGGCCTCTGCCGCAGCGAAGCAATCGCTTTGACCACGGCCTGCCCGCCACGAATGGTGGTTGAATACGGCACCTGCTTGTCCAGGGCCGTACGGCGAATCAGGAATGAATCCGTAATCGCCTGCTTGCCGACCGTCGTGTTGATGATCAGATCGATCTCCCGGTTAATGATCGCGTCGACGATGTTTGGGCGGCCTTCAGACACCTTCAGCCTGAGCTCGGCGGGTACGCCATTTTTGGTCAGCTCCGCAGCCGTTCCCCGCGTCGCCACAATGCGGAATCCCATCTCGTGCAGGCTCCGGCCGATTTCGACCGCACGGGCCTTGTCCTGGTCGCGCACGCTGATCAGCACGGTGCCGGCGGTCGGAAGGCTGTTACCCGCCGCGATCTGCGATTTGGCGAACGCCATCCCGAAATCATCCGATATGCCCATCACCTCGCCGGTGGAAAGCATCTCGGGGCCCAGAAGCGTATCGGTCCCAGGAAATTTCAAGAAAGGAAACACCGCTTCCTTTACGCAGAAGTGGGTGCGGTGTACCTCTTTGGTGAAGTTCAGTTCCTCAAGTGTCATGCCCGCCATCACCTTGGCGGCGAGTTTCGCCAGCGGCACCCCGATCGCCTTGCTGACGAACGGAACCGTTCGCGACGCCCGCGGATTGACCTCCAGAATGTAAATCTCATCGTCCTTGACGGCGAACTGCACGTTCATCAAACCTCGAACCTTCAGCTCCAGCGCCAGGAGTTTTGTCTGCCGCGCGATCTCCTGGAGCACCTGCGGCTTAATCGTCAGCGGCGGCAGCGAACAGGCGCTGTCGCCCGAGTGAACGCCCGCCTCTTCGATGTGCTCCATGATGCCGCCGATGACCACCACATTTCCGTCGCTGATCGCGTCGACGTCCAACTCGGCGGCGTCGTCCAAAAACTTGTCAACCAGGATCGGATGCTCGCCGGAGGCCTCAATCGCCCGAGCCACACACGCCTTGAGCGATGCCTCGTCGTAGACGATCTCCATGGCGCGGCCCCCCAGCACGAATGACGGCCGGATCAACAGCGGATACCCCAGGCGGCCCGCGATGCTCAGCGCCTCCGGGTAGCTCCTCGCCGTGCCGCTGAACGGCTGCCGCAGCTTCAGCCGTTCCACAAGGGCGTTGAACCGCTTGCGGTCTTCGGCGTGATCGATGCTGTCCGGGCTCGTCCCAATGATGTTGACCCCCGCGCGGTGCAGCGCCGTCGCCAGTTTCAAAGGCGTCTGGCCGCCGAACTGCACGATCATACCGTCGGGCCGCTCGGTCTCGACGATGTTCATGACGTCCTCGAAGGTCAACGGTTCGAAGTACAGCCGGTCCGACGTGTCGTAATCCGTGCTGACCGTCTCCGGGTTGCAGTTGACCATGATCGATTCGATGCCGATTTCGTCGAGTGCAAAGGCCGCGTGCACGCAGCAATAATCAAATTCGATGCCCTGGCCGATGCGATTCGGGCCGCCGCCGAGGATCATCACCTTGCGCAGCTTTGTCGGCTCGGCCTCACATTCGTCCTCATACGTCGAATAGAGATACGGCGTGCCCGCTTCGAATTCGGCGCCGCAGGTGTCCACCCGCTTAAAGACCGGCCGGATCCCCGCGCGGCCGCGCTGCTTGCGTATCGCCGGCTCCACGGTGTCGAGCATCTCGGCAAGCGTGCGGTCGCTGAAGCCGTACTCCTTCGCCTGCCGCAGGAGCGTGCTGTCGATGCCCCGCCCCCGGAAGGCGCGAATCCGCATTTCAAGCATCACGATGTCGCGGATATTGTTCAAGAACCACGGGTCGATGCCCGTCAGTTCAGTGAGCTGCTGCACCGACATCCGCCGCCGAATCGCCTCGGCGACGTACCACAGCTTGTCCCAGCAGTTGGTGCGCAGCTTGTCGCGGATCGCATTGTCGCTCAGCGACGGATCAATGTGCCGCGCCCCCAGCGAATAGCGGTCGATCTCCAGCGAGCGGATCGCCTTCTGGAGCGACTCCTTAAAGGTGCGCCCGATGGCCATCGCCTCCCCGACGGATTTCATCTGAACCGTCAGTTCGCCGCTGGTGCCCGGAAATTTTTCGAAGGTAAACCGCGGCCACTTGGTCACGCAGTAATCGATGGTCGGCTCAAAACAGGCCGGCGTCTTTTTTGTGATATCGTTGGGAATCTCATCCAGCGTGTAGCCCACGGCCAGCAGCGAGGCGATCTTGGCGATCGGAAAGCCCGTCGCCTTGCTCGCCAAAGCCGAACTGCGCGACACACGCGGGTTCATCTCAATGACATACAGCTTGCCGTTGGCCGGGTTCACCGCGAACTGAATATTCGACCCGCCCGTCTCCACCCCGATGGCGCGGATGATCTTCAGCGAGGCGTCCCGCATGACTTGATATTCCCTGTCCGTCAGGGTCTGCGCAGGCGCGACCGTAATGCTGTCGCCCGTGTGAATGCCCATCGGGTCCAGGTTCTCGATGGAACAGACGATCACGACGTTGTCTTTGCTGTCGCGCATCACTTCGAGTTCGTATTCTTTCCAGCCCACCACCGACTCTTCCACGAGCACCTGACTAATGGGGCTCAGGCTCAGGCCCCATTCAATGTACCGCTGGTACTCCTCGGCATTATATGCCACGTTGCCGCCCATGCCGCCTAATGTGTAGGAAGGCCGGATGATCGCGGGGAAACCGATCTGGCCGATGGTTTCCTGGGCCTCTTCCCAAGAGTGGGCAAAGCCGCTCCGGGGAACCTCCAGGCCGATGTCCTGAATGATTTTCTTAAAACGGTCCCGTTCTTCGGCCCGCTCGATGGATTCGAGATTAGCGCCGAGCATTTTCACGCCGCACTCTTCCAGCACACCGCTTTTGGCGAGCGCCACCGCCGTGTTCAGTGCGGTCTGGCCGCCGAGCGTGGGCAGCAGGCTGTCCGGCCGCTCGGCACGGATGATCTGTGCGACAATGTCCGGCGTGATCGGCTCGATATAGGTGTGGTCCGCCATCTCCGGGTCAGTCATGATCGTGGCGGGATTACTGTTGACCAGCACCACTTCGAAGCCTTCCTGCCTGAGCACCTTGCAGGCCTGCGCGCCCGAATAGTCGAACTCGCAGCCCTGGCCGATCACAATCGGTCCCGACCCGATGATCAGAATTTTTTTGATGTCCGTCCGTTTGGGCATTACAAATCCTTCGCTCCGCGGGCGCCTCGCCCGTTGTTATTGTGATCGATAGTGATTGGTGATCGGCATGCGCCGGTCCTTGCCGAAGGCCTTGGGCGTAATCCGCACGCCGGGGGGCGACTGCCGCCGTTTATATTCGTTGAGGTCCACCAGGCGCGCCACGCGCTTGACGGTCTGGGCGTCCAGGCCCTCGGCGATCAGTTCCGCCGTCGACCGGTCTTCCTCGATATAACCCTTTAATATCCGGTCCAGCAGATCATAATCCGGCAGCGAATCGCTGTCTCGCTGGTCCGGCCGCAGTTCCGCACTGGGCGCCCGCCGGATGACGCTTTCGGGGATAATTTCCCTGCCCGCCTTCGCGTTGACGTAGGCCGACAGCGTGTACACCATCGTCTTTGGCACGTCCTTGATCACCGCAAAGCCGCCGGCCGTGTCCCCGTACAGCGTCGAATAGCCGACGGCGGTTTCGCTCTTGTTGCCCGTCGTCAGCACCAGATACGACAGTTGGTTCGAAAGCGACATCAGCAGCGTCCCCCGAATACGCGACTGCAGGTTCTCGTATGCAATGCCCTTGCTGTCCCATCCCTCCATGCGGCTCAGCGTGCCGTTAAAGGCCGCCAGAATGTCTTCGATGGGCACGGTATGGAACGCCATCCCCAGGTTCTCGGCGGTCTTCTGGGCGTCGCCTCGCGTCTTGGCGGTGTTGAAGCGCGACGGCATTGTCACGCCGACTACATTGTCGGCTCCGAGGGCGTCCACTGCAATCGCGGCGGTCAGTGACGAGTCGATTCCGCCGCTCAGGCCGATCAGCACCTTTTGAAAACCGTTCTTGCCGACGTAGTCGCGCGTCCCCAGCACCAGCGCCGCGTACACTTCGCCCACGGGATCGAACGGCTGGAGGGTCCTCGTCGCCCCGACACACTGCACGGTCGCCGGCCCCCGGCCTGACGGCTCGACGTCGGCAACCAGCATGTCTTCCTGAAACTCTTCGGCCCGGCATAGGATGTTCCCCCCCGCATCCACGAACATGCTGCGCCCGTCGAACACCAGTTCATCCTGACCGCCCACCAGGTTACAGTACGCTGTCGGGCAGCCGAAACGCTTCGCACAGGACCCGAGCATCGTCTGCCGGTCGGTGATCTTGCCCAGGTGAAAAGGCGACGCGGAAATGTTGATGATAAGGTCTTTTTGCGTGCCATTGTCCAGAAGTCCCGCCAGCATGTCCAGTCGCCAGAGGTCCTCGCAAATTGTCAGCGCGATCCGCACTCCCCGCACGTCGACGACCAGCGATTCGCCGCCTGCTTCGAAGTATCGTTTCTCGTCGAACACCGCGTAGTTCGGCAGAACGCATTTGCGGTAGCAGGCCTCGACGCGCCCGTTCCGGATGAACGCCAGTGCATTGAAAGGGCCCTGCGGATGCGGCTGTGCGAACCCGGCGACCACGGCGATGTCCGTGCACTCGGCCGCCAGCGAATCGACCGCCTCCTGGTTGGCCCTGAGAAAATGTTTTTTCAGCAGCAGATCTTCCGGCGGATACCCGCACACGCTCATCTCAGGGAATACGATCAAATCGCAGCCGCCTGCGGCGGCGCGTCGCGCAAACGTACGCATCGCGGCAATATTCCCCTCGATATCCCCGACTGCAGCGTTAAACTGTCCCAGCGCGATTCGCACCCGTGCACTCAATCCTTTCTTGTGAGCCATGCGTCAATGGCCGCTGCGGCGCCGCGGCCGCTGTCGATCGCCCGAACGACCAGCGACGCGCCGCTTACGGTGTCGCCGGCGGCAAATACGTCCGGTTCCGACGTCTGATGACGGTCCACCGCCGCGTTGCCTCTGGCATCGAGCTTAAGACCCAGATCCTCGATTAGTTTTCCATGTTCGACGTGCACGAAGCCCATCGCGATCAGCACGAGATCGGCCTTCAATTCGAAATCCGTTCCCGCAATCTCCTTCAGCTTCCATTCGTCGTTCTTCTTGAGCCACTCGACCTCCACGCAGTGGAGGCCCGCCACGCTGACATCGCGCCCGATGAATTGCCGCGTCATAACGCCCCATCTCCGCTCGCAGCCCTCCTCGTGCGACGTCGACGTCCGCATGATCCGCGGCCACGTCGGCCACGGTGTATCCGCGGGACGACGCTCCGGCGGCTTCGGGAGTATCTCCAACTGGTGGATTTCGCGGGCGCCCTGGCGTCGTGCGGTCCCAACGCAATCGCTGCCGGTATCGCCTCCGCCGATCACCACCACCGCTTTGTCCCTGGCATTGATGGCTTTGCCGGCAATCCGTTCCCCCGCGTTGAGTCGGTTCTGCTGTCCCAGAAACTCCATGGCGAAATGAATATGCTCATAGCCGCGTCCCGGGATATTCAAATCCCGCGGCTGGCCGGCGCCCATAGTCAGGCAAATGCCGTCAAACAGTTTCCGAAGATACCGCGCCGACACATCTTCTCCGACCTTGACGCCGGTTTGAAACGAGACGCCCTCGGCTCGCAGTTGTTCGAGCCGACGGTCGATGACGCACTTTGCGAGTTTAAAATCCGGGATGCCGTACCGCAGCAATCCGCCCGGCTGTTCGTCCTTTTCGAAGACCACCACGTCATGCCCGGCACGTGCCAGCTGCTGTGCCGCCGCAAGGCCCGCAGGACCGGAGCCGATCACGGCAATGCGTTTACCCGTGCGGCTGCCGTTGTAAAACGGCGTAATCCAGCCCTCCTGAAAGCCGCGTTCGACGATCTGAAACTCGATGTGTCGAATGGACACAGGTTCGTCATTGACACCCAGCGTGCACGACGTCTCGCACGGCGCAGGGCACACCCGCCCGGTGATCTCCGGAAAATTGTTCGTCGCGTGAAGGTTCTCACACGCCTGTCGCCACTGGCCCCGGTAGATCAATTCGTTGAACTCGGGAATACGATTGCCCAGGGGACAGCCGGACCCGTGACAAAATGGAATCCCGCAATCCATGCAGCGGGCCGCTTCCTTGACAAGCGCGTCGGGGCTGAGGGGGATATCCATTTCACCAAAATCGAGAACCCGTTCCGCTATCGGCCGATGACCCACCGCCTGCCGCTTGTGATCGAGAAATCCCTTGATCTTACCCATGGAACACCTCCTCGGTCGCCGGCGTGGTTTCGGTGTCTCGCCGTTCCTCCGCCCGCAGCTTGTCCAGCGCCTTGCGATAGTCGATAGGCGTGACCTTCACAAACCGGCCGATCGTGTTCTGCCATGATTCCAAAATCGACGCGGCAAGGCGGCTGCCCGTCAACCGATGGTGCCGCACAATCAGATCGCGCAGCACCTCGATGTCCTCGGCCCGCCATACGCTCTCCAAATCGACCATGTCGAGGTTGCACAGCGTGTCGAATAGTTGCATCTCGTCGAGCACGTAGGCGACCCCGCCGCTCATGCCCGCTCCGAAATTGCAGCCCGTCTCCCCCAGAACCACCACCGTGCCGCCGGTCATGTATTCGCAGCCGTGATCGCCGACGCCTTCGACAACCGCCACCGCGCCGCTGTTGCGAACCGCAAAGCGTTCTCCCGCCATGCCGTTGATAAAGACCTCGCCGCTCGTGGCCCCGTACAGCAGGGTGTTGCCGACTATGATATTCTTATTGGCTTCAAAGGTTGCCTCGTCCGGCGTCCTTACGATAATGCGCCCGCCCGACAGGCCCTTGCCCAGGTAATCGTTGCTTTCACCCGTGAGCGTAAACGTGATGCCCGGCGCCAGAAACGCTCCGAAACTCTGCCCCGCCGAGCCGCGGCAGGCGATCTCAATGGTCCCGTCCGGCAGCCCCGCCGGCCCATGTTTCATCACCACGCGATTGCTCAGAATCGCACCCACCGTACGGTGTGTGTTGCGAATCGGCGTTTCGATCGTCACCTTCCGCCCGTCTTCGATGGCCGTCTTCGCCTGCTCCAGCAGGGACCAGTCAAGATGGTCGTCGAGTTTGCCCTGCTGCACCGTCGTCAGGCGTATGCCGGCCCCCTCAGGCGCCTCGACCGGTGCGAACATCGCTGAAAAATCCAGCCCGCGTGCCTTGTAGTGCTCAACCGCCTCGCGCACCTGAAGACGCCCCCGCTGCCCGATCATCTCCTCGAACGTACGGAAGCCCAGTTGGGCCATAATCTGCCGGACTTCTTCAGCTACAAAGTACATGAACCGTTCGATGTATTCCGGCTTTCCGGCAAACCGCGCCCGCAGTTCGGCATCCTGCGTGGCGATGCCGTACACGCAGGCCCCTTCATGACACTTGCGAAGCAGCGTGCAGCCCATGGTCACCAGCGCCGCGGTCCCGAAGCCGAATTGCTCGGCCCCGAGCAGCGCCGCAACGACCACGTCCCGTCCCGTCTTCATCTGCCCGTCGGCCTGCACGCGAATCCGGTCCCGCAGCCCGTTCATCACCAGCACCTGCTGCGTCTCGGCAAGGCCCAGCTCCCACGGGCAGCCCGTATATTTAATGGAACTCAGCGGGCTGGCACCCGTGCCGCCGTCGTGCCCGCTGATCAAAACCTCGTCCGCGTTGCCCTTGGCGACGCCTGCGGCAATCGTCCCAACCCCCACCTCGGCCACCAGCTTCACCGACACCTTCACGCCCGGGTTGCTGCACTTGAGGTCGTAGATCAACTGCGCCAGGTCCTCGATGGAATAGATGTCATGGTGCGGCGGCGGCGAAATCAGCGTCACCCCCAGTGTACTGTGCCGCAGCCGCGCGATCTCTTCGGTAACCTTGTGTCCCGGCAGTTGACCGCCTTCGCCCGGCTTGGCCCCCTGTGCCATCTTGATCTGAAGCTCACGCGCGTGCGCCAGGTAGTTGATCGTCACCCCGAATCGCCCGCTGGCCACCTGCTTGATCGCGCAGTTCCTTGAATCGCCGTTCGCTTCGGGCGTGTACCGCGCCGCGTCCTCGCCGCCCTCGCCGGTATTGCTCATCCCGCCGATGCGGTTCATCGCGACCGCCATGCACTCGTGGGCCTCGGCGCTGATCGAGCCGTGGCTCATCGCCCCCGTACAAAAGCGCTTGACGATTTCCGCCGCCGGCACCACCTCCTCGATAGGCGCCGGCTGGCCCGGCACAAATTCAAACAGCCCTCTCAGCGTACACATCTGCCGCGACTGATCGTTCACCGCCTGTGCGTACTTCGCATACAGCCCCGCGTCATCGGCAACTGTTGCATGCTGCAGAAGCGACACCGTCGTCGGATTCCACAGGTGCGTCTCGCCGTCCGTGCGATAACTGTACTCGCCGCCGTAGTCCACCTCCAGCGAGCCCATCGGCCGCGCCGCAAACGCCGCCCGATGGCGCCGCAGCGTCTCCTCGGCCAGCTCAGCCAGACCGATCCCGCCGATCCGCGACGCCACCCCCGCAAAATACGCGTCCACAAGGCTGCGATGCAGACCGATCGCCTCGAACAACTGCGCCCCTTGATAACTCCGCAGCGTGGATATGCCCATCTTGCTCATCGTCTTGAGCATGCCCTTTTTGACCGCCGCGATATAATTGTCCGTTATCCGCGTCGCGTCCGCGACCTCCGGCAGACAGCCCTTGCCGAACAGGTCCTCAAGCGACTCGAACGCAAGATACGGATTGACCCCGTTGGCCCCGAATCCGCTGAGCAGGCAAAAATGCATCACCTCGCGCGGTTCGCCGCTTTCTATGATAAGTCCCGCCTGCGAACGCAGCCCGCGGTCCAGCAGTCCGTGGTGCAGCGCCGACGTCGCCAGCAGCGCAGGTATCGGCGCCAGCGTCTTCGACGCGGCCCGATCGCTGGCGATGATCAGCGAAGCGCCCTTGCGGATCGCCGCCTCGGCATCGTCCACCAGTTGCTTTAAGGCCTGCTCCAGACTGGCCGCCCCGTCCCCGCTCGTGGCGTCAAACACTGCCGACACCGTCGCCGCGTGGAAGTCGGCGCGCTTCACCCCACGCAGCCGCTCCACGTCCTCGTTGGTCAAAATCGGGTGCGGAAGTTTCAACTGCCGACAATGCTCCGGCGTCTCCGTCAGCACGTTGCGCTTCCTGCCGGTGAACATCATCAGGCTCATCACCAGCCCCTCGCGCAGCGGATCGATGGGCGGATTAGTCACCTGCGCGAACAATTGCTTGAAATAGTCATACAGCATCCGCGGCCGATCCGACAGCACCGCCAGCGGCGTATCGGTGCCCATGGACCCCACCGGCTCTTGTGCATGAATCGCCATCGGCGTCAAGACCACCCGAAGCTCTTCTCGCGTAAACCCGAATATCCGCTGCCGCAGCGCGATTGTCGCCGAATCCGGCTCCACCGACTCAGGCGAATCGAACAGCCCGCGCAGCTCGATGCGGTTCTCCTCCAGCCACCGCCGATACGGCCTCTGCCGCGCAATCTTGCTCTTGACCTCGTTATCCGTCACGATCCGGCCTTCCTGGGTGTCCACCAGGAACATCCGCCCCGGCCGCAGCCGACCCTTGACCCAGATGCGTTCCGGCGCAAAATCGATCACACCCGCCTCGCTCGCCATCACCGCCAGTCCGTCCGTGGTCACAAGGTACCGGCACGGACGCAAGCCGTTGCGGTCCAGCGTCCCCCCGATCAGCCGCCCGTCCGTAAACACCATCGCCGCCGGCCCGTCCCACGGTTCCATCAGCGCCGCGTGATATTCATAAAACGCGCGCTTGTCCGTGCTGATGTGATACTTCGCCCCGAACGCTTCCGGAATCATCATCATCATCGCATGCGGCATGCTCCGCCCGCTGCGGACCAGCAGTTCCAGAAAATTGTCGAAACTCGCCGAATCGCTGGCGCCCGGCTCGAGCACTGGAATCACATCCGCGATATCCTCGCCGAAAACCTCCGACGCCATGCTCTTCTCGCGAATCCGCAGGCTGTTGCGGTTGCCGCTGAGCGTGTTGATCTCGCCGTTGTGCGCGATCGCCCGGAACGGCTGCGCCAGCCGCCAGTTGGCGAACGTATTCGTGCTGTAACGCTGATGCACAATCGCCATCGCGCTGCCGAAACGTTCATCCGCCAGGTCGGGATAATAGGCGAACAACTGCCACGCCATGAACATCCCTTTATAGCAGATGGTTCGGCATGACAATGAGGTCACATAGAAATCTTCGGCTGTTTCTCCGAATTGCCGACGCACCTCCTTCTCCGCCCGCTTCCTGGCAAGAAACAGCCGCCGCTCGAACGACACTTCATCAAGACCGCACCCGTCCACGAACACCTGCTTGATCGAAGGCTCCGCGCTCAGTGCGATCTTGCCCAGACAGTCGTTGTTCGACGGCACGTCGCGCCACCCCGTCACCTGCATGCCGTGATGCCTGATCGACTCGCAGAGGATCGCATCGCACCGCTCGCGCAGCGACGCATCCTGCGCCCCGAACACCATCCCCACCGCATAAGTGCCGGGCTCACCTAAGGTCCTATGCGACGCGCCGCACGCGCACAAAAAAAAATCATGCGGAATCTGACATAGAATGCCCGCCCCGTCGCCCGTCACCTCATCGGCCCCCGCGGCCCCCCGGTGCCGAAGGTTCAGCAGAATCTGCTTGCCGTAGTCAATGATCTGGTGGTCGCGCTTGCCCGAGATATTCACAACCGCACCGATGCCGCACGCATCATGTTCGTACTGAGGGTCGTATAATCCTTGTTTTTTGGGAGTCAGAGCCATTTCATCTGTACCTGTAAGGTTCGCACGACGTTCAGTCCCCTAACGTATAAAAAGCCCGGCAATGTGTCAACAGGAATTCGTTTTTACGGCCGCCGAAGCAGCCTCCTGGCATATATCCGAACAGCACATTTCAGGTTCATACAAAAGGGCGCGGAAAAACCGCCGGACAGCCGCTGCTTCAGCCGCCGTCCGGCGTTCTCGCCGAGCATATTTTAAAAGTATATTGAGCTGCACTACTTTACAAACAACATTTCCGCATACGTGGGCAAAGGCCACAGTTCCGCATCCACAATCATTTCGAGGGCATCGCCGGCCTTTCGCACCTTCTGCATGGCCGGGATCACATCATCCCGAAACGCCTCGGCCTGCTTGAGGTGTCCTTCGACGCTCCCGGCCTGTGCCGCTGCCTTGTCCAGAAACTCCACCGCGTCCTTCAATTCGCCGATAAGACCGCAAAGGTTCTGCAGCATCTGCTGATGCGCCGTGCCGCTCGCCCCCGCGGACCCGATCGCAACGGCCGCGTTCGCCAAATGTTCGCTGTAACGCACCGCCGCCGGAAGAATCTGCCGTCTGGCCATGCTCAGCATGGTCTTGGCTTCAATGTGGATCGTCCGCGTGAACGACTCCAGCAGAATGTCGCTCCGCGCCTGCAGTTCCGTCTTGCTCAGCACCTTGTGCTTGGCGAACAGCGTAACGTGCCGCTCGTCCATGAGCGTCGCCAGCGCCGACGCCGACGATACCAGGTTCGCAAGTCCTCGCCGCTCCGCTTCGGCAACCCAGCCCGCGCAATAATTGTCCCCGTTGAAGACGATGCGTTTGTGATCCGTGGCGATCTTGCGCAGTATATTCTGCGCCGACGCCTTGACATCCTTGCTCTTTTCCAGTTCGTCGGCGATCTCGCACAGGACGTCGGCGACAATCGTGTTCAGCACAAACGTCGGACCCGCGGTCGACTGGTTTGAGCCCACCATCCGGAACTCGAACTTGTTGCCGGTGAACGCAAACGACGACGTCCGATTGCGGTCCGTGCAGTCTTTCGGCAGCGTCGGCAGCGTAGAGATGCCTAACCGCAGTTCGCCGCCCTGTCTCGACGATTTGGCCCCGTCGCCCGCCAGTTGCTCGAAGATGTCGGTCAACTGATCGCCCAGGAAGATCGAAACGATCGCCGGCGGCGCTTCGTTGGCGCCCAGACGATGCTCGTTGCCCGCTGTGGCGACGCTGGCGCGAAGCAGGTTGGCGTATTGGTCGACCGCACGAACGATCGCGCACAAAAACACAAGGAACACCATGTTATCGTGCGGCGTGCTGCCCGGATCGAGCAGGTTGACCCCCGTATCCGTGCAGAGGCTCCAGTTGTTATGTTTGCCCGAGCCGTTGACTCCCACAAACGGCTTCTCGTGCAGCAGGCACGTGAACCCGTGCCGGGTCGCCACCTTCCGCAGCGTTTCCATCGTCAACTGGTTGTGGTCCGTGGCGACATTCGCCGTCCCGAAAACCGGCGCCAGTTCATACTGCGCCGGCGAAACCTCATTGTGCTGCGTCTTCGCCGAAACGCCGAGCTTCCACAGTTCGAGGTTCACGTCGTGCATGTACGACGCGATGCGTTCGTGCAGCGCGCCGAAATAATGGTCCTCCATCTCCTGGCCGCGAGGCGAAGGCGCTCCGAACAGCGTCCGCCCGGTCAACGCCAGGTCCAGCCGCTTGGCATAAAACGCCTTGTCAATCAGAAAGTACTCCTGCTCCGGCCCGAGCGTGCCCATCACCCGCTTGACGCACGAATCCCCAAGCGTCTTCAGCACACGCACCGCCTGCTTGCTCAACGCGTCCATCGACCGCAGCATGGGCGTCTTCTTGTCCAGCGCCTCGCCCGTGTACGAACAGAACGCGCTGGGAATGTACATCGTAATATTTTTGCCGTCTTCCTTGATGAACACCGGCGACGTGCAGTCCCATGCCGTGTACCCCCGGGCCTCAAACGTCACCCGAAGCCCGCCCGACGGAAACGACGACGCGTCCGGCTCGCCCTGGATCAGTTCCTTGCCGCTGAATTCCATCAGCGTCCGCCCCTGGGGCGTCGGCGAAATAAACGAGTCGTGCTTTTCCGCCGTCAGCCCCGTCATCGGCTGAAACCAGTGACAGTAATGTGTCGCGCCCTTCTCGATCGCCCAATCCTTCATGGCGTTGGCCATCACGTCCGCCACCGCCGGAGTCAGATCCTCCAGGCCCTCCAGCACCCGGTTGAACGACTTGTAGGTGTTCTTCGGCAGCCGCTCGCGCATCACCGCATCGCTGAACACATTCGATCCGAAAACATCAATGATGTTTATCTTCGGTTCACACATCTAAGTCTCTCCAAAACCTTTCTTTCTTCCTATCGTCTGCCGCAGCAGGAGTAAGCCCGTACGACGCACGACGCCATACCTCTACCATACGTATTGCAAGCGATGTGCCAGCATTCTAATAAATCGTAAACCCTGTTTTCTAAGGGCCTTGCAGCGCAATAGCTGGGAATCGCCACCAAAGTTATGCTACATTTATGTCGCAATGAGATTCGATGTTACATTTATGTCGCAATAAGCGAGTTCCCGCCATGCCTATCCGATAGCCTCTCGGCCGCGGTCGCCGGTGCGGATACGGACGCACTCCGCCAAATCGAGAATGAAGATTTTGCCGTCGCCGATGTCGCCGGTCCGGGCCCCTTTAATGATAGCATCGACCGTTTTCTCGACGAAGGTCTCATTAATGGCGATCTCCAGCCGCACCTTCTTGAGAAGGTTGACCTCGAACTTGATGCCGCGGTAACTCTCCTCATAACCCATCTGCTCGCCGCAGCCGAGCGAATTGGTCACCGACATCTTATGCACCTGGGCTTCCAGCAAAGCGCTCTTGACCGTTTCGAGGCGATGGGGCTGAATATATGCGATGATCAGTTTCATGTTATAACTCTCCTGAGATCTTCTTTATGTTCCTGATGTTCCTGTTGTTCCTGTTGTTTCTGTTGTTTCTGTTGTTACGTCGTGCTGAATATCTGGAAGCCGCCGTAGGCCTCCATCCCGTGTTCACCAATGTCCAGACCCCGCAGTTCCTCTTCCGTGGACGCCCGCAGCCCGATAGTGACGTCGATGACCTTGAAGACCAGACCCATGGTCACGACCACAAAGGCCACCACCGATAAAGAGCCCAGCAGTTGGATGCCCAACTGGGTCGGGTTGCCGCCGTACACAAAACCGTTGTTTACAAGCCCCAAAGTCTCCCTGCCGAATATCCCGACGGCCAGCGTGCCCCATATGCCGCACATGCCGTGCACGGGAAACGCACCCACCGGATCGTCGAGATGCAGCTTGTCCAGCAGCTCAACACCCCGGACGACCAGGTAACCGCCGACACTGCCGATGACCAGCGCCGCCCACGGATCGACAAACGCACACGGAGCCGTAATCGCAACCAGACCCGCCAGCGCCCCGTTCATCGCCATCGACAAATCCGGCTTGCCGAAGCGTTTCCACACCGTCAGCATCGCTACGATGCCGCCCATTGCCGCCGCGAGATTCGTATTGATCGCCACTCTCCCGATCAGCGAGCCGTCTCCGACGCTCAGGCTCGACCCTGCATTGAATCCGAACCATCCGAACCACAGGATGAACACGCCCAGCGAAGCTAACGGAATACTGTGCGCCGGAATGACCCTGGGCTTGCCGTCCGGGCTGTATTTGCCCGTTCGCGGCTTGAGTATCCACGTGCCCACCAGTGCCGCACAGCCGCCGACAGTATGGACGACCGTAGACCCCGCAAAGTCGGCAAAGTTCATTCCGCCCAGCCACCCGCCGCCCCATACCCAGTGCCCGATGATCGGATAAATCAGCGCGCTGATAAGAAACGAATAGACCAGGTAGGCGACGAACTTCATGCGTTCGGCCATGCCCCCGGCCACAATCGTCGCCGCCGCCCCGCAAAAGGCCGCCTGAAACAGCCAAAACGCATACAAAGGCACCCCGGCGCCGCTCTCGGCGCCGATCAGAAACCACCCCTTGAAGCCGAACAGGCCGTTGCCGTCGCCGAACATAAGGGCATACCCGCAAACAAAGAAGCCCAGCGACGCCATGCAGAAGTCCAAAAAGTTCTTCGTCAGGATGTTGCACGTGTTCTTGGCGCGGATGAAGCCCGCCTCCACCATCCCGAACCCGGCCTGCATAAAGAACACCAGAAACGCCCCAAGCAGCACCCACACCGTATCGAGACCAATCCTGATTTCTTCCACGGCCGCCGACAGGTCCTGGGCCGACGCCGTCCCGCTGACACCCAGTAACAAAACCGCCGCGGCTCCGCCCGCAATGCGCGCACCATCTCTGTGTCTCTTGATCATAACCTTTTTTCCTCGATGGACTTAGTTGAATATTACCGTCTGCACTCCGCGGCCTTGTCCATTGACCTGCGCTTGCAGCAACAATGATCTATCGAAGCTATCGCAACCGGTGTGCCAGAACGTGCAATGCGTTATAACTGCAATAGCAGCAGGGTCTTAGTGGAAATTTTGAGACTGGCGCATGCTCAGCTTGCGTGACATTTGTGTGGCATATTGTTGCTATTTGACATTTTTGTAGCAATGACGGCCAATAACACGCCGGTCCCGCAGGAGGAAGCCGTCTTCTTGGCGGCTGCTCCGGCGGGACCGGCGAACGGTTCTAAAATTGCTCATGACTCAAGCGGCTGCTCGGCCGCAGCAGCCTGTGCTTTCCGATTCATGTCACCATCGGGGCCGATTCGGCTTGTCTATTACGGATTAGTGCTCTGTCTGACCATTGATTTGTTCCACGGCGGCCTTGACTTCCATCAGGTGCTTCTTCGGCAGGGCGTAATCGGCGCTGATTCGGCCGTTGCGGACGCGCGCCGCGAAGGCGAGATTGCTCTCGGTAGCGACATCAACCTTCGGCACGCCCGCACCGCCCATCTTGCCGGCCATGCCCATGCCCATCTGCATGCATCTCACCAGGTTGACCGTCCCCACCGCATGGGCGCTTCTGGCGTTGCGCAGATAGGACAAAGCCTGGGCCATTTCGCTCGCCGGTTCCTCCGGCCGCGGGCTTTTCACCTGGTCGATCAGCGCACGGATATCCTTTTCCACGTCGCCGCTGATGGCGTACACCATCAGATCGTCAACAATCGCCCACCGGTAATCCAGACCGTCGCCATACATCGCGCTGACCGCCTCATGCATATCCGATTCGCCTTCGGGCGCCTCGAAACTCAAGGTTGCCGAATCGATCTGGACGTCCTTGTAAGTGGCGGCATTACGTTTCGCCGCAAATTTCATGTCCAGCCCCATCCCTTTATACAGGTCGTTCATCGCGCCTGCACTCATGAGTTGAATCTCTTCATGGAGCACGCGTTTATACGCTTCCGCATCTTTGATTTGGGCGAAGTACTTCATCGCAAAGGGCGGCTGAGAATCGGCAGCGGCATCCATCGAGAACGCCACAGCATCGCCGAATGCGTCGAAACTTTCGCTTGTCAGCTTGCTCAACTTGTCCATGTCCTCCTGCTTAATCGCACCGCCGCTGATCGCTTTGAACACGGTAAACATGTCGTCATAAAACCGCTTCAGCAGCGGCCTGTCGTTCTTTACGCCAATGTTCATCATCGCGCCATTGCCCAGATACGGCAGAAGAGCGATCGGGCCTCTCGGCGGCGACGAACTGTTCAGTATCTGTTCCAATTCCCCGCCTTTCACGGGCACAAGATCGGTCGCAACGCGGCATACCTCGCCGTCAGGCCGTATCGCCCACGTGACGGAATCCACTTCCTGGAAGACCAGTTTGAACATCTCGACATACATGTCCATCACATTGCCCGCCGATGCCATACCCGCGTTCTCGCCGCTCATCTTCTCGAGTTGGGCTTTGGTCTTGTCTATGCCCGCGTATACGGTGGGTCCAAACACCTCCCCGACTCGCTGCACGTTGCCGTAGGCCCATATCGGCGCCTGGGCCGACGCCCGCCCGCGGCGGCGATCCAGCACATCGGCCACGCTTCGGCCGCCGTCGAGCGACCCGGATACGGCGACCACCTTGTCGTAGTAATTTTTGTGCGCGAGGAGGGCGAAGGACCCCATCTTGCGGATTAGGCTTATGGGCTTATCGTCGCCGGCGCTAAGCTTCGAAATGCCGTTGTCGTCAGGTGCGGAGGCTCCGGGGTGGTCGCGGAGGAAGCTCTCGTAATCGGTGACCGGCAGGAGTACGGCCACAAACGCGTTCTTCTTGACGTCCTCGCTCGTGCCCGCCGCTGCGCCGAAGATGACGAAGTCGCCGTCAAACCGAATGTTCTTCAGCATCGGATCGCCTACGATCTGGGCCAGCGGCATGCGCGCCAGCATGGCCAGGCCCACGGGCACCGGGGCAAGACCTTCAGCGTACTTGTCGACCGACGCCATGGCGCCGTCGAAGTTGTTGATTCGCACGCAGAACAGGCAATCAGCCGGGACGAATGCCAGCGGATTGTCCGCCGTCTCCTGGGCCAGAACCGGCAAAACCTGAATGCATAGCAGGCCCGCAACAAGAGTCAACACCAGCGGCCTTCGAGAAATTCTTGAACTGAACATAAGCAGCACCTCCCTTTAAATGATGTTACGGATGCGGCCCGGTCGCGATCCGGATCGCTTTTCCATTATATCCCTGCGACAAGGACAAACAAGCCCACATACAGACAAAGACGCCCCAGGCACGAAAACGCTACAAAAAATTTGTTCACCCGTGGCATGGGCATCTTGCCCGTGCTTACTTGCCCTTCGGCGTACGGCCCCGTCAGCCTGTTACCAGAAAGAAAACCAGCAAACGGCTATCGCATTCTCCGGCATCCCAAACCCAACATGCGGCGACAATGGAGAGCAAAACCGGTTGGGCAGAGGCCAAAATCAGGAGCATCTGTTCGCCGGGGGGGGGGATTTTGGCCTCTGGGGCCCCGAGCGGTTTTGCTCGGTCCTCCCGGCGCCGGCTGCCCAGCGAGTTATGAGGAGAATGCGTGTGCCCTGGCCGCCCGCTTCGCAGCCTTGACAAGACGCCCCCAAAAAGGGTAGAATCAGCAACGCCATACCGGCAAATACAGACAATGACCCATTACCTAAGGAGGTAAAACCATGCAGCAATCGTCAAGACGAACCTTCATCAAGGCCGCCGCCGCCGTCGGCGCAGCGGCCGCCGTGCCCGGCCTCACCTTCGCCGCCCCGGCCGACCAACCGAACTCCAAATTCAACGGCGTCCAGATCGGCGTCATCACCTACAGCTACCGCGGCACCCCCAGCTCCGCCGAAGACCTCCTCGGCTACCTCCTCGCCTGCGGCCTCAGCTCCGTCGAACTCATGGGCGACGCCGCCGAGAAATTCGCCGGCCGAGGCGCCGACGCCATGCAGAAATACGCCGATCTCCGCAAAATGTACAGCGACGCCGGCGTCAACATCCACATTGTCAAGTTCGGCAACATCGGCGACGCCGGCATGTCCGACGCCCAGATCGAACACTACTTCAACGCCGCAAAGGCCCTCGGCGCCAAAGGCATCACCCGCGAAATGGATGAGAACGCCGCCAAACGCCTCGGCTCGCTCGCCGACAAGCACAAAATCTGGATCGGCTTCCACAACCACACCCAGCTAAAGCCCGACACCTACGACGGCCCAATGCTCTCCCACGGCAAGTACCTCGGCATCAACTTCGACATCGGCCACTACGTCGCAGGCACCAACTGCTCGCCCATCCCCTTCATCGAAAAGTACAAGGACCGCATCCTGAGCCTGCACCTGAAGGACCGCAAAGTAAACAACGGCCCCAACATGCCCTTCGGCCAGGGCGACACCCCCGTCGCACTCGTACTCAACTACATGAAGCAGAACAAGCTCACCTTCCCCGCGGACATCGAGCTCGAATACAAAGTCCCGGCAGACTCCAACCCGGTAAAAGAAGTAACAACCTGCGTCCAGTTCTGCAAAGCCGCCCTCGGAGCTTAGCTGCCGCACCCAAGTGCGGCGGGTTGCAAGTGCAACGGGTTGTTAGCCCCCGCACGGAAGTGCGGCGGGTTGCGTTCGCAGTAACAAAACACAAAAAGGGTCAGGCCCAGCCGCAAGGCAAGGCCTGACCCTCTTCACGTATCACGCAGGCACGATCACTCCACTCTGCTCAGCCACTCGCCTGCCAGAATAGCAAAATCCTCCATATCCACCGAGCAGTCGCAGTTCAGATCCCCGTCACACGAATCCGTATTCCGCCACCGCTCGGCCAGCGCCGCAAAATCACGCAGATCGACAACGCCGTCCGCCTCCACGTCGCCGACTAACGCGTGTTCCAGAAACAATTCCCATATACGCTCTGAGTTCAGCGGCCGGTCGTAAATCCGCACCTCGTCAATCTGTCCCTCGAAGTAGCGCTGACTTGCAACAAAAACGCCTATCCGTACATTCTGGTACGCCTCCGTGTGGACAGGTCGAGCACTCCACGCACTGAGCGCATCCCGGCGGCCGTCAACATACAGCTTAGCATCGGCGATGTCGGCGCACTCATCGTCTTCAATAACCACGGCCGCGTGATGCCACAGACCGTCATTGATGATCGCTGTTCCTATGGCGTACCCTCCCTGCACCTCGACACGGAGCCGTCCGCTCTCATCCACCCGAACAATCCACTTCCTGCTCCTTGCTTCCCGCCCCCAACTGAGGATTTCGCCTGACACCTGCGTCGTCTTGATCCACGCCATGCACGTACGCCCCGCATCCCCGATAACACCGGAATAACCGATGACCCGGACCGAATCGTCAACCCCGTCGAACGAAAGCCCGCCGCACCGCTTGCCGGCCCCCCAACTGCCTTCCTCCATGTTCACGCAAGTCCCGTTCCGCCCGTAACCCGATGCGTCGACGATTGTCGTACCCCCGCCCTCGTCGAACCGCCAATGCGCCGCCGCACCAGGCGCGCCCTCGATGATCAAAGACGATGCCCGGTCATTCCACCCTTCGTCTACAAAACAATCGTCGTCGGACGTCCTGACAAGCATCGGCCCTTGGAAATTGTTGTAGTCGAACAACGTCACCGTATACCCGGGAGCAACCTTGATCGATGAAGCGTCATTGTTCCCCACCCCTGACGCCGCCAGGTCCGCTGTTGTATAAGCCCCCACGCCCAATCCCGCCATCCAGCCGCCATAACTGCAGTGCTGAAACAGCTTTGCCGCCGCCGCCACATTGACACGAACGACGCTGTAGCTTTCAGCCCCGCCGGCGTTGGTGAACGTGACAACATAGTTGCCCGACTCGCGCGTACGAAGATGCTCCAGCGTCACAACGCGTCCCGTCGCACTGAAGCCGTTGGGGCCCGTCCATTGCCACATCCCGTCGCCCGGCGCCTCGCCCTTCAGCATCACGCGGTCCCCTCCCTCCGCAGTCGTCCGGTCCGTCTGATCCCACCGGCCCCCCTCATCCATCGACACATACGGCGTAATCGAAGTAGGCGCCGTGTATCCCGCCAACCGCCACTGCTGGGCGACCAGGTCCGCTTCCGTTGTATTGGTCACGACCTGCGTATTGTTCGCAGTCCCCGAAAAACGAGGCTGCATCGATTTGCCGCTCAGCCGGTTCTGAATATTGAAGTACCCGTTGCCCAGATCGATCAAACGCCACTGCTGCGCATACTGCCTCGCATCGGCCCGGTTGATAACCACAGTCGTATTGTCGGCAGTCTGGCTGCCCAAAGGCTCCACTGCCTTGTCCGACGACCAGCTTCGTATCGTGTAATAACCGTTGCCCTGATCCGTCAGCGCAAGCATCTGCGACGTGGACGTCGAGCTGATATCGTAGAGCACCACGCCGGTCCCGTCGGCCGTCTGCGACGCATACACTCGCAAACACCGCCCCGACGCACGATTCACGATATTCACATAAACCGGCGCAGCCCCGCCAACCGTACCCGCCATCTTCCACAACGCCCGCGCCGCGGACGCATTGTCGATCAATCCGTTCGAAGGCGCACCGCCCACACGATCCCAGCTCGTCGGATAACGCCCCGTCGCCGCATCCCTGCCGTTGACATAAAGATACTCCAGGTACCCCGCCGCGATATTGAGCCAGTGCCGATTCCGGTCGACCTCATAAAGCGCCACATACGCATTCGTCATGTCGTGGCCGCCCCACTTGCCCGTCTGCTTCAGGGCATGCGTGTCCTTGTTGACAAACTCATGCTCCATCGCCGCCCCCATCACCTGCGCTTCCTGCAGGTAACTGTCATCCCCCGTCAGCCGGTAAAGCAGCAGCGCCGCCTGCGTCATAACCCCCGTTTGATACCCCAGTCAATCATGTCCCCCGCGGGGACACCCGGAAGAATGAAAAGGGCTTCGAGTTTGGATATACTGGTCTTCGGAGGGCCCGCGATGGACCGAGGCCGTACCTCTGTGGTGCCGCGAGCTCGCGCCCCAGTCTGGTCTGGGCATCGCCATGAACCCAGGACTGTCGCCTCCCTTGTTGGGATGAGCACGCAGAGCAGACTGTCTGCTTTTCGATGTCCTCCATCGCAGCGGGCCGTTATAAGGAGACCGACAATGGAAGCGATTTATGACAGTGTGTGCGGCCTGGACGTGCATAGCGCCAGCGTTCAGGCGTGTGTGCGTTGGCGCAGCCAGGATGGACGCACCCTCCAGGAACTGCGTTCCTTTGGCACGATGACGCGGGACCTGCTTGGGCTGGCGGATTGGATGAAGGCCAAGGGGGTTACGCAGGTGGCGATGGAATCGACGGGGGTATACTGGAAGCCGATCTATAACATCCTTGAGGGCCATTTTACGGTCCTTCTGGTCAACGCCCAGCACGTCAAGCACGTGCCCGGCCGGAAGACCGACGTCAAGGATTGCCAGTGGCTGGCCCAGTTACTGCAATGTGGCCTTTTGAATGCGAGCTTTGTGCCGGACCGGCCGCAACGAGACATGCGCGACCTGACGCGGCACCGAGCGCAACTGGTGGCTCAGCAGGTTGCGGTAGTCAACCGAATTCACAAGACGCTGGAGGACACGAACATCAAGTTGGGACTGGTGGCCTCGGACATTCTGGGGGCCAGCGGTCGGGACATGCTGCGGGCGCTGATCGACGGCCAACAAACGCCGGAGCAGATGGCGGAACTGGCACGGTGCCGGCTGCGCAAGAAGATCCCCACCCTCCGCGTTGCTCTGCAAGGTCATGTGACGGACCATCACCGCTTTGTCCTGGCCGAACTGATGGATCAACTGCAGGACCTGGAACGTCGCATCGAGCGGTTCAGCCAGCGAATCGAGGAGATCAGCGGCCCTTTTAAAGCGGCAATCCAAGCGGTCATGACGGTGCCGGGGTTTGAGCGACGGGCGGCGGAGAATCTGATCGCAGAGATCGGCATCGATATGTCCCGATTCCCGACGGCCGGGCATCTGGCCTCTTGGGCGGGCATCTGCCCGGGCAGCCATGAAAGCGCCGGCAAACGCAAGAGCGGCAAGACGACCCGCGGCAGCCGATGGCTGAAAGCGACCTTGGTGCAGGCGGGTTGGGCGGCAACTCATAAGAAGAATTCGTCTTACCAGGCGCAATATCGTCGTCTGGCCGGCCGGCGCGGGAAAAAGCGGGCTCTGGTCGCCGTGGGGCACTCGTTGTTGGTAACGGTTTATCATATGCTGTCCAGAGGCTGCGCGTATAAGGAACTCGGAGGTGATTACCTTGACAAACGCCAATCCGACTCGGCGGTCAAGCATCACATCCGGCGTTTGGAAAGCTTGGGCTACAAGGTAACCGCGACACGCATGGAGTCCGCCGCGTGATTCTTTTCAGAGCAGAGACCAAAATCCCCCCCCGGCGAAAAGATGCTCCCGATTTTGGCCTCTGCCCAAACGGTTTTGCTCTCCAAGCTCGCCGCAGGGCGGGTTTTGGGATGCGGACGTCCGGCGAATGCGACAAGCCCTGATGATACCAGGTTTTCGCGTGCGTTTGGCGGGGTCTGGCGGTAAAATCGTGTAATTGCACGTGGAACGCACTTTGTCTGGAAAAGGAGAGGTTGTCATGAAAGCAGCGAGAGCATCACTGGTTGTCTTATGTTTGTCTGTTTTGGCTCTGGCGGTCTCGGTCGATGGGGCGGTGCGTCTGCCTTCGGTGATCGGCTCGAACATGGTCATGCAGCAGCGTTTCGAGGCGCCGATATGGGGATGGGCCGATCCGGGCCGGGTGGTCTATGTTCGGGCTTCCTGGCTTTGGACTCAGCGTCAAGCTACGGCAGGCGACAACGGCAGATGGCAGGTTGTCCTGCCCACACCCGCGGCCGGCGGACCCTACTGCATTACCATCTCCGACAGGGACGGCGCGACCGTTCTTGACAACATACTTATCGGTGAAGTCTGGGTCGGCTCCGGGCAATCCAACATGCAGTGGACCGTCAGCAGTTCGAACAACGCCCAGGAAGAAATCGCCAATGCGAAGTACCCGGGCATTCGCCTGTTCCACGTGACGCGCAAGGTCGCCGAGACCGCGCAGGACGACTGCGAAGGTTCGTGGCAGGAATGCAGCCCGGAGGCCGTGGGCGGTTTCTCGGCGGCGGCTTACTTCTTTGGCCGCGAGCTTCACAATGAATTGAACGTCCCGGTGGGGCTGATCCACACAAGCTGGGGCGGCACGCCCGCCGAGGCGTGGACACGGCGCGAGATCCTCGGCGCTAATGACGACTTCAAGCCGATTCTCGACCGTTACCAGAAGGTGCTCGACACCTGGGAGCAGGTCCAGAGCGATTATCAGAATCGTGTAGAAGAGTGGAAAAAGGCCTCTGCCCAGGCAAAGGCCGACGGCACGAGGGCACCCGCTTATCCGGGGCAACCTTACGGACCGGGGCATCCGCATTCGCCGGCGGGCCTTTATAACGCGATGATCGCCCCGCTGATTCCGTACGGCATACGCGGCGCGATCTGGTACCAGGGCGAATCGAACGCCGGACGGGCGTACCAGTACCGCACGCTCTTTCCGGCGATGATCGACAACTGGCGTCAGGATTGGAAACAGGGCGCTTTCCCGTTCTATTTTGTGCAGATCGCCCCATACAAAGGGCAGACGCCGGAGATTCGCGAGGCTCAATTGATCGCGCTTCGGAACACGGTCAACACCGGCATGGCGGTGACGATGGACATCGGCGATCCCGAGGACATTCACCCCCGGAACAAGCAGGACGTGGGCAAGCGCCTGGCGCTGTGGGCGCTGGCGAAGGATTACGGTCGTCAGGATATCGTCTACTCGGGGCCGCTCTACAAAGGCATGAAAGTCGAAGGCGACAGAATTCGCCTGTTCTTTGACTATGCCGCTGGCGGTCTGGCGGCCAAAGACGGCCCGCTGACCTATTTCACGATTGCCGAAGCGGAGGGCGATTTTGTGCCCGCGGACGCCGTCATCGACGGTGAAACGATTGTTGTTTCGAGCGAGGCGGTGAAGAAGCCTGCGGCGGTGCGTTACGGATGGCAAAACAGCGCCGAGCCGAACCTGTTCAACAAGGCCGGGCTGCCCGCGTCGCCGTTCCGAACAGACGATCGGCCGGGCGAAACTTACGGCAAATTATAGGAACGAACCGCGGCACACTGATCCGCGGCTTGATGCGGAGTACAGAACAGGGATAGCGGTCAGATTGTTTTGTTTGATTGGAGTGTGGATTGTGATTGCCAGATATGACTTCCTGCGTTTTGCTGTGAGCACGGCTGTAATTGGACTGGCTGCGATACTGCCCGGGGGGTGCAGGAGCGCCGAGCGTATAGACGGGCGGCAGGCCGTGGCGGTTATCTTTGACACGGACATTGGCACCGACGTGGATGACGCAGGGGCACTGGCGATACTCCATGTCATGGCGGATCGGGGCGAGGCGGAGATTCTGGCGACGATGAGCGCCAACTCGAATCGGTGGAGTGCGCCGGCGATCGACGTGATTAATACGTATTACGGGCGGGGCGACCTGCCCATCGGGGCGTCGAGAACGGGCCCCGATCCTGAGGAATGGTACCATGCCAGCGTGGGCGACTACCCGCATGATCTGGCGGCCAGCGAGGACGCCCCGGATGCGGTGGCTTTGTACCGTCAAATCCTGGCGGCGCAGCCGGACCGGAGCGTGGTGATCGTGGTTGTGGGATGGCTGACGAACATGGCGAACCTGCTGGACAGTGCGCCGGATCAGTACAGTTCGCTCAGCGGACGAGAACTGGTTCAGGCGAAGGTCAAAGAGTTGGTCTCAATGGGCGGCAAATGGCCGAACTCGCCCAAGGCCGAGGGAGAGTATAATTTCACCATGGACGGGGCGGCCGCACACAAAGTGATCAGGGACTGGCCGGGGAAGATCATGTTTACGGGTTTGGGGATGGACGTTATGACCGGTGGGCGGCTGACGGCCGAGGGGCCTAAGGACAATCCGGTGCCGGCTTTTTATCGCAACTTTTTTGCGGCCAATAAGGTGAGCGAACGGTCGAGTTGGGACCTCATCGCCGTGCTGTACGCAGTGCGGGGGCTGTCCGATTATTTCACCGTCGGCACGGAGGGCACGTGTGTGGGTCGGGCGGATGGGAGCAACCAATGGATCGAGGGGCCGCCTTCCAATCATGCTTACCTGGTTTACAAAATGCCGCCTGCGGAACTGGCCGCGGTGATCGAGGATTTGCTGTTGGTTTCGCCCGTGCGGTGACCGGCGTCTCGTTGCCAACCGGCAGCGATGCAGCAACGCTCTTCTGTCCGATCACCTGGCAAAACAGGCGGCCGGGCAGTTTATGTTCTGATCTTCTCGTGCCAACGCCCCTTTAATCTCCGGGTGAAGGTACACCGGCCTGCCAGTTGACCGGGTCGTTGCCGTAGGCACTGTTGTCGATGCGCACGAGCGACGCTCCGCCGCCGTCGGCGCCGGCGGGCCAGGGGTCGTCGCCGAGCGGGTGAGACCCATCGCTGTATACGACGCGGTCAACTCGGATGTATTGCCGAACGCCCTTGCTGTCGACATCGCCGGGCATGGACAGTTGTATGCGTTCGCCGCCGTTGCTCAGGGAGCCTGTGCCCCATGCCACGATCTGCGTCTGGGCGGGCGAGGCGAACGCGGCAGCGAAGGCTGTGCTATTTTTGACGAGCAGAATACGCTCATCGGCCGCCATGGTTATCGGCCGGCCCTGGGCGTCGAGGATCGGCAGATCAATGCCTCCCTCGTCCTGAAACTTCCATGGCTCGCCGGTGAGGAAATCGTACAGTGCGAGGGGAGCACCGCTGATGTTGAGCAGTTCGACATATTCGGCCTCGCTGTCGGCGGCCGGGTTGTACATAATCTCACTGATCACCACGGGCCCCACCTTGGGATACGCATTGGGGCCGCCGGGCGTGTTGCTGCTCATCGCGACGAAGTTAAATGTGCCGGTACTCTTCTGATAGCGTCCAAAGGCTACATTCGTCTCGGATGCTCCGAAATCTTCCTGCTCGGCATAACCTGTAAGGACACCCCCCTGCCCCGACCGAAGGCAAACCGTCTCTCCGTTTTCGCTGAGCCCGAACGGCTGACGACATCCCGGATCGTTGCTGTTGCCGAAATGCTGGTGCTCGTAAAAGACCACGCAGCCGCCGGCCGGAATCGAAACATCCGGCCCGATCTCGTACTTCATCAGATTGGACGCGCTGTCGCTAAGGAACCACCCGCCTAATACAATGGGCGCGTCCGTCGTGTTGTACAGTTCAATCCAGTCGGGGTCGAGCGCATGTGAATGGGCGAGGATTTCATTGATGACGACGGCGCCCGGCTCGGGGATGAACCCCGTGTCGTCAAATCCCGGCGAACCCCCTGCGGCGGCGCTGGGCCGCCATGTCGTTTTCAGGCCCCAGTCTTGGGGCGGCGTAACGGAAGGGGTGCGCACCGTCAGTGAAAAGCCGTCGCCGTCGGTGATATCGAACCACCCATCCTTGAACTTGAAGTCGTGGATGACGCGTCCGGCCGCGTCGACCAGCACGATGCGCTCGCCGGCGTTGTCCAGGCTGCCCGACCACGGACCTGCCATCGCACCTGAAAATTCCGGATGACGCGCCATAAATACCGCCGGGTCCTTAACGACCGTGATGTACTCGCCCGCAGCAAGGTCCGTCGGGCCGAACGTGAAATCGATTCCTTTCAGAAAGCGAACGAGATTGAGGTTAATGCTTTCAGTCCCGATGTTCTTCAACTCGATGAACTCAGCGTCGCGATCGGTCGCCTCGCCCATGAATGCCGGATGATACATGATTTCGGTAAGACGCAGATTGTCCGCGACCGGCCCGACGCTGTACGTTGCTTCGTTGAGAGCGCTCCATGTGCCGTTGAATGCGCGGGCCTTGACGTGTATACTCCGAGTCAGCTCAATTGCACCTGTGTACGGTAATGCCGTCGGGGCGACGTCGCCCTGGCTGACTTCATGCGCGACCAGTTCGACGGACAGCAGGAAATCGCTGTCTGCGGCATCAGCGTTGAGCCCGTGAATGGCGAGCACGTTGTTTCCCACACGCAGCGATGTGAGATGAGCCGACAAATCAAAGGTCTCCACCTGCCGACCCGCTGCATCATCCCGCTCCAGCGACGCCGCCGAATCCCAGTTCACCTGTGCGGACGGATCGATGTTCACGCGAAGTATCTCGGCGCCGTTCAGATAAGCAATAAACCCGTCGTCGTACCGCAGGCGGAGCGACAGATTGTTGTAATCGGCGTGCACCAGGGTAAACGGAATCCGCACATAGCATGTGGTGTTGACGTTGTGCATGGCCGTTCTGATATCGGTATGAATCAGATCCGCGTAATTCACCGGATCACCGGGCGCCGCCTCGTAACCTATGGTACCCGTCGCGCTCGGCCAAACGGAATCGTCGTAGCTGACGCTGTTCCACTCGGTGCTCGCCGGCGACAGGTACCGCCCGTCGATCACCTGCTGGATGAGGCCGGGCCCCTGCCACGCAACGGCGATGTTGTCGCCTCCGCCGCCCTCCTTGTGGAGGGCCTCGATATAGTATTTCTTGCCTGCTGTCAGCGTTATTGCGGCCGACTTCTGTTCGGGATATTTGGTCCACTGCCGCGACGACGTCCAGCCGGGCACATGCGCGATCCTCGTTGCATTTCCGCTCGTCGCGTTGGGACTGAGCCACAACTCGCCTGCATCGTCGCTTGCAACCCAGAACGTGTAATCGCCATCAGCCGGCGGATGCAGATAGCCGCGTATGCGGGTGCCGTAGTTCTCCGCCCAGTCCACAGGCCCTTCGAACGTCGCGGCTTCCGTCTGGCCGCTGGGATTCTCCGGATACGCGGGATTGCTCGTAAGCGAGGCGATGTCCGTTCCGTCGATGTTGAGCCAGTATTCGCGGAGGATTGTTCCGGGCACTGTTTCCGAGGCCAGCGGGCCCGTAGGCACGATGTAACGCTTCGCGGCGGTTTCGGCGATCAGCGTCACCATCTCACCCGTGACAGACGCCCATGAGGGCGTGCGCGGATCGCTGCCGTCGGTGGTGTAGTAAACCGTGCCCTGAGGCGCAGTCATCGCAAGCGCGTCCCCCGTGGCCGTCTGGCCGCCGTGCCGAGGCTGGCCATTGACGGCGAACACGGGCGCCGGTACACCCGGATAGAGCCCGGCGTTTTTCAACTGATCGAGCACAATGGCCGAGCGCTGCGGCATGTACGTGTGCAGCATCCAGTCGCGGTGATATCGCCAGTCGGCAATCGTATAGGGCGAGGCGGTCTTGGCGTCACCCCATCTGGCCGATTCGCAGATCATGGCGCGTTCGATCGGAGCGGCCATCGCCGCATACACCTGCGCGGGCCGGTTGCGCTCGGGATGGGCGGGGTCCCAGCCGGGCGCGGCGGCATCGACGTACAGCAGGCCGCTGTTGAAGAAGGCCCTGTGTACGTAGTCGGCGAACAGCAGTTGGAACTCGGCATTCTGGCGCAGCGCGGTGTAGGGCTTGAGCAAAAAGTTGCTCGTCGTGGTGTGATTTACGCTGTTCTGGCCCAGACCCGAGCCGATGCCCATCACCCATTCGGCATCCCACGTGTATGCCTTCCAGCCGGTGCTGTCGGGGCCGCGGAGCCGCCCGGCATACCAGTTGTGGCTCATCCAGTCGTTGTTGCCGCCGTAGAAGTTGGCGATCAGAAAAGCGATGTAGCTTTCCACGTCGAGGTAGTTTTCAAGATTTGGGTTGTCGCTGCCGTCCGGATTCCTGCCCTGTATCTTCTGGTAAGCGGCGTTGGTTGAAAGTCCTTCTCCGGCAAGACTCATCAGCGTATTCCATGCGGCCGTCTGACTTTCGCCCGTGGGTTCTCCCGAGTTAATGCCGTCCCAGTCCTCTTTGGCCCCGTCATAATAGCTCGCCGAAAAAGCCGTATCCGGCCGCTCCACGGGGTTATAAAGCCCCCAGTACAATCCGTTCACATACAGGTGGACAAATGTGCCTCTCGCCGTGGGATGGCCGAGCGCGATCTGCAGCCGGCGAATGTACTCATCGCGGATATACTGCGACGCGGCGCCGCCCCACACGTAGCCGTCGTTGAAGTTCGCCCTCAGGATAATGGTGTCGAAGGCATCGGCGGCATCCGGGCCGAACAGCGGATAGCGCAGCTTGGAATCGCCGTACATGCGCTTGAACAGCAGGCGGAATGTCTTCTTGGCCTCCTGCCGGCCCACGCCGCCGTAGATTCGCACGCCGCAATTGACCTGAAAGCCGTCCGAGCCGTCGGGATGAATCAACTCAAGCGACCCGGCTCGCTCCCATCCCGGCCCCTGGCTGCCCCAGTTGGTGTAAATGCCGCTGGGGCCGAAAAGGTCGCCGACGTCCAGCACCAGCGACATCGTCGGCAGCGATTTCAGATCCTCCTTCAACGTCGCCAGATTGGGCGTGACGACTTTCGTGTCCATCCCATAGTCCCAGCCGCCCGGAAAACCCGCGGGAGCGGCAGGCTGGGCGAGCACGTCGTCGAGGAAGATGTAGGTCTGTGTGTCCACGTTCGTGGAAAGCCAGCCGGGCTTAAAGGCCATCGCCCGAAGCGTGGTCGTCTTGTCCACGGTGAACGGCCCCGTGTACGCCTGCCCGCGGGTCTCATCGGGCCACGTGCCGTCGGTCGTGAAGTGAATGGTCGCGCCCGCCGTTTGGGTACCGATCTCCACCGTGAAGGGCGCATCGTAGAAGCCGCGGTCCATACTGAATGTGGTATCGGCGACGATATCCAGCGCACCCGGCACGTTCAGGGCACCCGGAGTCGCCGTCGTGAAATACTGCGGCACGCCGAGGCTGCTGGCCGCCGTCAACTCCGGCAGCACCAGGAAGTTCGGATCGCCGGCGCTGTCGTTGAGTGCGTGAATCGCCAGTACATTTCGCCCCTCACGGAGATTGCGAATGTGATCGGAGAGATCGAATCGCGCCCATTGTCGCGACAGGGTGTCCGGGCGGTCCTGGCCCGCGTGCGAATCCCATTGCGGTTCGCCGACGAGGCCGTCGCGGACCACTTCCACACCGTTCAGATATGCAATGAAGCCGTCGTCGTATTTCATGCTCAGAGTCAGCGTATCGAAGAGGTCCGCTTCCCCCTCGCCGAGGTCAAACGCAAGACGCGTCCACAATGAGGCGCTGACATCGAGCATTTGCGCCCGCAGGTTCTCGCCTCCCATGCCGCCCTGCAGCATGAAAACGTCGAACGCATAGGCCCTTTGCCCATCCGGGCTCGACGGGTCGGCCTCGGCGCGCACCGTGAATGTTCCGTCGGCCGCGGTAATGCCCGTCCATCGCGCGACGTATCCCTCCGCAAGGTTGTCACCCGTGTTGAAACGTACCTTGTTTTCGGCCAGCACGGCGACTCCGCTGGTGCTGGCATTGGCGTATGTGTCCGCCCCGATCAACGTGTACACGGTATACCGATTGTCATAGGCGCCGCGAGCGGACGACGTGGCAAAGGTGTATTCCGTGGATGGATCGAGACCCGTGAATGTCAGGTCGACCCACCAGCCCACGGCCCCGTAGTAGATCACCCCGGTCATGTCCGCAATTGTGCCGAATGTGGCGTATGCGTCAGTGCCGACGGCGCAATCGCGTCCTCCGGTACCCGCTGCCTGCCAGTTGACTCCGCCGCTCTGCGTGAAGGCTACGGTGATGCCCATGTCCTCGCCGGTCGCCTGATCGATGAGCGGTCCACTGGTCAGACCGGAAAAACCGTTTCCGATGCCGTAGGTGGTTACGTTCTCGCCGATGTACTGACCCGAACTGTAAACGCAGTCGTTGTAGGCAACCCGCGGCGCGCCGCCGAATCCGAACCCGAGACCGGTCGAGCCCCGCTGCCAATTGGTATCCACAAAGGAAACGCCCTTCCAGTCCAGTGCAGCATCCTCCTGCCGCGGCACATGGTAGGCCGCCGTCGCCCCCGGCGGCACCAGGGTCCGGCCGTACTGGCGGAGGCCATAGGAAATGTTCGTCAACTGCCGCGGATAGCCGTTGGCGTAGGCGTGTACTACCCGCCCCTTATCATCGGCCAGGGCGAGATACCCGCCGTCAGCACTCAGCCGAAAATTCGTATGCAGCGGAGCGCCCGCGGCCGGCCGGTCCTTGCCCGATGCGAACACGATCAAGAACTCGTACGGATTCAGCAGAATGCCGTCACCAAACCGCCACTGAGTCAGCTCGGAGGCATCGTCCGTCAGATGCCACCCGCTCAGGTCGATCACCTCGTCGGTGGGGTTATATATCTCGATCCAGTCGGAGGAATCGCCGTCTTCGTCCAGCAGTTCGCCGGGGCCGAGTGGAAGCTGACTGCCGTTGGCGGCCATGAATTCACTGATCACCGCCGACATGCCCCGCACTCGCCAGTTGGCCGCCAGACGCGCAAAATCCAGGAAATTCACCCCATCAACGCCGTCGAGGTCCACCGGGCAGGCCGGCACATAACAGTGCGGATCGAGCCACCGTTCCGCTAAGAGAAGCAGGTCTGCAAAATTCACCTTGTGGTCTTCGTTCAGATCCCCCGTCGGATGCGTCTGTCCCGACACACCTGCCGTAATTATGAGGATAAGCACACACAATACGAAATGGTGTCCAATGCACTTGCGCATCTTCCTGCCTCCGTAAACACGTTCGCGAGCGTGTCGATTGGGCGCGACAACACTGTAAGCACTTCATCTGTAATATTTTATGATATCAGAAAACCGGGCTTTTGTCAAACTTTGGTTCTTCATCCCGCCCGGCGTTCGTATTCTGCACCAGCACGTCGCGCTTAATATCGGACGTTAAAATATTTATTGCTTTGAATTTGGCCGTCATGTATAATCGACTGTTTGATCAGGACGCGAGGCCCGACCCCATGGCAAGACATGTTCAGGATTTGACCGGTGAATGGCAATTTCGCCAGTACCCTTCCAGCGCCCGCCGCATGCGCGATCTCGATGGCGAGGGCTGGCTGCCGGCGCAGGTGCCCTCGTCTATTTACACCAGCCTGATCGACGCCGGCCAGATCGACCTCGCCGACATCGACGCGCACCCTGCCGACTACATCCACATCAGCGAAAAACCGTGGATTTACCGCAAACAATTCGATGCGGACGAGCACCTGCTCGGCTGCGACCGCGTTGATCTTGTCTTCGACGGGCTCGATACCATTACCCAGGTGTGGCTCAACGACAAACTCATCGGCAAAACCGATAACATGTTCATCGCTCACCGTTTTGATATAACGGGCCTGCTTGAGCCGCGGGACAATCGACTGCTCGTCAAGTTCAACCCCGCCGCGGCGCACGCCGAGACGCTGATGAACCGCTACGGCAAACTCACCGAATCGAGCTTCGGCTATTCTTGCCGCCCGTACATCCGCAAAGCCCAGTACCAGTTCGGCTGGGACTGGTGCCCCGCCTTGCCCGGCTGCGGCATATTTCGGCCGGTCCGCGTAGAAGGCATTACGGCCGCCCGCATCGAGGACGTTCACGTCCGTACGATCGACTGCAGCGAAACCTGTGCGGACGTCGCTATCGCCCTGCAGCTCGATATGCAGACCGCCGCGGCCGTCGATGCCTGCCCCTTGACCTGCACCCTGCAATTGTCGGGCCACGGACAGGCGATCACCCAGACGCTGACGTTTCACCGAGGCCATGACCGCCAGTCGACTCTCCTGCGCATCCAGAACCCGGAGTTGTGGTGGCCGAACGGCTATGGACCCGCTGTTCTGTATGATCTGGACGTGCGACTGTTCGCCTCGGATCAGTGCATTGATCACGTGCATACCCGATTCGGCATTCGCTCGGTGCGCGTCAATCGGACACCGGACGCTCAAGGGGAAAGCTTCGGGTTTGAAGTCAATCAGCAGCCGGTCTACGCCCGCGGCGCCAACTGGATCCCGGTGACCTTGTTCGCCGGCGCCCAGCGGCGCGCCGACTATGAGACGCTGCTCAGGGACGCCGCGGCCGCAAACATCAACATGCTTCGCGTCTGGGGCGGCGGTTACTACGAAAACGACGACTTTTATGATCTCGCCGACGAACTCGGCATCCTTATCTGGCAGGATTTCATGTTCGCGTGTTCCTACTACCCGGATCGCCAGTGGTATCTCGACACCATCGGGGCCGAAGCCGCCGCCGTCATCAAGCGTCTGCGGAATCATCCGTCGGTCGCCCTGTGGTGCGGCAATAATGAAATCGACTGGCTCCATGAAGCGGGCCGGCTCGGAAAAGGCAAGAAATTCCACGGCAAACCGATTTATCACAAGCTCCTGCCGGCACTGCTGTCGGAGCTGGACCGCGAACGAGACTACATCCCTACGACGCCGTTTGGCGCGGGGCGGAAAATGAACGCCATACAATCGGGAACGGTCCACCAGTGGCAGATCTGGAGCGGCAATCGCCCCTCGCGAGAGTACGTCGATGGTGATCGCATCCCGCGATTCGTCACCGAATTCGGCCTGCAATCACTGCCCGAGGCTCAGACCCTTGGCAGCTTCTGCTCGGCGGACGAACTGCGCATCGGCAGCCGAACACTCGACCGTCACAACTATCAGCTCGACGGCAACGCACGGCTGGTTCAGTACACTTCGGAGCTCTTCGGCCCCACCACGGA
This sequence comes from Phycisphaerae bacterium, assembly GCA_014859965.1. Classification (GTDB taxonomy): domain Bacteria; phylum Planctomycetota; class Phycisphaerae; order Sedimentisphaerales; family Anaerohalosphaeraceae; genus JACZKQ01. The sequence goes on from JACZKQ010000030.1 coordinate 79,004, forward strand.
CCTCGACCGCTTCGCCTATCTGACACAACTGACTCAGGCGCGGCAGATCAAGCGATACGTGGAGCACCTGCGCATGCACAGTTCCGTCAATCGCGGCGTGTTGTTCTGGCAATATAACGACTGCTGTCCCGCGATAAGCTGGTCGGCGGTAGACCACGTGAAAAGACCGAAAGCCCTGTATTACTACGCCCGCCGCTTTTTTGCGCCGGTCTGCATAACACTCAGCACGCGGAGCGGACCGCGACCGGATCTGGACGAGGCGCTGGAAATCATACAGGCCGTCGTTATCAACGACGCGCCCGAACCGCTGACCGGCACCCTCGTCTGCCGCCTGCTCGACCTCGGCGGCCAGTGCCTGGACACCGTGAACCTGCCCATCACCGCACAGCCGTTTTCGGCGACTGCCCCCCTGCGCCTTCCGAAGGCGCTCGTTCGCCCGCACCAGCCTGAACGCACACTACTGCACCTTCAGTTGAACAGCCACGATCAAACGGTCGCGGAGAACCACTTCGTGTACCTGCCGGACAAGTACGTGGACTGGCCCAAGGCAACGATTCAAAGGGAATTTGCACGAAACGGACAAGGACAATGGCGGGTCACACTGACCAGCGACGTGGTTGTCCGCGATGTGCAGATCACGGCAAAGCAACCGGCACGCCTCAGCGACAATTACGTCACCCTGGCGCCGCAGCAGCCTTGCACCATAAATGTGGACTGGGAATGCGACGTATCGCACCCCGACGGGCTGATCAGCCTGCGGGCCGTGGGCGAAGCTGACTAACACAAAGCGGCAAAATGCCGCAGCCGGTGTGCGGCTTACCTGCGGTACTCGATACCCGCGTCCATGTATCTGTCGCCCCCCGTCCGCTCTCGGCCGCCCTGATAAGGCGATGTGATTATACCGCGCTGCTGAAAGACATTCACCTTGCTCTGGTTGCGCGCCGTGCTGACCTGGACCGTCTTTGTGGCGGCGCTTTCGATCTGGCCGTACTGCACCTTCATGGTCCCGGTCCAGCTGTTCTTTCGCACAGGCCGCTGCTGCATTGTCAGGCCGTCTTCGGTATAGAGCACTTCTATTAACTCCGAACGGACCATGCGGATCCCCGTCCACGCATCCGACTTGACCACGTCGACCAGCATGGCGCCCGTACCGAAGTCGATTTTTTCGGGCAGGGCCGGCGTTGCGCCGCCCATGCTGTACTCGTCATATCCTTCCATACGACCGGCCGCCGGCACCTGCGGTTTCAGGTCCACGGTCTTGCCGATCATTTCACCGGGGCGCACTTCGAAATCCTGCTTGCGCCAATTGCCCATGTGGTATTTGGCTACCTCGATAACCACCCCGCCTTCGGTCGAGCGCGCCAGTTCTGTCGGGAAGAAATGCGCCATCGGAGGAATGACAATCGCGGCCGGAACGTTTGCGAATTCACTCCAGAGAATGACCTGGTTATTATACTGCTGATCCGTCGGGCCGAACCAGTTCTTGCCTGCAATCGGATTGAAGACGCCAAGACGGATCCTGTACTCATAGGTTTTGCCCGGCTCGACCGTATCGTCATGCGCCCAGAAAATCAGCGGCTCCCGCAACTCCTCGAGCCGCATGCGTTCATCGATGATGATCTTAATGTTGTCGGCCACCACGTCGCTGGTGGTGCGCTGCCGTCGTCGGCGCGGATCGTCAGCGCCAAGCCCATAGCTGTCGCCGCCGTATTCGTCATAGCCCCGCACAGCAGGATCATTCTGCCGACCTCGCGTCGTCGCCTGCCGGTCCCTCACTGTCGGGTTCATTTGCGGGTCCAACCCGCCTCGCCCTCCCGCCGTTGTTCGGCCGCCGCCCTCATAACCTGTCGTCTCCCGTCCACGTGTCCCCAGGCTGCGCTCGCGCTCCAATCGCAAAGCCTCTTTCTGCTCACGATCGAGAATCTGCGCATACTCTTTGTAAAATGACGGAGTCAGCCACACCGCATCGGCCGACGCGTAATCATACGGGCGCGGCTGAAGGAGATTCTGCTGAAAAGCAAACGGCTTGAATTGCGCCTTCTGCATGGAGATGTCGTACTTCAGTGCCTCGACCTGCTGCGGGATATCCAGGCGTACCCGGTACTGATCAATCTTCGGGCGGGCCACGGTCTCCCAATCGCTCCATCGCCCGGCATCCAGCATGCGCCGCCGCTGCAACTGCACCGATGCGAATACCGGCGTCGCCAGTTCGTCGTCTTTCCATTCCGCTTTGAGATTGCGGCCCATCACGAAACTCTGCTTGTAACTCCGGTACAGCGCCGCAACATCCAAACTGGCCTGTACCGTCACAAGATCCATATCCTTGAGGCTGGTCAACGCTTTGTCGTACGGGTTTTCCGGCGTTACTTCGTCTACCGGCACATGGGCCGCGCCGCGAATCGACTCGGCGACCGCATTCAGGGCCGGGGGCACCATCGGCACACTGTACGTTCTGTCCTCTTTGGCGATCTCCGTGCGGCCAGGCGCCACCAGCTTGAAGTCCGGAACCGCTTCCAAGGGCGATTGCAGCTTGGCCAGGTACAACTCTTTGGCCTTGCCGGCGGGGTAAACAGCCGGAGTGGGCGATTCACTCAACTTATCCGCGAGCCGCTCAGCCTGCGCCCTGACCTGCCGGTCCACCTCGCCGGGTCCGAGCTTTCGGGCGCCGATTTTCACCGCATTGGGACCGCCGATCACAAAAACCGCTAAGAGCACAACACTGATAAGCACCGCAACGCCCAGAACCAGTTTCTCGGCGTGCTGCTCCAACAGATTACCTTTTTTCTTCTTCAACATGGCAGGCTTTCCCGCTTCCAATCAATTCTCGACAACATGTATATCGACCGCACCGGTCCTCATAAATCATCGCCCATGCTGGGTCTTCCGGAAGATCTGCCTCTGGACCCCGACGGCGCCGACGTTCGGCCTCCGTAAGACTCCATACCGCCCATCTGCTGGGCGCCTTCCACATGGCCCAGGTGCTCCTTGATCTTAGCCGGCTTGGCGTCGTCATAGCCCGGCCGGCTAAAAAGATACTCGCAAACCAGATTCAGGCGGACCACCGCCTCGTCGCCGTAGCGGTAACTGGCGTTTTCCGCAGCCAGGGGATCCACCGGAATGACTTCACTCTTGAGGATAGTAATCTGATTGTGCTGCCCGGTCTGGGGGGCGCCGTTCTCGTTGATGAGACCAGCCCGCCATGTATGCGCCTTGGCGCTGCAGAGTTCCTTCATGAAGGGCATGACTGCCGAAGAGGCGGTAATCACGGCCACGCTGAAATGCACCACGTCGATGTCTTCGTTGCAGATCCGCGCCGTCCACGCCGCGACGCCGAGCTGGCCTCCTTCGGCAACGCGGATGTACTCCGGCGCATCCCCTCTCATAGCCCCACTGTAACTCTCACCGTAGTCGCCGCGCCCGTATCCTCGTGCTCCCGTGTAGGCGCCTCGCGCCTCAGGATAGCCGGCTTCCTGGGAAAATGTCACCCCCAGAAGTCTCTTGACGGGTGACGCGTATACGTTCGCCGAACCGGCGTTTAGCCCGTTAATCGACGCGGCCACATCTTCGTATATCCAGTACGCCAACTGTGAATTCCAGCAATCCGTCACTGCCAGGTCCTCGCCCGGAAACTTGAAATCACCCCAGTATTCATACCATTTGAACACCGTCGGATTGGCATACACCGCGATCTGCTCGGCGCGCCTCGCACAAACGGCATCAATCATCGCCTGACGGGCGGTATCTCCCTGACCGGGCCTTGACGCAGAAGGTGAACGGCTGTAAGCATTGGCGGCATAAGCACTCCTGGCCCCCGAACTCTCACCGATCTCATCCCGTATCTCCATCTCGCTGGGCGCTTCCATGGCTTTCATCCCGCGAACCATCTGCTCGATTGCAGCCCGGTACCGAGCGGCGTATTCATCGAAGACCTGCTGCGACTTGTCGAGGGGCTTGGGAAAAATGCGATAACTGATCAGTTCCCGCATGGAGCATTGCCGGGCGAGCTGCTCGACACCCGTAGCGTCCGCTTCGAGGGCGTCCTGCTTAATCTTTTCCTCCTGCCACTGTTCGGCGGGCACTGCATTACTCAGCAAACGATCTATCTGTGCGGCCGCCGCTACGCTGTTCTTCTGAATATCGCCGGCAAGGGATCGAGACGTCAGCACCGTCAGCAGGATAAATACAACGGCTACAAGAACGATCCCCACGGGAATCAACAAAACCGAATACTTTTTTATAAAGCTCATGATGCCAACCCTTTCAACGCCGGCCGCTGCGAAACCGGCCATATGCAGACGTTAATAACCACGCCTCATGCCCTCCGAACCATATCCGCCCATTCCCGTTGTCGCATCCGGGACCACGGGCGCCTTTTTCCACCGGACCTTCGCGCTGACCCTGAACCAGTAGTCCCGCTCGATAAATAAAGGCTCGTTCGTAAGCTTATCATATTTCTTGCGACCGAGATCCTTTTCTGTCAGGTCCGGGTTACCGTCGATCTCCTGCTGTGTTATGATGTCGAATACCTTGCTCATTTCTTCGTTGGTCATGGGATCCACAAGCACCCGCTCGGCATAAACGCGTTCCTGCCGCCCCGCCCCTGCAGCGCCTCGGTATTCGCTCGTTTCATCGTAACGGGGGCCTTCTTGATAGGCGCCCAATGCGCCGCGCCGCGTCGCATCGACTTCCAAACGCACACGCTCGACCTCTTTCTCAACGCCAATGCCGCCCGGCATCTTCGGGTCCAAAAGATCCACCGGCCTCGATTCGAGAGTGAAATGCTTGATATCATCCTTCCTGTACAATTCGAACTCGCACCCCGGCATCACCTTATCGAGGTTGACCAACCGGGTTATGAACCCCCATTTGGTCCGGTCGTCGCCCACGCTGTGAGGATCGAGCAGTGCCCCGACTGGTTTGAAGGGACTGTAGCCTTCCACGACCACCACAAACCCGGGGCCTTCCTCCTGATTGCCCGCCGGCGCGGCCGGGGCGCCCATGCCGGTCATCCCCTGCTGCCCGTAGTCTCCTTGCCCATAGGGGCCGGCCATCCGGTCGTTCATGTACATAGATGCTTCGTACCC
>JACZKQ010000004.1 GCA_014859965.1 Phycisphaerae bacterium
GTGGCGATCGCCGGATGGGGGATGGTTGATCCCACGGGAACGCGGTGGGCGATGGTGGTCGATGCGGCCGGGCGACTGCGGCAGGAATTTGGCGGCGGCTATGTCCTCGGCAGAAAGATTATCAACGACGGCACGTGGCATCATGTGGCCGTTGTCCTCGACGGGCCCAGGAGCGATGACGCGGTGCTGTACGTCGACGGCTATCGCGAAACGATCAGTGAAATGATAAGCCTGTCGGTGAACACGCAGGCGGGGCCCAACGCCGCTATTGGCGCACACCTCGACATGAATCGCTACTTCAACGGACTGCTGGACAATGTTTGCATTTACGACCGGGCACTGAGCCATGACGAGGTCTGGGCCTTGGCCACCATGGGAACGACCAATCTTTCCTGCACCGATCTCAGCGGCGATGGCGTGGTTGATCTGGTCGACCTGGCCAAAATGGCCGAGAACTGGCGGAGGCGCTTCGGGCCGCTGGTCATCAATGAATTCATGGCCGTTAATGGGACGACTACCCCGATTGACGCGCCGGGCGAGCTGCTGGACGGCAACGGGGAGGCGTCGGACTGGATAGAGATTTATAATCCAACCGCCACACCGTACGACCTCAAAGGCTGGTCCCTGACCGACAATGCCGCTGCCATTGACAAATGGCGTTTTCCGGCCGGTTGGGTGCTTCATCCGGGCCAGTATCTGGTCGTCTTTGCCTCCGGCAAGGAACAGCAGGACCACGCGGGCAATTATCCTTATGTTGACGGCGCCGGGTATCTCCACACTAATTTCAAATTATCCGGCGATGGCGAGTATCTCGCCCTCGCGCAGCCCGATGGCACGATTGCCCAGCAGTACGTCAGTTATCAGAAGGGCAATGGCGACGTGGGTTTCCCGCCCCAAGTGGAGAACGTCTCGTACGGACTGTACCGCTACGCCGAGCGCTACTTTTCGGTGCCTACGCCGGGCCAGGCGAATAACGGTGCATTCATGGGTTTTGCCGAACTCAACCTCAGCGTCAAACACGGCTTTTTCGACGAGCCATTCGACTTTGTTCTCTCGACTAACGCTCCGGGCGCGGCGATACGATATTCACTCAATGGCAGTACGCCCACCGAGATCGGCGGTGGAGGGCTTTACACCGGACCGCTCACGATTTCAAAAACCACGACTCTGCGGGCGGTCGCTTTCAAACCGGGGTGGGTGACAAGTCCGGTCGTCACGCAGACCTATATCTTTGTGAGTGACGTGGTCAACCAGTCGCCCGGCGGCGAGGCGCCCGGGCCCGGCTGGCCGACGTATTCGGTAAACGGTCAGGTGCTGGACTACGGCATGGATGCGCGGATTACGCAAAGCGACGTGCGATACAAGGACCTCGTCGATGATGCACTGCTGGCGATTCCCAGCTTTTCGATCGTCACCGACCTGGATAACCTTTTCAATGTGTCGACCGGTATTTACGCCAACCCGGCGGGCGAGGGGCGCGCATGGGAGCGACCCGCTTCGTTCGAATTGCTCCATCCCGACGGCACAGCGGGATTTCAGATCAACGGCGGCCTCCGGATCAGGGGGGGCTTCAGCCGCAGCAAGAGCAACCCCAAGCATGCGTTCAGACTTTTCTTCCGCGGCGAGTACGGAGCCGCAAAACTCAAGTACCCGCTCTTCGGCGAGGAAGGCGCCGATGAATTCGATTGTGTCGATCTGCGGACCAGCCAGAATTATTCCTGGGCTTTCCAGGGGGACAGCAGGAACACGATGGTCCGCGAGGTCTTTCATCGCGACGCCCAGCGCGAGATGGGCCAGCCCTACACCCGAAGCCGTTACTATCACCTCTATGTCAACGGCCACTATTGGGGGCTCTACATGACCCAGGAACGCGCGGAGGCTTCATTCGGCGAATCTTATTTCGGCGGCGACAAGGAAGATTATGATGTGATCAAACACGACGGGCAAAGACGGGTCGCCACCGATGGCAATCTTATTGCCTACAATCGTCTTTTCAATTATGCGATGAGCGGTTTTGATTCCAACGAGACATACTATCGCGTCCTCGGAAGGAATGCCGACGGCACACCGAATCCGAACTACGACATACTGGTCGACCAGGACAGTCTTATAGCTTATATGTTGGGTATCTTTTACTCAGGCGATGGGGACGCTCCTATCTCCAGTTTCATGAATGACAGCGGCCTCAACAATTTTTATTGCATGAACAACCGCGTCAGCGGGGACGGCTTTAAATTCTTCAGGCATGACGGTGAACATACTCTGGACATGGGCCGCATGAGTAATGGTACACAAGGTCTCTCTGTCGATCGCACGGGCCCGTGGACCAGTCCGAACTTCACGCGGGCCGAGTACTTCAATCCGCAGACGCTCCATGAAAAACTCATGAGCCATCCGGAGTACAAGATGCGGTTTGCCGACCTTGCAAACAAGGCGTTCTCAAACGGCGGAATGTTTACGCCGGAGGGGGCGACGAAAATGCTCATGTCTCGCGCCCGCGAAATCGATCTGGCCATTATCGCTGAGTCCGCACGGTGGGGCGATTCCAAACAGTCCTACCCGTTCACCAAAGCACATTGGCAAGCGGCCGTTAACAGCATCGTCAACAATTACCTTCCCTACCGAACAGAGAGAGTCATCAACCAATTAGTGGCCGATGGCTGGTATCCGACGGTCGGGGCGCCGACATTCTATGCCGGCGGTGAATCCACTACAGGCGGACAGGTCGCTTCGTCGACAACTCTCTCGATGACGGCGGGTGCAGGCACAATCTACTACACCACCGATGGCACGGACCCGAGATTGCCGGTGCGCGCCACATCGGAAAGCCTTAAGGTCACGCTTGTGCGGGAAGATGCCGCCAAGCGCGTCCTGGTGCCCACCGGCCCGCTGCAGAGCGGTACGGGCTCCATCCTGACGGAGTACTGGTTCGGTATCGAAGGCTCCGACCTGTCCGCCCTGACCAGTCATCCCAGTTATCCCGACAACCCCAGCACCTCCGAATATCGTACCTCCTTCGAAATACCCGTCGACTGGGCGGACAATTATGGTACGCGGATGCGCGGTTATTTCCATCCCCCACAAAGCGCCACCAACTATAGATTCTGGATAGCCAGCGACGATGCCAGCGAGTTGTGGCTCAGCACGGATGACAGTGCGGCCAATGCCAGAAAAATCGCCGAAGTGATCGGCTGGACGAGTCCGCGGGAGTGGTCGAAGTACACCAGCCAGCGGTCGTCCTATATCAGTCTTGCCGCCGGTCAGCGTTATTACATCGAGGCCCGGCACAAAGAAGGCAGCGGCGGCGACAACCTTGCCGTGGCATGGCGGCGGGGCACCTCCGGCACGACAGCGGTCATTGGCGGTCAGTACCTGTCCCCGTTCGGCACGGATTGGGAGAGGAATGAGTACGATGATTCCGCGTGGATGCAAGGCAGCGGCGGTGTCGGCTTCGAGCGCAATCCGGGTGATGCCGTCAACTTCACGTCACACATCGGCATCGACGTGGAAAATGCAATGTATAACAAGAACGGCACCTGCTTTATTCGCATACCCTTTGCCGTCAGCGATCCGGATTTTGCAGTCCTGACGCTTCGCATGAAGTATGATGACGGCTTTGTCGCCTGGCTCAACGGCTCTGAGGTGGCCAGACGAAACTTCATCGGCGCACCGGAATGGAATTCGTCGGCGAGTGCATTGAACGCCGACAGTGCCGCCGTTGTGTTCGAGGACATCGACCTGTCGGCGCACATCGGAAAGCTCCGCACCGGGAACAATATGCTCGCCATACAGGGCCTGAACAACACGGTCGGCAGCAGCGATTTTCTTATTTCAGCCGAACTCGTCGCTTACAGGTCCGCCAGCGGTTCCACAGGCGGCGGCGTATCGCCGCAGGCAATGAGTTACACTGCCACGGGGCCATTTACATTGAGCCGCAGCTGTCATATCAAGGCCCGCCTGCGCAGCGGAACTACCTGGGGACCGCTGCAGGAAGCGGTGTTCGGCGTCGGCCCTGTCGCCAACAATCTCCGCATTACGGAACTTATGTACAATCCGCCCACGTCATCTGAAGCGGAATTTGTCGAACTGATGAACATCGGCGCCGAGTCGATCAATCTGAATCTCTGCCGCTTTACGAGGGGCATTGATTTTACGTTCGGCGATCTGCCGCTGGCCCCTGGCGCCCGGGTAATCATCGTCAGTAGTCGCTCCGTTTTCAGTCAGGCCTACCCTGATTTTGCGGGCGTCATTGCCGGCGAGTATACCGGCCGACTCGACAACAGCGGTGAGCGGATCACACTTCTCGACGCCACCGGCCAGACGATTCACAACTTCACCTACAGCGACGGCTGGTACGACATCACCGACGGCGGCGGGTTCTCACTGACAATAAAGGATCCCACGCGCATTGAACTGGACCACGTCGACGGCAATCTTGCGGGCCATTACAAGCTGGACGAATACGGCGGCGCCTCGGCCGCGGACGCGTCGGGCAACGGCCGCAACGGCGTCGTGCGCGGCGATCCCAAATGGCATTCCTACGGCGGCAAGATTAACGGCGCGATCGAACTGGGCGGTGAGGGCGATTACGTCGAGATAACCAACTACAAGGGCGTGCTCGGTTCCGGCGCGCGGACGTGCACTGCGTGGATCAAGACGACCGGACAAAATGTGGCGATCGCCGGATGGGGGATGGTTGATCCCACGGGAGCGCGGTGGGCGATGGTGGTCAATGCGGCCGGGCGACTGCGGCAGGAATTCGGCGGCGGCTATGTCCTCGGCACAAAGGTCATCAATGACGGCAAATGGCATCATGTCGCCGTTGTCCTCGAAGGGCCCAGGAGCGATGACGTGGTGCTTTACGTCGACGGCCGCCGCGAAGTGATCAGCGAAATGGTAAGCCTGTCAGTCAACACGCAGGCCGGACCCAATGCGGCTATCGGCGCACACCTCGGCATGAATCGCTACTTCAACGGACTGCTGGACAATGTTTGCATTTACGAACGCGCGCTCAGTGCTGAAGAAGTGGCGCTGCTGGCGGCGGCGGCGGATTACTGGGAAGACAAGCAATACTGGCGGCCCAGCGCGCACGTGGGCGGCTCGCCCGGCGAAGACGATACGGGCATCGTGCCGGAACCCGGGGCCGTGGTGATCAACGAACTGCTGGCGCACTCGCACGCGGCCCAGCCGGACTGGGTCGAACTGCACAACACGACCGGCGAGGCGATTAACATCGGCGGCTGGTTCCTTTCGGACAGCAAGAACGACTACATGAAGTTCCGCATCGCCGACAACACGATCCTTGCCCCGTACGGCTACGCCGTGTTCTATGAAAGCCTGCACTTCAACAACACACAGAACCCCGGCTGCCTC
>JACZKQ010000031.1 GCA_014859965.1 Phycisphaerae bacterium
CCTCGGGTAGGCGGCTCGGATGCGGGCGAGGATTTCTTCGGGTATGATTTGGAGGATCAGGCTTCTGCGTTCGGCTTGGCCTTCTTTGGTTCTCTTGGGGTGGGGCATGGGGGTTTTGTTGTACCAGGCCCAGAAGGAGACTTCGGGGTGGATTTCTTTGACGCGGCGGCGGAGGTCTTCGTCTGCCTGGAGGAGGGTGTCGAGTTCCCTGATCTTGGCGTAGATGCCGAAGGCCTGCGCAGGCTTATTTCGGCAGTGCTGTTCACTTCGGACGGATTTTGTGGTAGACTTATTGCGGTGGGGCAGATTTGGAGGTTTGTGCCGTGAGTTCGATCGCGCAGAGAGGCGTTTTTTGGCTGCTGGTTTGGGGAGCGTGGCCGGGGGTTTTATTTGCGGGCGCGCCGGTGCGTCAACTGGTGGTGGAGGACTGGCTGAGGCAGGCTCGCGCGGCGATGCTGCCGGCGGGCTTTGGTGCACCGGGGGCGGCGACGTGGGCGGATGCCGCGGGGGCGGTCGACGGCGTCAAGGACGGCAAGTATGCGTTTCACACCGGCCAGGAGCCGAATCCGTGGTGGCAGGTGGATTTGGGGGAGGTGCGGGGGATCGGGCGGATTGTGGTGTATAACCGGCTTGATTATGCGCCGGGATTGCATAACGCGGACAATCTTCGCATCCTCACCTCCGAAGACGGGCAGTCGTGGGCGGAGGTTTACGACAACAAGGGCCGGCATTTTGACGGTATCGCGGGTGTGGGGCCGTTAGAGGTGGCGTTCGAGGGGCGGAACATTTCCGGCCGATACGTGCGGCTGCAGATCCAAAGCCCTACGCCGATCTTTTTCCACCTCGATGAGGTCGAGATTTATGCCGCCGGGGACGCACAGACGAACGTCGCCCGGGGCCGTCCGGCAGACCAAAGCAGCGCCAGTATCTGGTCGACCGCCAAAGTAGAGGCATTGGCTGGACGCGAGATCAGCTATCCAATAATGGAGGCGCTCGAACGGGGGCGGCGATTGGCGGAGGAGTTGCGGGGTGAGGGCGTAGACGTCGCATGGTTCTTCGGCGAGGCCAAGGCGATCGGCGGCATGCTGGGGACGATGGACAAGATGGGTAAGCCGACGGGCGATGAGGCCCGCGATCTTTACCTGCGGGCGCGCAGGGCGGTCAGGCGGCTGGTGTTCAGTAATCCGCTGCTGAATTTCGATAAGCTTCTTGTGCTCAAACGGTTTACGCAGGAGACGTATCCGGATGTGTGCCTGAATCATATGCCCTGGGTGTCGCGGCCGGGCGGGGATATCTGTGTGCTGACGCTTGGCGGATGGGACGGCGAGCCGCAGGTCGAGACACTCTTGAAGGGGGCTCTGGGTCCGGGGCACGTGCATGGGATGGATTTGTCCTGGGATGGCGAGCGGGTGGTGTTCGGGTATGCCAAGGCGAAGAGCGATGAGCCGCCTGTGGGGTGGCTGGACCGGCGGACGAACTACGACCTGAGGCGCAATGAGGAGCCGACGCATATCTTCGAGTTGGAGATTGCGTCGTGGCGGGTGCGGCAGATCACCGCCGGCGAGTGGAGCGACCTCGACCCGACCTATGCACCCAACGGCGATATCGTATTCGTTTCGGAGCGGGTGGGCTGCTCGCTGCAGTGCAACGAGTTGGACAAGGACGAGACGAGCTGCAATTTGTTTTCATGCCGCCCCGACGGCTCAAACATCCGCCACCTGAGCGTATCCAAGGACGGCGACTACCTGCCGCACACGTTAGATGACGGCATGATCGGCTATACCCGATGGGAATACCAGGAGCGGGGTTGGGCGCATATCCAGAGTATCTGGGTGATTCGCCCGGACGGGACGGGGGCGGATACACTGTTCAAGCAGCACCTGAACGACCCGTGGGCGCTGGAGGACGTTCGGTCGATTCCGGGCACCCGCTCGCAGAAGCTGGCGGCGATTGCGACGGGTCATCACACGCTGGCTGTCGGGCCGCTGGTGATCATCACGCCGAGCATGGGCCTCAACGACCCCGCGGGCATACGCATCGTTACCCCTGGCGTTTATCCGCCGGAAGGGGGCATGTCCGGAACGCCTGTCGACGAGGGCGGCGTGGACGACCGCGGCGGGTATTATTCGACGCCGTGGCCGCTCTCCGACAAGCACTTCCTCGTCTCCTACAGCTATTCCAGCGAGCAGACCGAGCCCGCCGGCTACGGCCTTTACCTCATCGACGTCTACGGCAACAAGGAACTCCTCTATCGCGACGAGTCGATATCCTGCTTTGTGCCGATCCCGCTGCGTCCGCGTCCGCGACCGCCCATATACCCCGATCTGACCGATCCGAAAGTGCCCTGGGCGGTGTGCTCGGTCTCTGATGTCGCCCGCGGCGTCGAGGGCATTCGGCCGGAGGCCATCCGCTACATCCGGATCGCCCACCGCCTGCAGTGGCCATACGACAACAGCCACGGCGGGCAGCGCTATGCGGAGAAGGCCTGGCCGCACAACTGGACGCCCGTGCGGATCATCGGCACGGTCCCTGTCGAGGCCGACGGCAGCGCCCATTTCCAGGTGCCCGCGGATACGCCGGTGTACTTTCAACTGCTCGACGAGGACCACATGGAACTTCGGCGAATGCGGTCGTTCATCAGCTTTCAGCCGGGTGAGCAGCGGGGCTGCGTCGGCTGCCACGAGACTCGGGCTGAGGCCCCCGGCGTTGGGGCGTTCCCGGCCGCGATGCGACGCGCCGCGAGGATCCCAGTGCGGCCGCCCTGGGGCGACGAACCGCTGAGTTTTCTCCGCGACGTGCAGCCGACCCTGGACCGGCATTGCGCAGGATGCCACGGAGGGATGAAGCCGGCAGGGGGGATAGACCTCAGCGGCGGACTCACCGCCCACCACAACCGCGCCTACGATACGATGGTGGCTCACGGTCTGATCGCCTGGGCCAACGTCAACGACGATGCACGCATTACGCAGCCTCTGGCGTTCGGCTCACACAAAAGCCGCCTGATCGCCGTGCTGCAAGGCGACGCCCATCGAAAGCGCGTGTCGCTGTCGCGGCAGGAGTGGATCGGCCTTGTCACCTGGATCGACGCCAACGGGCCGTATCATGACGGCTTCATCAACAAGCGACCCGCGCGGCCCGCATATGACATGTCCGCCGACGCCGCCCTCGTGCAAGGACTCGCCGACGTCCACAAGAGACGCTGCGCATCCTGCCACGAACCGGCGGCCGTGACGCGACTCGACTGGATCGACCTCGACCGGCCGGAGAAGAGTCTCTTTCTGTCGGCGCCGCTGGCACAGGAGGCGGGCGGGCGAGGCGCCTGCCAGGAACCTCCCTATGCGAATCGCAGCGATGCCGATTACGTAAAGGTCCTCCGCACTGTGGAAGCGGCGGTCGGGCGGGCGATCGCAAATCCGCGCCGCGATCTGAAATACCGTACAGGCGACCGTGATTGAACGATCCGATTCCACGCCTGCCCCATCGGTGGGGCGACGTTTCTGTTCCATTTAGGCACGGTCTGTGCTATAATGCCTGCTTCGGGGAGACAACGGTGACTGGTGCATTTGTCGGTTGGCGGTACGGAGACTTGGAAAATGGCTGAAGTGGCATGCAGAACGAGGTGGCTGGCAGGTTTGGCAATCCTGGTTTGTCTCTGGGCGGCGACAGCCGCACGGGCCGAGCCGCTGGTGATGTTTGAGATCGGCAGGCCCGACGGCAGCCCCGAGGGTTTCGGCCTCAGCGACCGCAGCTATCATCCGTTCGCGGAGGTCTATCGCAAACCGGTAGTCTTTGACGCGGCGACGGATAAGCCGGCGGCCTGGCCGTTCATCCACCCGAGCACCCACGACACGTGGGCCGGCGGCAAGCCGCATCCATTTACGGTCAACTTCACCGCGACGGCAAATAAGGGCTCAGTATATCTGCATATCGGATTGGTGGACGTCTTTACGCCGCCGTTGATGATCGTTTCGGCCAACGGCAGAGAGATTGCCAGGCGGCGTCTGGTGAGGGGTTCGGGCAGTGCGCAGGTGGCATTTGAGCCGATGACGGAGGGCAAGCCTTCGGTGGTGACGTTCGACCTGCCGGCGGGGGTGCTCAAGGACGGCGCCAATACGATCGCGATTACTCTCGATGACGGCAGTTGGCTCATCTACGATTACGTCCGGCTGAGCGCCGGCAAGACGCCGCCGAAACTGCAAGCGCCTCCGTCCCCGGAGCTGCTCAAAGACCTCCTTGCCGGCCCCATGCACAACGCCGACGAAATCGTCTTCGCATGTCGTCAGCTCGCCCCCGACGGCCACTGGTATGCCAATTTCGGTTACTTCGCCGAAGGGCGACACCGCAAGACCTACGCGGCGGGGGGGCGGCTGTGCAAATTGAACGTTCGCACCGGCGAAATGACCGTGCTCCTCGACGACCCCGACGGCGCTGTCCGCGATCCGCAGGTGCATTACGACGGCGAACGGATGGTGTTCTCGTATCGGCGGGGCGGCACGGACCCTTATCATCTCTATGAAATCAACACCGACGGCACGGGCCTCAGGCAATTGACAGACGGCGACTACGACGACATCGAACCGACGTACATGCCCGACGGCTCCATCATCTTCTGCTCCAGCCGCTGTAAACGCTGGGTCAACTGCTGGCTCACCCAAGTGGCCGTGCTCTACCGCTGCGACGCCGACGGTCGCAACATCCGCCAGCTTTCCAGCAACAACGAGCACGAAAACACGCCGTGGCCGCTGCCGGACGGCCGCGTGCTCTACCAGCGATGGGAATACACCGACCGCAGCCAGGTGCACTATCACCACCTCTGGACCGCCAATCCCGACGGCACCGCCCAGATGATCTACTACGGCAACATGCACCCCGGCATCGTTATGATCGACGCCAAGCCCATCCCGCAGACGGACAAGGTCCTGTCGATCTTCTCCCCCGGCCACGGCAAGCGCGAGCATGAAGGCGCCGTCACGATCGTAACGCCGAAGACAGGCCCGGACGACAAAGGCGCCGCAAGGCGCATCACCCGCACCGACAACTGGCGCGACCCCTGGCCCTTTTCCGAAAACCTCATCATGGCCGCGCAGGGCAGCCGCCTTGTCCTTATGAACGGCAATGGCCAGACCCAGGACGTGTACCGCCTGCCCGCCGAATGGGAGCGCGCCGGCGTCCAGCTTCACGAACCCAGCCCGGTAATGGCGCGCACACGCGAACGCGTGATCCCCGACCGCATCCACAACGGTGAAGGCACGGGCCGCCTCATCCTCGCCGACGTCTACCGCGGACGCAACATGGACGGCGTCGAACGCGGATCGATCACCAACCTGCTCGTTCTCGAAACCCTGCCCAAACCCATCAACTACACCGGCGGCATGGACCCCCTGAGCTACGGCGGCACCTTTACGCTGCAGCGCATCGTGGGTACGGTGCCCGTCGAGACCGACGGCTCGGCGTATATGGAGGTCCCCGCCGACCGCGGCCTGTTTTTCGTCGCACTCGACGCCCAGGACAGGCCCGTCAAACGCATGCAGAGCTTTCTTACCGTCAAGCCGGGCGAGGTCACCAGTTGCGTCGGCTGCCATGAACCGCGTACGCAGACACCCGCCCACGCAAGCCAGGGCGCGCTTTTGGCTGTGCTCAATGGACCGTACGGCATCGAGCCGATTGCCGGTGTGCCGGACGTATTCGACTTTCCGCGCGACATCCAGCCGATCCTCGACAGGCACTGCCTGAAATGCCACGATTACGACAAGCGAAAGGGCGGCGTCATACTCACCGGCGACCACGGTCCCATGTTCTCTCACAGCTACGCAACACTGACGATCCGCAAGCAGGTCGCCGACGGCCGCAACCGGCCCGTGAGCAACTACGCACCGTACACACTCGGCTCGGCCGCCAGCCCCCTTATGCACAAGATCGACAAAGGTCATAACGGCGTCAAGCTCACCGATCGCGAGAAGCAATTCGTGCGGCTCTGGATCGACAGCGCCGCCGCCTACCCCGGCACTTACGCAGCGCTCGGCAACGGCATGATCGGCGGCTATGCCGAAAACAACCAGAATCACACCGACTTCGACTGGCCGGTGACAAAGCAGGCCGCCGAGACCATACGGACCCGATGCGACTCCTGCCACACGGAAAACCGCCGCCTGCCCCGCGCCCTGTCCGATGAGAACGGCCTGTCCTTCTGGGACCCGAACTGGGACGACCCGCGTCTGCGTTTCAGCCGACACCTGATGTTCAACCTCACCCGGCCGGAAAAGTCGCTGGTCCTGCTGGCCCCGCTTGCCAAAGAGGCGGGGGGCTATGGGATGTGCCAGGTCGCTGCCGCCGACGGCACAGCCAGACCGGTGTTCGAGACCACGGCCGACCCCGGCTATCAGGCGCTTCTGGCGATGTGCAGTGACGGCAAAGATTATCTCCGGAAGATACGCCGCTTCGACATGCCCGGCTTCGTCCCGCCCGGCCCTTATGTCCGCGAAATGAAACGTTACGGGGTCCTCCCGGCGGGCCTTGTCCCCGACGCCGAACTCGACGTATACGCCACCGACCAGGCCTACTGGCGATCCTTATGGCACGAACCGGATTTGCTCCAATAGGAGATTTGCCATTCGAAAACAGGATTGACACAGTGCGTGCAGTGAACGACTGCGACGACTTAATTCTCTTAGCTGGAACGGCGATATGAAGTATGTTCTTGTAATATGCGGCCTTGCCGCCGGGATGGTGTGGGGGGCGATGGACGGTCCCAATGGGGTCTCGGACGAAAAGGACCTGCCCGATGAACTGCGGGAGGCGGACCTGATCTGGTCGGTCAAGTTAGGGACGCACCAGTACAGTGCGCCCATTTTCAGAGACGGACGCATTTACCTCGGTCTCAACGACGTGACGATGCAGCATCCCTCGGTGCGGCGCACCGGCGGCGGGCTGCTGATGTGCCTCGATGAAGGCACGGGCGACATGGTGTGGCAATTCGCGATCCCCCGGTACATGGAAGGCACCAAGCCGCCGTTCCATTTCAATCACTGGCGATGCGGCGTGTGCTCGACGCCGGCGGTGGATGAAAAGCACATGTACATCGTCGGCACGCGCGGCGAGATCCTCTGCCTTGACAGAAACGGCCAGGCCGACGGCAACGACGGTCCCGTAACAGACGAGGCGGCCTACATGGGCTATGCCGACCCGACGGCGGAACTTGCCCCGACCGACGGCGACATGGTCTGGCGGTACGACATGATCAAAGAATTAGGCGTCGTCCCGCACGACGTGTGCGGCTCCTCTCCGCTTCTGGATGGCAACTTCCTGTACGCCTGCACCTCCAACGGGCAGGACGACAAGCATGAACGGGTCGCCAATCCCCTCGCCCCCAGCCTCATCGTCCTTGACAAGCGGACCGGCAAGCTCGTCGCCACCGACGGGGAACTGATCGGAGAACGACTGTTCCACGGCCTGTGGTCCTCGCCGATAATGACGACGGTCAAGGGGCAGAAGATGATTCTTTTTGGGGGCGGCGACGGTATTCTTTACGCCTTTGAGCCCCTCAAACCCGCCGATTTGAATGATAAGCCGGTCACCTTGAAGAAGCTCTGGCAGCGCGACTGCAATCCAGCCGGCTACCGTGACAAACCCTGTACGGGCTGGCGCGAAAAACGCCCCGACGGGCCCAGCGAGATCATCGCCACGCCTGTGGTGCATGAAGGACGCGTCTACGTCGCCATCGGCCAAAGCCCGATTCACGGCCGCGGCCAGGGCGCCCTTACCTGTATCGATGCTGTCGGCGGCGAGATCATCTGGCAGTCGACGCTCGTGGACCGCTCGCTGTGCACCGTATCCATCGCCGACGGCCTGCTGTACATTGCGGACTTGTCCGGAAACCTGCACTGTTTCGACGCAGCGGCGGGCAAGCGACTGTGGGTGCACGACCTCCAACAGCAGGTATGGTCGGGCTCAACCTTTGTCGCCGACGGCAAGGTCTATGTCGGCACCGAGGGCAACAAGCTCTGGATCCTTCGGGCCGGCCCGGAAAAAGAAGTCCTTTGGCAGGGCCGAACCGATTCGCCCCCCATAACGATCACCGCCAGCAACGGCCGGCTCTACGTTCCCACACAGCGAGGACTCTACGTATACAAAGCAAAGCAGGGCGGTTAGAGCCTATGGCGGACTGTGTACACAATCTGTTTGACCTGACAGGCCGGACCGCCGTCATCACCGGCGCCTCGCGAGGCCTGGGCCGCCAAATGGCGCTCGCCGTCGCCCGAGCCGGAGCGGACGTCGCCCTCGGCAGCCGCCACAAAGATGAGATCGAATCCGCCGCCCGCGACATCACCCAGGCAACCGGCAGAAGGGCGGTTGCCCTCGTGGTGGATGTAGCTGACTCCGACTCCGCAACCGCCTTCATCGACGCCGCCGCCGACCTGCTCGGCAAAATCGACATACTCGTCAACAATGCCGGCACAAACATCCGTTCACATGTAGAAAAGATTACGGATGCCGACTGGCGAACGGTCCAGGCCGTCAACGTCGACGGCGTTTTTCATTGCTGCCGCGCCGCCGTCAGGCACATGCGCCCGCGCCGCTACGGCCGCATCATCAACGTCGGCTCCTCCCTCAGCCTCGTCGGCATGGAACAGCGCCTCAGCTATACCGCCTCTAAAGGGGCCGTCGTGCAGATGACGCGCACGCTGGCGGTGGAACTGGCCGAAACCGGCATCACGGCAAACTGCATCTGCCCCGGCCCGTTCGCCACTGAGATCAACGCCGCCGTCATGAACGACCCCGAGATGACCCGCAAACTGCTCGCAGGCGTGCCGATGAACCGCTGGGGCCGGTTGGAAGAGATACAAACGCCGGTTCTCTTCCTCGCCAGCCCATACAGCAGTTACGTGACAGGTGCAGTGATCAGCGTCGACGGAGGCTGGGTCGCCGGATGACAAACCCTTTGTCAAACAAGGAGACAACCATGAACAAACGTCAGGCTGCTACACGGCGCGACTTTCTCAAGACCGCAGGCCTCGGTCTCGCTATGACCACGACGGGCATCTCCGCGGCACAACCGGCGGATGAGGCTTTGTCGCCGACTCCCAGGGACCGGCGACTCCCCCGTGAAGTATGGGTCGGCACGCTCTCGCTGGCCGGTCTCAGCGCAGATACGCCGGAACAGATGGTGCGCCGCATCTTCGCCCGGATGGAACAGATGACCAATTACCAGCCGGATATCGTCTGCCTGCCGGAGGTGTTCCCGTTCATGAACGTCAGCAAGCCCCCGGCCATGGCCGAATGCCTCCAACTGTCCGCCGAGGTAGTCGCCGGCTCGGCCGCCTCCTTCGCCAAACAAAACAAGTGTTACGTAGTCTGTCCGGTGTACACGCAGGCCGAAGGGCGGTATTACAACTCCGCCGTCATCATCGACCGCACCGGCAAGATCCTCGGCGAATATCGCAAGACCCACCCGACCATTGACGAAATGGAACAGGGCGTTATGCCCGGCCCCGATGACCCGCCCGTTTTCGACACCGACTTCGGCAAGATCGGCGCCCAGATATGTTTTGACGTCAACTGGCCCGACGGCTGGCGCAAACTCGGCGACAAGGGCGCCGAGATCGTCTTCTGGCCCTCCGCCTTCGCCGGCGGGCGAATGCTGAACGCCTGGGCCTGCATGAACAAATATCACGTCGTCACCAGCACCCGCCACGACCCCACGCGCATCATCGACGTCACCGGCGACGAACTCGCCGCGACAGGCCGGTTCCGCACGTGGGTCTGCGCCCCCGTCAACCTCGAAAAGGCCTTCGTCCACGTCTGGCCCTATCCCCGCCAGATCGAAGCGCTCCAGGCCAAATACGGCCGCGGCGTCCGCGTACGCATCCTCGGCGATGAAGAATGGGCCATCATCGAAAGCCGCACGCCCGACCTGAAGATCGCCGACGCACTAAAGGAGTTCGAGATACCTGTCCACCGCGAACACATCGCCCGCGCCGACGCAGCCCAAAAGCGTCTCCGCCGCTGACCCGCGCCCGGCCTACGGCGCCAGGAACATAGCCTTCAGCTCGCTCGCCGAAGGCCGCCGCCCGTATTCACACACCTCGAAGGCCTCGGCGCACTTGATGTCTTTACCGGCTTTTTCGCCATACAATCCAATGAGGTCGGCCCGGTACGTATTCGCCACCGCCGCAAAACGCTGGCGAAAACGCTCACGCACGCGCTGCCGTGCCTTCTGCAGCTCGTCCTCGTTCTTGGGAACCATGCTCTCGTTGCCGCCGCAGCCGCCCTCTACAAACTGCGAATCCAGCAGGGACAGCGCCTCCAGCTTCTGCTCGATCACCTTGTCGAGTGAGATGACTATGTCCGGGTCGAAGGGGTTGGGTTTCTGGAAGTTATCCGAATAATACAGGAAAACCGGATTCTTCGTCAGGTGCGGTACGTCCGGGCAGAAAAACGGCACCGTCACCATATATGCCGCATCCTGCACCAGAATGCCCGTGTAACGGTGGTCCGGGTGGTAATCATTCGTCCGCGGCGCCAGTACAATGTCGGCCTTCCACTCGCGGATCAGCCGCGTGATCGTCCGCCGATTCTCCAGCGTGGGCATGATTTCGCCGTCGTGAATATCCAGCACCTCCGTCTCGATGCCCAGCACCTTGGCCGCCGCCTGCACCTCCCGCGCCCGCCGCTGCGCCAGCGGCCCGCCGGCGTCCCGCCAGTGGCCGATGTCGCCGTTGGTCGTCGACACGAACTTCACGTGATGCCCGGCCGCCGCCCAGATCGCCGCCATCCCCCCGGCCTTGATCTCACAGTCGTCCGGATGTGCCCCAAACGCGATAATCCGGAGTTTGCCGTCCTCTGCAGCTTGCGCCCATCCTGCCGCTGCCATCACCAGTGCAGCACAATACACGACGACTTTGAAGCGGTTCCACCTGATACAGCCCATTTCCGTCTCCTCAAAATAGAGTTTCCTCAACTTACCGTAGTATGAAAGTATTGTACAGAATCTTCTGGAGATTGCAATTGATTCAGAATACAAACGCGGCCGTCGCCGTAAACGACAACCCCCATGGGGAACTTACGCAAAAGAGAGTGCTGTTTGGCCGAGAGGAGTTTTTTATTGACGTGTGCACTTTTTCGCATTAGAGTGCCAACCAGCCCGGATTGTAGCAGGGTCCCTGTAGATATTAGTCACGCTGCGCGTGATAAATGACGATATGGCAAGACCATAGCACAAAGGACTGTGGTAGATTTCATGCAGACTGTTAAAAACTTTAGAACCTATTTTATACGGGGTTTGGGAGCGCTGCTGCCCACCATCCTTACCATATGGATATTTGTACAAGCCTATGTCTTTATCCAGAGTAAGATCAGTATTCATATAAACAAGGGGCTTGTCCAGCTTATCGGATGGGCATCAGAAGGGCGATGGAGCAAGGAATTCCTGACGGCTTTTTGGGTTGAGGGTCCGGGGCGTATCACGGGTTTTTTCGTCGCCATCGTGGGCGTGGTCTTTATCGGAGCGTTTTTGGCAAGCGTTATGGGACGCACGTTATGGCGGATTTTCGAAAATGCGCTCATGAACCTGCCGCTTATCAAGAAGGTGTATCCCCACATCAAGCAGATAACGGATTTTTTTCTTGCCAAGCAAAACCTTTCATTTAACGACGTAGTGGCGATCCAATACCCAAGCCAGGGGCTCTGGTCCGTAGCCCTGGTGACAGGAACGGGGTTAAAAAAACTGGCAGCCCATAGCAGAAAAGAGTACTCTACTGTTTTTGTTCCGACGTCACCTACGCCTTTTACGGGATACGTCATTATGGTTCCAAAGGAGGAAACGATAGAACTGGACATGACGATTGAAGAGGCCCTGCGGTTTACGATCAGCGCCGGCGTGATTACGCCGGCCAAACATCAGGCCTTCAGGGCCCTGACGAACAAGCAGGACGGCGAGCACGTATAAAAGCTCGGTAAGGTCAACAATGTTTATTGCTTGTCAAAAGGAGTCGCTAATGCTTTTCACGATTACCGGCAAACATATAGAAATCACGGACGCATTGCGAGCCCACGCTCAGGAAAAGTGCGAGAAATTGCCGCGATACTACAACAGCATTAATCATGTTGAGGTCATTATCGACGGCAGCGAAGGAGGCAAGACGAGCATTGAGATTATCGCACACGCAGAGCACAGCAATGACTTCGTTGTCAAAGAAGGCGGCGAGGATACTTATGCGTGCATCGATGTTGCCGTTCACAAGCTGGAGCGGCAGTTGCGGCGAAAGAAAGAAAAGCAACGCAACAACAAGCATATCGGCGCCGCCGAACTGGAGACCGGCCCTGCGGAGGCAGGCCCTGATTAGTTGCCGTTACCTGTGGTGACCGCAGGAAACGGCAGGATGGTGTGGGGGGTGGCATTAAAGGAGCAAATATGAGGCTATCGGATTTCGTCTGCATGGACGCTTTGGTACCGGAGTTAAAAGCAGGCGATCGTGACGGAGCGATTCTCGAATTAGTACAGACACTGACCAAAGCGGGCAAACTCCCGAAAACAAAGGTCGATGAGGTCGCCAAGGCGCTCATGCAGCGGGAAACCGAGGCCAGCACCGGCATCGGCAGGGGTGTGGCGGTGCCGCACGTCAAGCACCCCGCGGTAAAGCAGGTCGTCGCTGCCGTAGGTTGTTGCGGCCGGGGCATCGATTTCACGTCCCTGGACAAGCAGCCGGTTTATACGGTGATACTGTTGCTGAGCCCTACGGACAAAGCAGACAGGCATCTTCAGGCGATGGAGTGCATTTTCCGGAACCTGCAGAAGGACGATTTTCGCCGGTTCCTGCGCCAGGCGCAGACGGTTGAGCAGGTCCGGGAAACTATCGACGATGCGGATGCCTCGAACACTTGACCCCAGCCGAAACGGGGCCACAGACGTACAGTGACAAGGATGATGGCACATTGAGCGAGCCCGTGTACGAGATCGAAGTGGAGATACGCAATGTTGAGGGCCTTCACATGCGGCCGGCCATGCAGTTTGTCGACACGGCCAGCCGCTTCGACTCTGAGATACAGGTGTACAACGACGAGACGAGCGTTGACGCCAAGAGCATCATGCAGATGACGATGTTGGCCGCAACATGCGGCACCAAGCTTCGTATCAAAGCCGTAGGGGACGATGCTGAACAGGCGATTGAGGCCCTGCGGCACCTTGTGGAAGTGAAAATGTTTGACGAAACCCCTGCTCGGCAGGGGGACACGGGCATTATGGACGGCAGATTATAATGGAAATTCGAAAAGGCGTCGCTGTTTCGCCGGGCATCGCCATCGCGCGGGCAATGGTGATCGACTCGCGGGATTATCGCATTCCGCGCAGGTCCATTCTGCCTTCACAGCGGGGGCGAGAAGTGCAGCGGGTGCACGAGGCCTTTGACAGGGCAGTCAGCCAACTGATCGCACTCGAACAAGCCCAGGCGGGGCGAGAAAACCAGATTAAGGACATCTTTGCCGTGCACGTGCGATTTTTGCACGATGACAGTTTCCGGAGGCGTATTACCGAGTTTGTTGAGGCCGAACTTGTGACAGCCGAGTATGCGGTGTCCACGATCCTGCGCGAGATCGCCTCTCACTTCGCCGGCATAGACGACGAGTACATCAGCGAACGCGCCGCCGATATTTACGACATCGAACGGCGTCTGCTCACGCAACTGCTGGGCGAGGTCCGGCAGGAAGTGGAGCATCTGAAGGAGCAGGTCGTCATCGTCGCCCATGAGTTGACGCCGACGCAGACGGCGGGCTTTAACAAGACGTTTGTGAAGGGGTTTGCCACCGAAGCGGGCGGCCGCACCAGCCATACGGCGATTGTCGCCCGGTCGCTGGGTCTGCCGGCGGTCGTCGCCTTGGAAGACGTGACCTCCAGTCTTACCAGCGAAAGCATCGTGATCATTGACGGTAATCGCGGTGTGGTGATTATTGACCCGGACGCCCAGACGCTTGAGGAATACCAGAATTATGCCCGCGAACTGACGCGTTTCGAGGTCGAGCTCAGCAGCATTCGCGACAAGCCGGCCGTGACCCGCGACGGAGTGGAAATTGAGCTGCTGGGCAATATTGAGTTTCCCAATGAAGCCGTTATGGCCAAGGAAAAGGGCGGCGTCGGCATTGGCCTGTATCGCACCGAATTTTTGTATCTCTACAGCGGCACCGAACCGGCGGAGGAGGACCACTACGAGGCTTACGCGGAAGTGTCGCGCCACTTCGAAGGGCGTCCCATTGTGATTCGTACGATGGACCTTGGCGCCGACAAGCTGCCGTATGCAGCCCGCCACATGGGCGAAAGCAATCCCGTGCTCGGGCTGCGGTCCATTCGGTACTGCCTGCAGAATCTGACCATGTTCAAGACCCAGCTTCGGGCCATTCTTCGGGCGTCCGTCCTGGGTGATATTCGGGTCATGTTTCCGCTGATCGGCAATCTCCAGGAACTGCGCCAGGCGAAGATGATCCTTCGCGACGTCATGGAGGACCTCGACGAATATGCGGTGCCATATAATCCGGACATCAAGGTAGGCATTATGATCGAAACGCCGAGCGCCGCCCTGACAGCGGCGCTGCTGGCGTCGGATTGCAACTTCTTCAGCATCGGCACCAACGACCTGATCCAGTACACTCTGGCTGTCGACCGGGGAAATGAGCACGTTGCGACCCTGTATTCCGCGGCCGACCCGGCTATTTTCAACCTGCTGCGGAGCGTGATTCACGATGCAAACAAGGCGCGGATCGGTCTGAGCGTCTGCGGCGAGGTGGCCGGCGATCCGGAGTATATTATGCTGCTTCTGGGAATGGGGGTGCGGACGCTGTCGCTTGCGCCTCCGATGATTCCGGAGATCAAACAGATTGTCCGTTCGGTGACGATCAAGGAATGCAACCATCTGGCGCGCAAGGTGGGCACAATGGATTCGCAGCGGCAGATCAAGAACTTCCTGCGCGACGCGGCGACGCGGATTATCCCGGAGGCATTTTAAATGAAGCGCCGCGGCAGGGGGTCAGCGGGCAAAAAGTTTCCGGCGCGGGAGACGCCGGGCGAAAGAATAGAAACTGAAAAACGGGTCTGATGACGTCCCAGCAAAAGCGAACGTTAGTTGTAAAATTCAGAATTGAGGGGAATCTGAGGTTTTTGTCGCATCAGGAAACGATGACGATGTGGTGTCGTGTCCTGACGCGCAGCGGTGTGGATGTGTGTTTCAGCCAGGGATACAATCCCCATCCGAAAATCTCCCTGCCTTTGCCTCGCACTGTCGGGGTGCGCTCGGACGACGAATGCCTTTGTGCGCAGGTGTGCGCCGAGGAAGCCTTTGAGGCCGATGCGCTGGCTCCATGCATTCAGGCGAGCCTGCCGGAAGGATGTATTGTCACGGACGTCGGGTTGTACGAGGGCAAGGTCGGCTTCTGTCCCGTGGCGGCGGTTTATGAGTTCCCGCTGGAATCGCCTGTGCAGCAAGAGGTACACAGCCGCGTTTCGGCGTTGAACGCGTCGGCGACGCAGGCGCAGCCAATCATGGTCGAACGCCGCGGAAAAGAAGGCGCGAGGCCATCCACAATTGACGTGAGGCCGTATATCGCGTCGGCGATTGTCGCCGGCGACCGCGTGGCGGTAGATTGCCGGATCAGTCCGGCGGGAACCGTGCGCGTGGATGAAATTATGCAACTGCTCGGGCTTCGAACACAAGACCTGAAAGAGGGGGTTCTCAGGAGAGCCGTGCAGTGGGAGAGAAACTAATATTATTCACAGAAGAGGTTAACAACGTATGTCAAAAGAAATGTTGGTAAATATTGCCGAGGGCGAGGAATCGCGCGTCGCCGTCGTCGAAGACGGCTCGATGGAGGAATTGTACATTGAGCGCGCCAGTCTTGTCAGCCATGTAGGCAACATTTATAAGGGAAAAGTTGTGAACGTCGAGCCGGGTATTCAGGCCGCGTTCGTCGACTTTGGCTTGAGTAAAAACGGTTTTCTGCACATCAGCGATCTGCACCCGAAGTATTTTGCGAGCAAGAACGAGAAGGGCGAAAAGACCGAAAAGGGCGAGAAGATCGGCCGAAGAAAATCTATCAGCCAGCGCCCGCTGATACAGAAGTGCCTCAAGAAGGGCTCGGAGATCATCGTCCAGGTCACCAAGGAAGGGATCAACACCAAGGGTCCCACCCTGAGCACGTATATCTCGCTGCCGGGCAAGTACGTCGTGCTGATGCCCTGGATGGAGCGCGTGGGCATTTCCCAGAAGATCGAGGACGAACAGGAGCGCAAGCGGCTGCGGCAGATTGTGGAGGAACTAAAGTTGCCCGCCGACGTGGGCTTTATCGTGCGGACGGCGGCGCAGGTGGCGAGCAAGCGCGAACTCCAGGCCGACACTGCCTATCTTGGGCGGCTGTGGAGCGCTATCCGCAAGCGCATGGACAGCGTCAAAGCCCCGGCCGAAGTGTACCAGGAGTCGGATCTTGTCATTCGGACCATACGCGATATTTTCGACAACAAGATCAACCACATTATATGCGACAATGAAACAGTGACGCGGCGGATCCGGGATTTTCTGGGGATCGTGCAGCCGCGGCTCAGGAGCCGGGTGAACTTCTATGAGGCCAAAACGCCGCTGTTTCACAAGTATGGAATTGAGGCGGAGATCAGCAGGATTCAGTCCAGCCACGTCGATCTCAAAAGCGGCGGTTCGCTGGTGATCGAGCAGACCGAGGCGCTTGTGGCGATCGATGTGAACAGTGGCAGATACCGCAAGCAGGAGAACGCCGAAAAGACGGCGCTTCAAATCAATATGGAGGCTGCCGGAGAGATCGTTCGGCAACTGAAACTGCGCGACATGGGCGGGCTGATCATCTGCGATTTTATCGACATGCGCGATTCCAAGAACAAGCGCGCCGTCGAAAAGGCATTCCGAGATTCGCTGAAGACCGATCGTGCCCGCTCACGTGTGCTGCGTATGAGCGCCTTCGGGCTGATCGAGTTGACGCGTCAGCGCATGCGGCCGTCGCTGCACTCCAGCACGTACCTGAAATGCCCGCATTGCGGCGGCACCGGGGTGATTAAGAGCTTCGAATCGCAGTCCATCGAAATGATCCGGCTGCTGAACCTGGCGGCGGCCCGGAAAGAGATACGGCAGATCGAATTAACTGTTTCACCGGAGGTGGCCAGTTTCATGCAGAACCGCAAGCGTTCCGTGATTGCCCGTCTCGAAACCGAGGCGGAGAAGACGATTATCGTCAACTCCGATCAGAATCGTGTGGGGGAGAGCCACGAAATACTGTGTTATGACGAACGCGGCAGCATCGTGAAATTCTGACGGCGGGTATTGCTTATTGACGATTGCTCCGTCATAGGCGATAATTAGACTTTTCCGAGTATTGGGCGGTTCAAGGAGCCAACACACGTGAGTCTGGATTTTGACTACGCCAGAAAAGTGATTACGACCGAAGCGGAGGCGATCCGCTCGATGGTGCGCGCGGTGGACGACTCGTTTGCCGCGGCGGCGGAGATCATTTTCAATGCACGCGGCTGTGTGATTGTCACCGGCGTCGGCAAGGCAGGTCTTATCGGTGAAAAAATCAGCGCCACCCTTGCCTCCACGGGCACGCCGAGCCATTTTCTTCATCCGGTGGAGGCCCTGCACGGCGACCTGGGCCGCGTGCGAAACGGCGACGTGGTGCTGGCTCTCAGTCACAGCGGCGAAAGCGACGAAATCGTGCGGCTGATCGCGCTGCTCAAGCAGCAGGAGAATAAGCTTATCGCCATGACAGGCCGCGCCGACAGCCGACTGGCCCGGCACAGCGATGTCGTCCTGTGCATGGGTCCGCTCGAAGAAGCCTGTCCGTTAGGCATTGCACCCAGCGTTTCCACGACGTGCATGCTTGCGCTCGGCGACGCTATTGCGTTCACCGTGATGAAGGCCCGCGATTTCAGCGCCGCCGACTACGCGCGATATCATCCGGGCGGCGCACTTGGCGCCAAACTCATCACGGTAGGGCAATCGATGATGTTCAAGCCGGGAGACCCGCTTCCTCTGGCCGACGCCGCCGATACGATCGGCCGGATGCTCGAAAAGACCGAAAACCTCAAGCGACGCGGCGCGGTCATGATCGTGGACGCCACCGGCAGACTGGCGGGCATTATCACCGACGGGGATCTCCGGCGGGGCATGTCCGGGCTGCGCGAGCGTTTTCTGGACCGGCTGACTGCCGACGTGATGACGCCCGACTGCAAACGCGTGCGGCAGGATACTCTCGCGGCCGAAGCGATGGCGATTTTTCATAAATACCGTATCGATGAACTGCCCGTGGTGGACGACAATGACCGGCCTGTAGGGTTGATCGACGTCCAGGACATTGTAGCGATAAAGGTTGTCGGCTGAACGGATGGCCTCATGATTGGAAAAGCAAAAAGCGACCTCAATGACATTCGGCTGCTGGCGATGGACGTCGACGGCGTCCTGACCGACGGCGCTATCCTGCTTTCCGGCGACGGCTCGGAGAGCAAGCGGTTTCACCTTCATGACGGTCACGGCATCAGGATGTGGCGTCGGGCCGGCCTTCAAACGGCCTTCATCAGCGGCCGGGAGGCGGCGGCAACGACCGTGCGCGCCGAGCAATTGAGCATCGACTTTGTAATGCAGGGCCAGACGCGAAAACTGCCGGCGTTCGAATCGCTGCTGATGCAGGCCGGTCTGCAGGCATCGCAGGTGGCCTACGTGGGGGACGATCTGCTTGACATTCCCCTGGTGGTGCGGGCCGGTCTTGGGGTTGCCGTCGCCGATGCCGTCCAGGAATTGAAAGATCGCGCTGATATGATCACCCAGAAAGGCGGCGGGGCGGGCGCCGTGCGCGAAATCATAGAGTACGTCCTCAAAGCCACCGGCCGATGGCAAGCGTTGATGGAACGGTACGAGGTCTGAGCGGCAGGGAGTCAATCATGTCAAGACTGAGAGTCATAAGCGTCTGGGTAGTTGCCGTCTCGGCGATCCTCATCGTCTACCGGGTCTACAATCGTATGGCCAATACGCCGATTATTGAACCGCCCGGCCAGCCCACTGCCGACGACCTGCCAAAAGCTGTCTTTGGCGAGAACGGCTCGAGGATCGGACCCGCCACGGTCGGCCAGGCCGAAAATGCCCGCTACACGTTTGTCGACGAGCAGACCAAGGAAGTCAAACGGGTATTCGGCTTTCAAAAGCTGCTTAATCCGGACGCGGTAACACGGCAATGGAATCTGCAGAAACCCTATATGAGTATGCACGAGGAGGCCTTTGACTGCAGGATCACCGCGGACCGGGGCATGCTTGCCGTCGAGACGGTCAAGGGGAATCCCAGTCCCACGGATGGCCAGTTGTACGAGAACGTCGTCATCCGCATCTCCGCCAAAAACTCAGACCAGCCGAACGACAGCGTTATTTACCTGGACCAGTTGGACTACAACAGCGAACGTTCGGAGTTTTCCACGAAGGGCCCGCTGCGCATCGTCAGCCCCCAGGCGGAAATGGAAGGCCGGGGCATGCTGCTGATTTATAATCCGGGCCTGAACCGGATTGAGTTTCTCAAAGTGGTCGAGCTGGATTATCTGCGGCTCAAAGACGTCGAGAGTCTCTCGTCCGGCGGGAGCGATGAATCCGCACCGGATAGGGGCCCCGAGACAGCATCGGTGGACCGCGGGGCGATTTCCCCGCCGACTGCACCTGCGGCGGCAGTCACACGATCCAACCCGCCTGCTGCAGCCGCGGGACAGGCGCCGGCCGAAAAGCCAGCGGCCGCCGCACAATCGGCGAGGCCGACGACCTCCAACGACGACCTGTATGTATGCACATTCAGCCGCGACGTCGTCATCGCTTATGGCGGCCAGGTCACGGTCCAGGGATCACAGGAAATTGTCGTCAATAATATCCTGTGGAAGAGCAGCTCACCGGATGAAGGTGCAAACGAGCCGAAAACAGATGTGAAGAAGGCACCGGCCGCAGAGTCGACAATCGCCCAAACTTCGGCTGCCGAGGTGCAGATCGATTCGCCGAGCACATCCATTGCAGCCAGGGCACAACATGACAGCGGCACGGCCATGCCGACGGGGGCGGTCGAGACCGATAATTCTGCGGTGCCTGCGACCAGCCCAACGGAGGCTAAGCCGTCCAGCGAGGTTTATATCACCTGCAAAGGTGGGTTCGTAGCGAAACCGCTGAACTCGGTTTTTGAGGCCGTTGAGCCGAGCCTTTCCCTGCAGCTCACCGTCAGCACGCCCAAATCGGCCGAGGCTGAGAAAACGCCGGTCGCAGAACAAGCCGCAGCCCGTGCCACCGCCTCCGAGGACAGGGGTGAGACGCCGGCTCATTTCAAGGCCAAACGCATTTCCTATGACATGACGAGCGGTTATGCTCTGGCCGCCGGCCCCATTCAGTTGACGTTTTACCCGGCTTCAGACGGCGAGCCCGACCCCAACGCAACGGTCATGCCGATGGTTGTCACCGCCGAAAGGAATGCCGAGTTCTTCGCCAATGCGGATCGTGCCGTGGAAAGGATCGTTTTCAATGAGAATGTGGTCGGCACGCGAAAGGTGCTGAGGCCTGAGTACGTCGAAACCAGCAGTTTCCATGGCCAGACGCTGACCACCTATCTGGAGACGGACAAGCGCAATAAAAGCAACGGTGAACTCAGACAGATTTCCGTCAGTGAAGGCAATGTCAAGCTCGAATCGATACGCACGGCGGACAACGGCGACGTGGTCAGCCACGTCCGTCTGGCCTGTCTGCGCATCGATTATGATGCGGTCAAGAGCATTGTTTATGCCGCCGGGCCCGGCAACATCCAGTTGAACAACGAAAAGGCGCCCCCGCGGCCGGCCGGGACTGATCGCGGCAACCTCAGTCTCAGCGGGCCCTGTTTCGCACTGGTGCGGGGCTTTGACAAACTGACGTGGTTTACTGAGGCGATGCAGATCAACGCCGACGGAAAAGAGGAGTCGCTTCATCTTGCCTACTGGCCTGTTGAAGCCGACGGGCGCGGGCAGATCGTTCGCGGGTCAACGACGCATCTGCAGGCCAATTTCCGGCCCCTGCCCGACGGCGCAAATGAGTTGGCGACCGTGATCACCGCAGGCGGCATCTACTACGAAGAAGTCGGCGGCAATATCTTCATGGGGGAGGACCTGCTCTATGACGCCGAAGACGGGCTGCTGGTGGTGTCGAGCAGTGAGAACAATGCCTGCCTGCTCAATGGGGCATTGGTGGATCGGATAGAGTATGAAGTGAATACAGGTAACGTGCGGTCCAGCCTGGCTTCTTCGCCGGGCGCCGTCACGGTGCCGGTCAATCCGTGAGAATGATTTCCATGTGGAGGATGATGAACATGCAGCGACGCACATTTCTGACAGGGGCCGCGGCTTCGGCCGTCCCGATGGTTGGATGGCCTGCCGCATCACAAGGTGCGGCTCAGGCATCGGCGGCCGCGAATGGACAGACGACGCGTTCGAATCCCATCGCCGTCAGTACTTATTCGTTCTGGCGATTCAGGGAGAATTCCAAGGCTCCGATAGGCGAGTGCATCGATCTGGCCGCCGAAATGGGTTTCGACGGCGTTGACGTGCTGCACATCCAGATGGAGAGCGAATCCAACACGTACCTTCAGGAACTCAAACGGCGAGCGGCCGTCCACGGGCTGGCGCTCTGCGGGTTCTCGATCCACCAAGGCTTCGTTTCGCCCGACAAAGACGTGCGGCAGCGCAATGTCGATCACACGATCAAGTGCATTGAACTGGCGTATGCCATGGGGATTCCGTGCATGCGGCTGAATACCGGCCGGTGGGGGACCACCAAGAGTTTTGATGCCCTGATGGCCAACCGCGGCGTCGAGGACCCACTGCCGGGCTATACCGACGAAGACGCCTATCCGTGGGTCATCGAAAGTATTGAGAAATGCCTCCCCGCCGCGGAAAAATGCGGCGTTCTGCTTGCGCTTGAAAATCACTGGGGTCTCGGACTGACGCCGCAGGGGGTGCTGCGGATCGTCAACGCCGTCGATTCGCCCTGGCTGAAGGTGCTCGTCGATACCGGCAATTTTCTCGAAGATCCCTACGACAAGATCGAGATGCTGGCGCCACAGGCCGTGTTCATGCAGGCCAAGACATATTACGGCGGCGGGATATGGTACACGCTTGATCTGGACTACGCGCGCATCGCGCAGATCATGCGAAAACACGATTACCGGGGCTGGGTGTCGCTGGAATTCGAAGGTCACGAGGACCCGCGAACCGCCGTCCCCAAGAGCCTGGCCGTGCTGCGCAAATCCTTCGGATAGGCCATCCGGCGGCAGGGGGGATGGACCGGCGCCGCTGCAGTCGACCGTCGAGACAGGCGTGCCCGAAAACGTTTAGCACCACGCGCGCTTGCGGTCTTTTGCGTCCTTAATGGCCTTGATCGACAATTCCGTGTCAGGCGAGACCTGCCAGTCGAACATGCCGAGGCACACGAAATCGGCGCCGCTTTCGAATGCGTAGGTCAGGCCTTCTTTGGCGTTGATGGCGCCGGCCGCGAGGACCTTGAATGCAATCCAGGGAACCTTGACATCCTGCATGAACTCGACAGTCCTCTCGTAGTCGTGGCAGAACATGTTGTCGCACCACTGCTGGTGATCGGACGATTCGGCCTCGTACATCTCGATGAAGCGGCGGTTCTCTTTGGGGTGGGCCGACCAATAGCGATCATGATGCAGGGTTTTCATGTAGAAGTCGGGCTTCAGGCCCTCTTTCACTGCGAACTCGATAGGTTCGAGGCGATGCGCGCATATGCCGACGGGCACATCGTACTTGCGCATGATCTCATAGGCTTTGACAATGTTGTCTTTCTGGCCTTTGTGCCACCAGATGTCACTGGCGCCGCCCCAGAGATACACGGCCGAGGCGCCGAGTTTCAGATGCTCTTCGACCAGGCGCTGGTATTGCTTGATGTCGGTGGTGATGACATCGGCCAGCCATCTCATTCGGCCGCCCCATTCGTCCCAGTAGCGGCTCAGCTTGAATTGCCTGAAGTTATGATTCTTCAGGACGATTCCGTTGATGCCGTGCTCCTCGCACTTTTTGAGCGTCATGAGGATCCGCTCTTCGGTGTTGTACCTTGCCGCCAGATCGTTGACGTAATCGAGGTCGCGCGCGTGCATGTTCATGCTGATGAGATTGCTGCCGCTCATGAGACGCCCGAAGGTAAGGTCGCCGATTTTGGCGACCGGCATGCGCGCCGCCCTGACAGCCACCTTGGGATCGTCCAGTTTTAGTTGCCGCAGTCGCGCATACTCCTGCCGATCCTGCTCCACGATGAGTGTCGGGCCGGTTACCGCGTCCACGTCGTTCTGGGCGGCCGGGGCGGCGACACCCAGCATGCCCAATGCCCCAAGACTGCCCAGCACTTGTCTGCGGTTAGGATTCCTGCGTCCCATGCGGCATCTCCTGACTGTTTGCGATTATGTCTACGCTATCGTGCGCGCTCCTTCACACTGACCAGGCCGGCATCAATGTACTGGCCGCCGCTGGTCTGACGGCAATGAATGGCGATCACGTTGGCGCCTTTTTTCAGCGCCCTTGCTGCGTTCGGCTTCATGGACATGACGGCATAGCTGCTGGTATATCCCGTCGTTTCCAAAACAAGCTGACCGTTAAGATACACCTCGGCGTCTTCATCGTGATGGATAATCAACTGCAAATCGCCCAGGTCGTCTGTCTTGAGATCGAAGCTGCGTCGAATCCAGATGTCGGATGTGTTCCACTGGGTACGCACCACGGTTCCCGGCGTTCCCCGCGTTCCAAAGCCGGCCGGTCCTCGCTTCCATGTCGAATCGTCGAATTCACCCTTGTACCAGTCATCGGCGGGTTGGGCAGTGGTATAAGCCCAATCCGACGGTGCAATCTCGGAGGTCGCGATAACGGTCGTGACAACCGGCGGTGGAAGGTAGAGTTTACGAGCCGCCTCGGCTATGCGTGCGGCGTCCATCTTGATCATGGCGCGGTCGTACGTCATGAACCCGTTAACCTCGATTTCCACGTCGGTGGTCTGTGTGTAAACTGCCGCGGCGAGGCCGTTACCGATCAGAGGGCGGAGCTTCTGCAGAAGGGCGATGTATGCATCCGTAAGCGCCGCGCTGTCTTCATAACTGCGATAGCCCCAGTTCTTCTGGTCCTGCCACGTATGGCCGACGACCGGCAGGCCCAACCCGCCGAACTCGCCTAAGACCACCGCTCTCGATTCCTCCAGCGGCGGGCACGCCGGGCCCGGGTACGCGTGAATATCATGAACGTCGCCGACGCCCTTGTCTGTCCAGCCGCTGGCGTTGTTCACCAGCCGGCTCGGATCGTATTTCTTGGTCCACGCTGTAACGCGTTCCGTGTCGTACTGCCCCCAGCCCTCATTGAACGGCACCCACATGACAATACTCGGGTGATTATAAAACGCATCGATCATCCGCTTCAGTTCCAGCTCGAACTGATCGTGCGAGCCAGGCCGGTTATTGGCACTGGGCATGTCCTGCCAGACCAGCAGGCCGAGTTTGTCGCACCAGTAATAAAGCCGGGCAGGCTCCACCTTGACGTGCTTGCGGAGCATGTTGCAGCCGAGTTCCCTGGTGATTTCCAAGTCATATCGCAGGGCCTCGTCGGTAGGGGCGGTATACAGTCCATCCGGCCACCAGCCCTGGTCGAGAGGTCCGTACTGGAAGAGCGCCTTATTGTTCAGGAACAACCGGTTCACGCCGGTCTCGTCCTTCTGCACGGCTATCTTACGCATGCCGAAATAGGCGTCCACCGTGTCGACTGCACGGCCATCCTTCAGGACACGGACAGTCAGGTCATACAGGTGCGGCGAATCCGGCGACCAGAGCTTCGGCTCAGGAATGGCGATGGTCATATCGCCTTCCGTCCCGGCGGCGGCCGATGCAAAGCCCGCGGTGCGAGCCTTTGCCTCGAACGTGCAGCCGGCGGCATTCCGGGCATCGACGACGATGCGGACCTGCCGTGCATCAATATCCGGAGTGATCTTCAGGGACCGTATAGATGTCTTGCCGACCGGTTCCAGCCAGACGGTCTGCCAGATACCCGTCACCGGTGTGTACCAGATGCCGTGCGGGTTGCGGATTTGCTTGCCGCGCGGCTGCGGGCCTGCGTCCGTGGGGTCCCAAACGCTGACGAGCAGTTCCTGTTTACCCTGCTTGCTTATCGCGTCGGTAATGTCCAGCGTGAAAGGATCGAAGCCGCCCTTGTGCGAGCCGACTTCTTTGCCGTTCACCCATACGGTCGTCTCCCAGTCGACGGCCCCGAAATGCAGCAGTATGCGCTGATCGGCCCAATCTGCGGGAAGATCAAACGTCCGGCGATACCACAGACGCTGGTCACTCGTGACCGTCTTGCCCACGCCCGACAGTGCCGACTCGATTGCGAACGGAACAAGAATTTCGCCATCGAAGGCCGACGGGCGCATGGCGTCCTTCGGCTGGATCGCATATTCCCACAGGCCGTTAAGGTTCTTCCAGTCCTTGCGCACCATCTGGGGCCGGGGATATTCCGGGTGCACCCGCTCAGGCGACACATCCTTCGCCCACCGCGTCATGATCCGCCCCTCGACCGGCTTGTAAGCAGCCTCCGCAGCGCACAGCATGCATGCAGTCAGCATTAATACCGCTGTGATGCGGGAAAACTTCGATAGACAGGCTTGCTCGCTAAACATCATACCTCCTTAGTCACTGAATGTCGGAAAAACAACTCGCTCTCGTGATACATATTAGCCGTACTGCTCCACGGCACCTGCGGGTTATCATACCCAATGGGCTCCACA
>JACZKQ010000032.1 GCA_014859965.1 Phycisphaerae bacterium
GCGTTGGGGGGTGTGATTATTTGCGGTCGTCAGTGCTTGCGGCGGGGTCTCTAATATCCCCCATGCGCCCCTTGCAAAAGCTCGGTTATCCGGTCTGCGCCTTCCGTGCTGCCTGTGTGCACTTCTGGCAGACATACCCTGTAACTTCAAACCCTTCCATTCTGTTCACCGGGTAAACTTCCAGGCACCTCTTGCATACCGCCTGCTTTGCCTTTACACGGTGACCATGGCGGTCGTATTTCACCTTGGCGTTTCGGTTGTCCCACAGCCCCCAGGCGGTCTTGAGCAGGAAGCTGGCCCCAAAAGCAGCAGCCAAGGCGAGCAGGCCCACCAATATCAGGTTGTGTTCGTTGTTGAGGTTTTCGAGCCAATCAAGAATGTTCATGGTTTTGGCCTTTCAATGGGTAGTTCGACAAGGGGCAGTCACAATTTGTCGCTAACGCGCGGCGCCTTGCGACGCTCGATTTCGGTTTGAACCGCTCGTGTTAACGTGCTGTGATGATAAACTAGCCTCAGAGTGTCCGGCTCCCCGATACCTACATCCCGATTGATCGTGATCCAGACTATTTCACCGTCAACTCTTGGCGAAAAAGCCGTTTCACCAAAAATAGATCCGGATAAATTCCCTGTTGTGCGATGCCCGTATTTCGCCTCCAATTGCTTGGTCAGCGCATCCAAATTGGTCTTTGATGTGTCCAGAAAATCTACCTCTACGCCATATATGTGATCGCCGACAGTCGAGACACGCAGCGATCTCACTCCAGCGGGCACGGCCAAGACATCGTGAATCGCCCCTGGATGATCTTTGTCTTTGTATGAAAAGGCACTGGGTCGGATGGCAGAACGTCTGCCGAGCACATTGATTGACTCACCCAAGTATATATCGAAAAATGGTGTCTTTAGGGCGTGCGTGTCCCCTAAAACCTCGCTTAAATCTCGCGATACAGCACTGCCTGCTGCTGCCGGCCGGCCCACCGATGTCTCCGCAGGGCCAGCCAACTTTCGCTCAGCCTCCATCTTGCCTGTCAAGGCTTCTGCATTCTCTTCTTTCAGTCGCTTGATTTCTGCCTGAAGTTTATCGACCAAGCTTGCGCTCTTTGCGGCCTCCTTCGCGATCCGGGTTGCCTCTTGCACGTCTGCATCTGCCGCGGCCCGAATATCTGCAATCTCCGCCGCAGTCCTATTCCGGGTGGGGCGCGTCACCAGGGCGCCGCCTACAACCCCGATCATACCTCCAAGGGCGACCCCCACTATGATTAACGTGATCCAGAAGTGTTGCTGTGAGGAATCGTCGGCGGCATCAGGAGTTTCCGTATTCAACAATCTCTCCCTGAGTTTCTCGTCAGACAGAGAGAGCGACTGTGAGCAATGCGGGCAGTTGACTTTCATTCTCCGGCACCTTTCAGCGAAATAGCTAAGAGACCTTCCAAATTCAACACCGCAATCATATCGCCCCCCCCGACCAGCAGTCAAAAAAAAAAGGCTTAATCTCTTGCCAACTCCCACAAATTGGGTATAATTCCGGATAGTGCGAGGGGCATTTCAGGGTTGCAGCATGTGAAAGCTGTTCCTAAAAACCCCTTAAACGCGACGATGGGAGATAATTTATGCAAATCTTTAAGCGAGCGATCTATGGGCTTGCAACGATGGGGTATTTGGCCGAGCACACAGAGGATGGATGGATCCGGTCAGAGATAATCGCGGATAAATACGGGGTGCCGAAAGACTGCCTGCGTCAAGGAATGGAAGGGTTAAACAAAAGAAACATCAGCAGGAGCAAGGCGGGGCCGGGAGGCGGGTTACGGCTGGGTCGATCAGCAAGCGATATATCTTTGCTTGAAATCATAGAGGCTTGCGAGAGTCCTGTGGCTCACCTAGATGACCTGACTCAAATCACAAAGGATACGCCCCTGACCCGCAATCTGGAGAAGGTGTGCAGACAGGCTTCGGACAAAGCTGTGTCCATTCTCAGCAAAGCTACGTTGGGGCAAATGGTGAAAACCATTCCCCGCGTAGAAGGCGAGAGCGGCAGTCAGGATTGCAGGAGGTGCTGCGGGCCGGACCTGCGTCATGTGGTCGAGGCTTGGCCGCGGCTGTCTAAGGAATTGCGACAAGCGATTGTGAAAATGGTCACCTGAGGCTTGGCGGTACCCTACCTCCGCCAGCGGGTGTCAAGAAATCGGGCAGGGCCACGGTGCCGTGAGGGTTGGAAGGGCCCGTCTGGATTGGCTTGGCGTTTGCCTGGTCGCAGAAAAAGCTTATCCTCTTGCGTCTTTTCAGGACTTTTTGTATTATGTACTTTTTGTGGAGGCTATATTCATGTACAGAAGTCTTGGTCTACTTGTCAGCTTGGCAGCAGGTTGCCTATGCTCTGCCGCCTATGCTCTGCCTGAAGGCTGGATGAGAAAGCGGCTCTCTACCGGCGTCGAAATTGTCTCTTATGGCACGTCTGTAGCAGGAAAGAATATTGCCTGGGTGCAGTTGGATACCGACGGAAGTACGGCAGTGATGCTCTATGATGGGCAGACCACGCGCCGAATGTCAGAGGGGCAGCGGGCATGCCGCCAGCCGCAGGCTGCCGCGGGAAACGTCGCTTGGCAGGAGTACATAAGCGGCAAATGGCAGATGATGTTCTTTGACGGGCAATCCACTCGACAGATCTCAAGCGGGCAGGACGACGCTGACAGTTCTTTCCAGCTTTCTGGTGGACAAGCAGCCTGGTTCGAATCCATAGGCGGCCGCTATCAAGTAGTGTTCTTTGACGGCCAGGCGACACGGCAGATAACAACAAGCGAAAATGGCCGGGGATGGCTACAGCTTCAGGAAGGGTATATCGTTTGGAGGGAAAACGTCAGCGGCAAGTATGAGATATTCTTATCTGACGGCCAGGCGACCCGGCAAGTTTCGAGCGGACAGAACAACTGTGAAAGTGACGGGCTGCAGCTCTCCGACGGGCGGGTGGTCTGGAGGGAGTACATAAACAACAAGTACCAGGTCATGTTCTTTGATGGGCAATCGACGCGCCAGCTATCCAGCGGCGCCAACGGCTGCGAGTACGTGCAATTTGCCGACGGTAAGGTTCTTTGGAGAGAAGACCTTGGCGGCAACAGACACCAAGTAATGTTCTTCGACGGCCAGTCTAATAGGCAGTTGTCAGATGGCCTGACTTTTTGTAGCGGTCTCGTGCTTTCGGCCGACAGCGCAATGTGGAATGAGTACGACGCCGAGACGCGGGTGCGTAGAACCATGTTCTTTGACGGCCAGTCAGCGCGGGCGATTGGGCCAGGTGGCTCAGAACTGTGGTTCGCAGATGGCAAGGCGCTCTGGACCAACTATGACAGCCCTAAAGGGCTTACATTTTGGGATGGTATGGAAACAAGGCTCATTTTCCCGGCCGATTCAAACTCAAACATTCAAGTCCGCCAGTTCGACGGCCTGCGGGCTCTCTGGGCGCTGTATCGTAATGATACGTTCCCACCGTTTTTCGTAACATATTACTTCGATGGTGTCGACACGTGGAGGCTTGGGCAGTACGATGATTTTGTCGATACTTTCCAGATTGCGTTGTACCAAAACGGTGTAATCTGGCCGCAGTTGGATGAAGATTACCGCTGGCAACTCTATTTCGTTGAGCGCGCGACGCAGGGGCCGGTGATCGTCCCCCCTCCAGGCGACCTGACCGGCGACAATGTCGTAGATATGGCGGATTTGTCCGTTATCACCCAGCATTGGCTCAGCCGAGGTTCTACTCGTGTTGCCCAGGTCACTCTTGATTTCGACCCTGGCTGGTCTGTGACCGGGCAATGGGCCTATGGGCCGCCGGCAGGCAGAGGCGGAGCCGAAGGGGGTAACCCCGACCCAGATAAAGGGTACACGGGCACGAAGGTGTACGGCGTCAACCTTCTCGGCGACTACGCTCGAACTCTTGGCGGCCCATGGTACGTGACGTCTCAGCCGTTTGATTGCCAGGCAGTGAGAGACATGCGGCTTTCGTTTGCGCGCTGGCTCAACTGTGACAGCAGCGAATACATTCGTTGCACAGTGCAGATCAGTTGTGATGGGAACACATGGAAGACGGTCTGGGAAAATCCTGCTGAAGAAGCCATTTGCGATAGCGGGTGGCAACCGACATCCATCGGCCTGCCATCACTTGCCGACAACTGTCCGGCGCTGCAGCTTCGCTGGGGATATGAGGTGCTGTCGCCCAGGGTCTTGGCGTACTCTGGCTG
Organism: Phycisphaerae bacterium; assembly: GCA_014859965.1. GTDB lineage: Bacteria > Planctomycetota > Phycisphaerae > Sedimentisphaerales > Anaerohalosphaeraceae > JACZKQ01. The sequence goes on from JACZKQ010000032.1 coordinate 4,230, forward strand.
GAACGTCGACGACATTGAATTAGTTGGATGTGCTGAATAACAAAGGTGCGCTCTTTCACTGGCTTTGCCATTACCTGAAAGCGTTAGGTTCAGGAGCCACAGACGCGCTCGAAATAGCCGGAGATGATGGGGCGGGTCTGTCGTTTCGATTTCTTCTTGGCCATGGTATTAGCCGTGCGCTTCCCCGTACGACTGTTGCAGGAGAGACTTAAGAAAGTCAGCGTTGGCCTTGACGTCTTCGCGTGTGAGACGCAGCCTATAGCGGCCGCTTTTCGTGTAGTCCATCATGTCGAGCCCTTTTTCGTCAAGTTGAGCCGACAGTTCATTGCTCTTCTTCAGTTTGAGCAGCAGCACGGTGAATTTCCGCTTCGGCTGGAATATGGCGAAATTGTTGGTTCGTCCGTCTTTGGCAAGACCGATGTAGAACTTGTTGTACTTCAGTTCAAAGCCTGGAGCGAAGGCCTTGATCAATTCTGATAAGTCGTCGGCAACGGCAAGCGTTTCTTTCGGAGCCCTTTTCGTCCAGTAGGCGCGGTCTACGGTCTCAAGTTCCCCTTCGTCGTCCTCGACCAAGCCCAGTGTCATTTGATCAAGTACGGTGGTACAGAGAAGAGAGACGTGGTTGCCGTATTTCACAGCGTTCATCTGGATGGCGACGAGGGGTATGAAGCCATTGAAGAGGCTGATGACGTTCAGGAAGCGGCTGGTTACATCCTCGGCGACTATGACGCCAACGTGATCGTATTGAGGATAGCGCTTGCGCTCGACATCCCAGTACTCGATGGTGCGAATAATGTGGGACTCGTCAGTTCTACCTAACTGGACTTCGACTTCATAGCGAAGATTGGACTCCGTGTCCTGAAGAAGCAGGTCGAGGCGACCTGCTCGGGGCTGCATCCGTTCTCTGTCCTTTAGGATGACTTCACCAAGGCCGAGAATGGTTGGATCTTCGGCGATCCGATCCTGGAGCCAAAGCTCATTGAACTCATCCTTGAGGGACAGTTTGTCAAACTTCACATATTCCAGCGCCATAAGTCTCCCCGAAAAAGCGACAGCAATATTCGACTTCAGGAGTATGGTAATGAAAAAAGGTGGCGGTGTCAAGGGGGAATTTTCGGGTGGGGGATGCCGCCAGGTGATTGTGGATGGAGGGGGTCGTGGCATTTTGGCGAATGATGAGAAAAAAGATATTGACAGCGAACTCCTTCTACGTAAAATACGTAAAGTTTCAAAGACAAGTGTAACAAAAAAAAGGAGACGTATATGCTGCGATCAGAAAGCGTTGAACAGATGATGGATGTGCTGGTGCGGTTCCGAGAGAAGTACCGGAGAAACTACAGCATGAACAGGTCCCACATCGAAGCAATCGAGGAGGTTGCGGCGCAGTATCGGGTCAGGCCGCAGACGATTCGGGACCTGTGCTTCCGGCGGCTCGATTTGGCCAGTGTCGACAGGTTCAGAGATCTGCTGGAAAAGTGGGTCCGAGGTGATGCTGAACCGCTGAGGAAGGTTCTCAGGCAGGTCGTCCCAAAGGCCTATCAGGGCGAGATTGACGCGGTGTTGGCGGAGGGGGCAACGGCTGCCGCACCGGCAGCGGATGTGAAGGCTGGGCGGCGCCTGGATGAAAGCTTCACGATTTCGCTCGACCCGGAAAGCGCCAAGAAGGTGAAGGTCCTTGCTCTGATGCAGGAGGTATCCTCAGTTGACTGGCTGCGGGAGAAGGTCAGGCAGGTTCTGGGGCAGGAGTACGGCAACTGGCTGAACAGTGAGAAAGCGAAATAGGCGGAAGGGTGTGCATGGCGCGGGCTAAGGTTATTGTTGACGGAGGGGGTCTGGTGGGGTATAAGGGGGCAAAAAGGCCGTGGCGCATGAAGGGAGGTACCGATGTTCGTCCTGGTTGACGGCGTGAAATACAAACTCATAAGCCCGCAAGACGAGATGTGGCTGGAGAAGCGGGTCGAGGAGAACTACCGCCATATCTTCGGGGAAGAGGTGTACTACTTCCCCAAGAAGAAGATTAAGTCGAAGGCGGGGATCGGCACGATACCCGATGCGTATGTCATCATCCCGGGCAGGCCGGTGAGATGGTGTATAGTCGAGGTGGAGCTTGCATCGCATTCGGTGTATGACCATGTGTTTCCGCAGCTTACAAAATTCCGAAAAGCGATTGAGGACGGCGAGAGCAGGAAAAAGATAAGAGATTTCTTCTATGATACAATCGTGGCTGACCCGGTGCTTGAGGCGCGGTTCAGGAAGGAGATCGGGACAGGCGAGATACACAAGAAGCTTTCCGACATGGTGGATGAGAAGCCGATGATCGTGGTGGTCATTGAGCGAAGAACGGACAAGCTCGAAGAGGCGCTGGCGCATTTCGGCGGCGAGGTGAAAGTTGTTGAATTCAAGACCTACAGGCGGGAAGGCATCTCGGATGAAATAAACGTGTACTGCTTCGAACCGGTTGTCGTCGATAAAATCAAGGTGCCGGCGAGCAGTGCAAAAGCAGTAGGGCCCAAGCACGGGGCGAGCGCGGGAAAGCAGGGAGGAGGACCAGGGGTTCTGCCTGAAGGTTTGAGAATCTTTAGCGCTTACAAAGGGGCTGAATTTAGGGCAGAGGTGATCGGGGATGGCAAGATCCGTTTTAATGGCCAAGTTTACGGGTCGCCGAGCCTGGCAGCGGTGGCGGCAATCCAGAGTACTGGTTCGCCGCGAGAGACAGAGAACGGATGGCGGTGGTGGAAATTCCGCGATCCTGCTACCGGCGAGGAGATCGCGATTCATGCACTGAGGAAGAAATGAAGGTGGGGGACCACCTATCAAGTGAACATCGCAGCTGGAACATGTCCAGGATCCGCAGCACCAACACAAAGCCGGAGATGACTGTCCGGTCTTTGGTGCACCGGATGGGATACCGATTTCGGCTGCATAGGAAAGACCTCCCGGGAAAGCCCGATCTTGTGCTGCCGAAATATAAGGCAGTGATCTTTGTGCACGGGTGTTTTTGGCATCGGCACAGGGGATGCAAGCGGTGCACAACGCCTGTTACGAATGAGGAATACTGGCTGAAGAAGCTTAAGGGCAACGCGGAGCGGGACAAGAGGAATAGACGGTTGCTTAAAGCACTAGGCTGGAAGGTGATTGTGATCTGGGAATGTGAGGCGAGAAATGCTGAGGGGTTGCGAAGGAAAGTTAAAGGTAAGCTGGGAAACAGAAGGGCATACAGCGGCAGTCAAAAGACGCCATAGGATGGGGGAACCGAGGGATAGGGCTGGCCGGCTAAGGTGTTGAGCAACGCATTGAAAACAATCTTTGCGCCGTCAGGAGGGACGGCCATTCCAATCTGCTTGCGAATCTGTTCTTTGGTGCCTATGAATACGAAGTGATTAGGGAAGGTTTGAAGACGTGCTCTCTCGCGATTGGTAAGTGCGCGGTGTTCAGCCCAATGGTAGACGTGGGTGCCTCCGCCGCCACTGCCTGTGATAGTGTATGATGGCCGGTGCGGGTCGAGTCGTCTGTAAATGTGGCTCATCTTGGCTTTTGTGCAGTGAAGGCGGGCTTCGTCAATCAGCTCGCAAATTCGGGAGTCGCTGACGCCTGCGAATTCTTGGGCATACCATGGCAAGCTCTTCAATACTGCCGATCTTTCGGCGGGGCACATAGCCCGTAACTCCTCAAGAAACCATGCGTTTTTCCATGGGGGTGTAAATTTGAGGCGCAGCTCGACACGACGATCTTGCCTCGTGAGTTCAGAATGGGGGGCCTGGGTACCTATGTCCAGCAAGGCTTCTGAGACGGCGAGGAAATTTGTCTTGGTGTGAGTGGGCTTGGGGACTCTGAATTTAAGGTGCTTGTGTCGTCCGGTCCGGCGGATGCCGACGATGAAGTAGCGGTGCCTGTACTGGGGTATGCCGTATTCTTCAAACTTGAAAAGGTGGACGGTCAAATTATAACCGTCTGTTCCAGCAGTGTTTAGCCTCTGAAGGATTTCTTTGAACGTATCGCCAGAATTGGCAGAGCCAATTCCGGAGACGTTTTCTGCGACGAACCAAAGGGGACGACGCAAATCGAGGACCTTGACGCCATAACTGTACAAGGGGCCGAAGGTGCCATTGATGCCTTTCTGTTCACCAACAATGCTGAAATCGTTGCACGGGAAGCCAAAAGCGAGGCCGTCGATACGGGGGATTGCATTCAAATCGATGCGCTGAATGGGGCCCGCTGTGACATGCTGAGAGTCGCCGTCATGTATGTTGAGTGCGTATGTTGCGCAAGCTTGCTGGTCGATATCATTGGCCCACACGGGCTGTATCTTATGAGGGCGGCCGTCGCGGTCTGTAACCACGGCGTTTTTGGCACCCCATGCGAGACCGCCGGGACCGCAGTAAAGCTCTGCCATTCTGTAAATTTTAGGATGTACCGTCATTTGGAGAAGCTGCAATTCTTGGAATAAAGCTGTTTGGACTGACTGAAAAACGTTCGGAGTTGGGATTGATTGGTGTGCGTTACGGCAAGGTTGCCGGATAAGCGGAGAAGATCTTGAGCTGTAATAGCTGAGGCAGGAACACGTGTCTCTTTGTGGATTTCCTTGAGCTTGGAGGCTATGTTGGCAAAGCCGCCGGCGACGTAGGAAACAAATTCTAGTGTAAACGGATGGCTGCCACACAATTCGCGATAGTTGGGGATGTAGTTGCTGGTCATTTTTGCGTAGTCAGAAGAGGAAATGGAATAGGAACGCGAGGCTTTTGTGTCGATCAGGGCGCAGTGACGATTGTCCAAGGCAACTGCGAAAACATCGGCGTAGCCCCCAACCCCGGATGGTCTAGCGCGTTGACCCGTGTGCTCAGAGGCAAACCTCAGCTTTTTGTCAAAGAGTTCACATGTGGCCCGTTCAAAATCAATTGCGGTGGGGGTACCGCCGATCGAATAAGCTAAGTATGTGGATTCGAAAATGTCGAGGCTTTTCGGTAAAAAAGGCTCAATGGTGGCCACGACCATGGTTTCATCGAAACCAAAAGCAGAGACCATCTTGTCGACAAAGGCATCGGGGTAGCCCGAAAGGATGGTTGTACCAAGCAGTTGATATAGGTGACTGCGTATAATGGATTCGCCGGCAGTGACCTGGCCAGCGGGTTTGACGAGGCGGCGGGTATCCTTGGTCCTATCCCAAGAGCCCAGTTGTCTCTGGAAAATTTCTTCACGTTGTTCTTGGTCCATCGAAGGGAGTTTGATGAAGGAATGAACGTTATTGAGTGCCGCAGTGACGAGGGCATCGGTAGTGGGCGAAGGTAGTATATGCACTTCGGAACCGACTGTTTCGACCGCGACTAGACAGGCTGCCTGCATGTAGTTCTTGCATGTGTTGGCGACGTAATAGATGTCGCCGCTGTTTGAAGTGTCTTGGCGAATGTTGGGCGTGGGTCTTCGGCGAGTATACAAATCTAAGGGATCGTCAATAAGCGAAGCAATGTTGCGGCCAGCTCGGAGTTGCAGGATTTTTGCGATGCACAGTTCGAGACAATCGTGGTTGTGGCCATATACTATCGGGATCTTGAGTTCATCTACGGTCAGGTATTGAATTCGCGGGTCACGGAGCAGTTGGAGAACGAAGAGAAAAGGTTTTACGTGGAGTCGAGGATCGATCTTTACGTTTTTGCCCAAGGCGTAAATGCTTGGATACTGATGGCGTAGAAGAAGTGTTTGGAGTATGGGAAGCGGAGGGCAACCGCTTATTAGATCCGCCCCGGCTTTGGTGTAATAGAGCACGTGGTGGGGGTCTTCAAAGAGCAAACCAAGGCATTTGAGCTGCGATAGATAGGTTCTGGGCCCGCCGCTGTTTGGATCGCGTTGGACGCCCTGAGACTTCAGAGCGGCTTGTTCCAATGCCTTGCAAAATGCGGTTTGCAGGGCAACGTTGCCGTCCCAAGTCGAAGAGCCGACTTGTTCCTGCAACAGGACAAGAATCTGCGCCATTTTCCAAGGATATATCTTGCGGATGTTCCTTGGAAACATCCAAGTACGTCTATAATTGCTGTCAAAAGGTACGAGTGCCATAGGACTACAGTTCAAATAGGGTGGCAGAATCAGAGCAAGTTTGGGACCGGAGTGGCGTACCGTTCTCTTCGTTCGCATTAATTTCGCGCAGGCCGGAAGATAGAGCCTCGAGAACGCGCTTCTGGCCGAGGGCTGCGTAATTCTCGTCCATTTCAAATGCGATGTAATGGCGGCCTAGAACAGCCGCTGCTACGGAGGTCGATGCTGAGCCGGAGAACGGGTCCATGACAAGGGCGCCCGGATCGCTTGAAGCTTTGATGATGCGCGCCATTAGCTTGAGCGGCATTTGGCAGGTATGCCAGCCAACCCGCTCTTTAAAAGTGCCGCAGACACGCGGGTATCGCCAGATATCATCGGGAATCCTTCCGCGTGAATCGGCACGCTTGTCATTGTATAGAAGCTGGCGTGCCGAAGGCACACGGATGGCTTCGTCGTTGAAGACGAAGTGTTGGTGGTCCTTCACGAAATAAAAAATGTGAGTGTGTGAACGGCCGAATTTTTTTGCAGTGTTCTGGCCAAAACCGTAATTCCAAATAATCCAGTTGCGGGTGGTGAGGCCAAGGGTACGGGCAGTCAGCTTCACTTCGGCGGCGTACTCGTCGCCAATGGCAATGTAGAAGGAACCATTGGGGGAGAGCACGTCATAGCAGGCGGACATCCACTGGCGGGTCCAATCAACGTAGTGGTCGTAGTCTAGACGGTCGTCGTAAGTCGCGTACTCATAGCCGATATTGAAGGGAGGATCAGCGAAAATGAGATCGGGATGCAAACCCTGCGATGCAGTCAGCAGTTCGACGCAGTCGCCGCAATGAATTTTGTTCAGCTCCAATAGAGGCATAGCCTTCCGCACGAAAAGGGAAACACGTGAAACAAATCTGAGGACTAAGATACAGCAGCTGGAGAGAAATGCAAGGAAAAGATGGGGCTTGCGTTAAGTTCTGGTGAAAGCTTATGTTACAAGAAGTCTATGCACGCAAGCGCAAAACTTGCAGCCGGGTACATTTTTTCTCGCTTGCCTTCATGCGGGGTTTTTGTATAATAGCATCCAGTCGGGTCCGTGACACAAACGAAAGTGCGGAATACTGGAGACCGCGGGGCCGGCACACACCTTTTAATCATCCAATTAGAGGTTCTTTCGCATTTACAGCGCTGCTGCGCGTAAGTGGAGCAGTGGTCAGCCGTTAGCTGTTAGCGGACCACTGTATCAGAAGAGCAGCCGTTAGCAATCAGCCGTTAGCGTTAGCAGGGGAAGAAATATAAACCGCACGCACCTTTAAACCGGACCGGTGCGTGCCAGCATGAGGAGCAGTACCATGGTACAGACAGCACAGCGGGTCAGGGAATGGGCGCGGGGGACGGACTGGACACGGCCGTATGTGATCGGACACAGGCTGTATCTGACGAGGACCTTTGAGAAGGCGGTGCGGCGGGCCGCGGTGGAGATGGAGGCCGGGGGCCGGTGCGGACTCGCCAGGCGGGCGGAGACGGTGTTTGCGGCACTGCAGGCGGCCGCCGGGGAGATGGACGTTCTGTGCAGGCGGGGACTGCACGAGGAGAGCGACTTTGTGACGTTTGAGTGTGTTAAGGCCAGGCTTATAGAGACAGCCGGGGATCTGGCGGCGGTTTTAGCCCGGGCCGGCGGCGAGGTGGTTGAGGCGGGGGACAACTGTGAGGTGGTGAAGCTGGACTGGAGGAAGGTGAGGATTTTTCGAAGTAGTGTAGGAGTTGAGGAGCGGAGCAGCGGAGTAGGGGGAGGAAGTAGTCGAGCAGTCAAGGAGTCGAGTAGCCGAGTAGGGCCGGACGGCCGGGAAGAAAGTAGTCAAGTAGTCAAGAAGTCGAGTAGTCAAGTAGCGGGGGGAAGTAGTGTAGGAGCTGAGGAGCGGAGCAGCGGAGTAGGGGAAGAAAGTAGTCAAGCAGTCAAGGAGTCGAGTAGACGAGCAGGGCCGGACGGCCGCGCAGAGGAGACCATTACACTGAGCGAGGCGGCCGGGATTCTGGGCGTCGGCAAGGGGACGGTGTGCAAGTGGGCCAACAGCGGCCGGCTGGCGGATAACGGCGCCAAGGGCAGGGCGCGGCGGGTGGCGCTGGCGAGCGTGCTTAGGCGGAAGCATGAGATGGAGGAGAAGGATGTGCTCGCGGATGCACGGGAATTGAGGGCGGATTCGAGGAGGGTGGTGTGACGCAGTAGTCAAGTAGTCAAGTAGGCGAGTAGACGAGTAGTCGAGTAGAAAAATAGAAGGGCCTGCCGTGGTCTCGCCCTGGGGCGAGACGGGCAGGCCATTGTTATGCGCTTGTGCGTGGAATGGAATAAACCTGCATTCTGGCACACTTGATCAAGCACACTTGGTGGCCCGGAAAGTAGAAATAGAAGCGGAACATGGAGATTCAAAAGGGTCTGGTACAACAGACAGGGAAAGGAGAAGATCATGGTATTGCCGAGCTGTTTGAAAAAGAGAATCGCTGGCCGGGCAGGGTACCTGCTCGTTTTGCCAGTGTTGCTTACGGTGGGAACTGTCGGGTTTCTGGCTGCCAACGGCGGCGAGCGCGGAGAGACCGGCGGACAGACATTTCAACAGGGCGAAACAGTCCGTGTAGAGGATCTCTCTTATACAGTTGCGTCTTCACGGTGGTCTTCCAGATTGACCGAAGATGATATCTTTGATGAAGAACCAGATGCCATGTTTCTGTTCGTGGAGATGACTGTAAAAAATGATGGCAAGAAACCTGCCGAGATACCTGAGTTCGCGTTAGTCGACGAAAGCGGATACGAATATGCAGAGTCAGAGTACAGCGCGTTAGCGGAGGGGGCCATCCTTTCTTTTGAAAAGCTGAATCCGGGAGTAACCAGGCAGGGGTGCACTGTCTTTGACGTGCCTACAGGTCACCAGTATAAGTTGCAGGTGTCCGGCGGCGACTGGTCGCGTGAGGCTGCTTTTATAGAGCTTTCGCCCAAGTAAGCAGTAATGGCAGCGTCTGGTCGATGCAGGCGTTTCCCAGCAGTTTCCAGCGAAGAAAACGTGAGATAAAAAAGCGTAGTAGTGAAGTCGGACCGGCGAAACGTGAAGGTTTCGCCGGTTTTTTTGTTGCGCGGAGGTTTCCCTTTCTCGTTTCGGTCTAGACTCACAGCAGTTGGCGGTTAGCTGTTAGCGAGTAGCGTTTAGCCATTGGAACAGGGGACCAGGAATGAGTGAACAATTACTGACGCCGGGACAGGCGGCAAAGAAGCTGGCGATCAGCCGGTCGACGTTTTACCGGCTGCGGGCGGGGCTTATCGCACGGGGCGTCCGGACCATCAAGGTTGGAAGCGGTACGAAGTATCTGGAGTCGTCCATGGATGAGGTGATTCGACGGGCGGCGGAAAACGAAACGGCAGTTTGCTGAGGGCGATATGGACGGAATGTTTGAAGAAAGCGCCGCACAGACGGCGCGAATCAAAAAGCTGGCCGAATCGATCGTGTGCAACGAAGCGCGGATCGGAGAGCTGGACAAGCAGGTGGCCGCGGAGCGGGAGGCGCTGGCCGCGGTGATGCGGCAGGCGGGGATCGACAGCGTGAAGCTGGACTCGGGCCTGGCGCCGAAGCTTGAAACGAAGAACCGCATCAGCAAGCGCAAGGAGGCGGCGAACGAGACCGTGTTCGCCTGGCTTGAGGCGAACGGGCTAGGGGATATCGTGCGGCCGGCGGTTCACCCGCAGACATTGGCGGCGACCCTGGAGGAATTCGCGGCGGAGGGCAACGCGATTCCGGAGGAACTGTTTCACTGCTTTGAGCAGGACAGCATACGCTTTAACGGGAGGAGTCATTTTCTGGCGACTCGTAAGTAACCGCGGATTTCACAGATTAACACGGATTCTAAGGAGCAAATCATGGCAAAAGCAAAGAAGCACGGGACGGGGGCGATAGTGAAACGGCAGGGCGGGACGCTGGCGGCGGCCGGTGAGGTGGATGCAATGTTCGGAGGCGGGCCGGTGCAGATCCCGGTGGATGCGCCGCTGCCGCAGATTTCGATCATGCGCGAGTCGGCACAGTTCGAGATGCCCGACGGTCAGTACGCCAGAGAGTTTGCGGGTCATATCCTCTTCTGGCACAACGCCAACCAGTACTACACATCGGAGTACGGCGAGGGCAGTTCGGTGGTGCCGGACTGCGCATCCTCGGACGGGATCCGGCCGGACGGCGGCGAGTTTGTCCAGGCCGACTCCTGCCGGGCGTGCGGGATGAACCGGTTCGGGTCGGCGCCAGACGGGACGGCGAAGGCCTGCCAGAACACGATCCGGCTGTATGTGCTGGTCGACGGCGAGGTGATCCCGTGCCTTCTCAAGGCGCCGCCGTCGTCGCTCGGCAGGAAGGATTCGCTGATGCGGTGGCTGACGAGCGCGCCCAACATCGCCTCGCGGGCCGGGATGGGGACCAAATATCAGCCGATCCACGTGCGGTTCTCGCTGCGCAAGAAAGACTTTGCGTCCGGCATGAGCGCAAGCGTGATCGAGCTGGAGACGCTGCGGGTGCTGGCCATGAGTGAGGATGCGGCGAAGCTGGCGGCCTTGTCGGCGCTCTACAAAGAGCTGATGGAAAGCTACATGGGAAGGCTCTGCAAGGATGTGGCGACGGAGAAGCAGGGCACGGAGTAGGCGAGTAATCAAGTAGTCAAGTAGTCAAGTAGATGAGTAGTCGAGTAGAAGACGAATTCACAGGGATGGACAGGATGGACAGGATTCATTCAACCATGAAGAACATGAAGGGCGTGAAGAACACCAAACTTCAATATCTTCAAAAGCTTCATGGTGGAGAAGTGGAGTAGTTCGAATTCACAGGGATACGCAGGATCAACAGGATGGCAGGAAACAGGGCGAGAGGCTTACAGGGATGAAGCTGTACAGACATCAGGAAGATGCGCTGAGGCGTGCCATGGAGGGCAATCTCGCCCTGTTTCACGACTGCGGCTGCGGTAAAACGTTGACGGCGCTGAAGATCATCGAGCACCACAAGGGACAGGGGCACGGCCCCGCCCTTGTGGTGTGTCCGCTTTCGATCATCGAGCCGGCTTGGCTGGCCGACTGCCGGCGATTTACGCCCGAGCTTTCGATCGTGTCGCTGTGGGGCGGGTCGCCGGCTGAACGCAGGAAGCGGCTGGCCGCCGGTTACGACGTGTACGCGGCCAACTACGAGACCCTTAAGGGATTGTTCCCCGAGATCCGCGCCCGGGGCTTCGGCGTGCTGATCGTCGACGAGTCGTCCAAGATGAAAAAGCACGGCAGCCAGATCACGCGGGCGCTCCTGGCATTGGCGGGGGTGAGGATGCGGGGCAGGGACGGAGCGGCGTATCCCGCGGGCGAAGTCATCCCGCACCGGTACGTGCTGAGCGGCACACCGGCGCCCAATAGTCGGATGGAGTACTGGCCGCAGATGACGTTTGTCGCGCCGGGCGGGGCGTTTGCAGGCAACTTCTACGCGTTCCGCAACCGGTACTTCGTGCCCCGACCGCTGGGCCGCACGGGCGTGGTGCTGTGGGACTTTACACAGGACGGCGGCCGTCAGGAGGAATTCGCCGCGGGCGTCGCGCGGTACGCCCATGTGGTCCGCAAGGAGGATGCGGTTGACCTGCCGGAACAGGTGCACGAACGGCGCAGCGTGGTGCTGTCGCCGGCGGAGCGGGCCGCCTACGACCGTTTTCGCAGGGACCTGGTGCTGCGGTTCGGGGCAGAGGAGGTGCTGGCGTCGTCGGCGCTTGTGGAGGCGATGAAGGCGCGGCAGCTTACCAGCGGATTCTGCTACGGCGCCGAGGGTGTGCACAGGACGGGGACGAGCAAACTGGATGAACTGACGGAACTGCTGGCGGAGATCGGAGAGAGGCAGGTGATCATCTGGTGCAGCTTCCGCCATGAGATGAGCGAGGCGGCAAAACGCCTGACCGGTGCGGCGGTGCTGGACGACGAAGCGGAGCGAGGGAAGGCGATCGCTGATTTTCAGGAGGGACGCAAACAATACCTGATCGCCAATCCGCAGTCGGCGGGGCACGGCCTTACTTTCGTGAACTGCTCGTATGCGGTGTACTTCAGCCTGACATGGTCGTACGAGCTGGCCAAACAGTCGGCCGACCGCATCCACCGCATCGGGCAGCGGAAGCGGTGCACATACTACTATCTTATCGCGAAGGACACGATCGACGAGGTGATCTATGAGGCGCTGCAGCAGAAGGCGGACCTCTCGCGGAAAGTGCTGGAGCACTTGAGGAGCAGTCAAGTAGACGAGTAGACGAGTAGTCGAGTAGGAACTACGGATTGCACGAATACAAATTCACAGGGATACACAGGATGGACAGGATGGAGCGGAGGAGCAGGCAAGCAGCAATGAAGTGAACGGAATTACTAACTTTGTTTAAGGATGGAAACATGGAGACGTTGAAGAAGGTCTGGAAGTGGGTTGAGCACAACCGGTTCACCGTGGTATGTCCGGTGACCGCCGCGATCCTGTGGCTGGGCGCAGCGGGCTGTACGCCCGTGACGCAAAGTCCGATGGACGCGGCGGCGATGGTCAATGCGAGGGAGCTTTCCGTGGAGTATCAGCGGTGGCTGGCGCAGCAGAAGGTGATGGAGGCGAGGTTCGAGGCGGCCGGCCAGGACCTGACCGAACAGGCCGAGGCGAACGTCCGGTTCACCGAGGCCCTGCTGTCGCTGGCATCCGGCTCGGTGGCGAGCTGGCCGGGGCTGGCGCAGCTTCTGGTCGGGGGCGGCCTGCTGGGCGTCGTCGGCGATAACATCCGCAAAAACGGCGTGATCGGCGGATTGAAGAAAGCTCAATCATGATCGCCCGCGGCGAAGGGCGAATTCAGGCGGAGGTACTGCGGTACCTCCGCTCCCTCGGCGTGTGGTGCTGGGCGTTCAAGGCCGAGGTCTCAAGTGAACGCGGCGTGCCGGACATCATCTGCTGCTGCCGCGGACGGTTCGTCGGGCTGGAGGTCAAGTCGGCCAGGGGCAGGATCAGCGGACCTCAGCGGGTTCAGCTCGAGCGGATACAAAGGGCCCGGGGCAGGGCGGCCGTGGTGCGCTCCGTGGAGGATGTCAAGCGTGTCTTAACGGAGATCGACAGGGAGGTGGAAGGTGAAGGTGATCCGTAAGAACGGCAAGGTCTTCAGGGACAGGGTCTGTCCGCTCTGCTCGCGGCGGCATTTTCACGGCGAGAACATGTGCGTGCGCTGCCGGAACAATCAGCAGGAGCCGCGCAAGAAGCGGTATGTGCGCATCCGGGGGATGCGCTGGCGGACGGAAAGGGAAGAACGCATCGCCGCGCACCGCAGGCGGGTGCAGGCCCAGATGCGGGCGATCCGCGGGGCCGGGCTGGACCCGTTCAAAAGCACATTCGAGGAAATAAGGGCCGCGGGGCTGGCACTGTGAGCGTGAGAGTAGTCGAGTAGACAAGTAGTCGAGTAGTCGAGTAGTCAGGTAGTCAAATAGTCGAGGCCCCGCGGGCCGTGTACGTAGTCGAGCAGCGGATTGGCGACGAGGACGCGATCAGACTGCCGCAAAGTAAAGCAGGATGTATAGAACAAGCGGCACAAGGGCAATCCAGCGGCGCGCCTTTTCGCGCTTCAACATGCTGACGGCTGAGAAGATCAGAAACAATATAGCGCAGACGATGCCCGCGATGACGAATTTGTCGCCCTCGTGGTTGAGCATGCGAGCATCGGCTTCAAGTTCGGCCAGCTGTTCGGCCGGACCGCCGCGACCGCTGCGAAGTTCTACCTGACCGTGAATATAACAGCACTTGCCGGAATATTCGAGGAGAAGCGCTGCGACGATGAAGCCTAACGAGATGAGAAAATATCTTCCGGTCATGCGTCTCTTGTACGCGATGACCGTAACAGTGTCAAGGGCCCTGCAATGAATGAATTTCAGGCGAGAGTTCTGGAATGCGCGCTGGCGTATGCGGAAAAGGGCTGGCCGGTGCTGCCGCTGCATTCCATTCGCGACGGCGTGTGCACCTGCGGCAAATCGGACTGCGCATCGCCGGGCAAGCATCCGGCGACGAAGAACGGCGTCAGGGACGCGTCGGCCGACGCGGAGGTGATCCGAAAATGGTTCGGCGGCGGCCGTCTCCTCAACGTGGGCATCTGCGCGGGGCCCGTGTCGGGCCTGGTGGTCCTGGACGTGGACCCGCTGCACGGGGGGGACGCGTCCGTTCAGAGGCTCAGCGTGCCCGCGACCCTGGAGGCGGCGACGGGCGGCGGAGGGAGACACTTCTACTTCGCCTGTCCGAAAGGGCGCCGCGTGAGGAACTCCGTGGGACGGATCGGGCCGGGACTGGACGTGCGGTCCGACGGCGGCTATGTGGTCGCGCCGCCGTCGGCGCATGCCAGCGGCCATGAGTACCGGTGGAAGGTCGATCCGCGGGCGATTGAGCCGGCGGCGTGTCCGGCCTGGCTGGCCGACGAAGGCGCCGGCGATGATGACAAACCGCAGGAAGCGCCGCCCGATGACGGCCCTATTCCGCAGGGGCAGAGGAACAGTACCCTGGCCTCCATCGCCGGGGCGATGCGGCGAAAGGGATGCGGCGCCGACGAGATCAATACGGCGCTGGTGGCGGTCAACCGCGGGCGCTGCCGGCCGCCCCTCGGCTTCGAGGAACTGCGGCGCATCGCCGAGTCGATTGCAAACTACCCGCCGAAGGCCGCCGACGGGATCGTCCTGCCCGACGATCATCACGACACGATCGCCGCGGCGTTCGAGGCGTGGTCCGAGGTGAAGCACCGCCACCACATCGAGACGTGGACGGTGGTCCGGGACCGGCGTTACCATCGCGTTGACGAACGGGAGATCCGCAAGTGGATACGGAGGTTCGCCGCGCAGTGCAGGGTGCGGCGGAGGATCCGGACGGAAGACGGGTTTGCGACCGTCACGGAAAAGCTGAAGGTCACCCCGCACGTGGTGCGGGGTGTAGCCGAGGCGCTCAGCGCCGCCGAAGGGGTGTGGATCAGGCCGCGGCATGTGCCGCCGGCGTGGCTGGACGAGGCCGAAGGCCGGCCCGAGGCGGCTGACGTGGTCGCGATGGAGGACTGTCTGCTGGATATCTCGGGGGCGGCGCCCGCGCGGATGGAACTGACGGAGGCGTTCTATACGCTCAACCGCCTGCCGCACGCGTACGACCCGCAGGCACAGTGTCCGCAGTGGCTGCGGTTCCTGGGGCAGGTATTCCGTACGAGGCGGCTGTCGAGCGAACAGAGCCAATGGAGCGCCGAGTCCGACGACTTTGTGGAGGTGTATGAGCACGTGCCGGACGCGTTAAGCGCCTCGGTGCTGCAGGAGTTCATGGGCCTGCTGCTGACCGCGGTGACGCGGTATCAGAAGATACTGGGCCTCGTGGGACCGCGGCGAAGCGGCAAAGGGACGGTCGGGCGGATTATCCGGGCGCTCGTCGGCGCAGGCAGCGTCGCGTCGCCGACTCTGGCGAGCCTGACCAATGAGCACGGCCTGCAGAGCCTGTACGGCAAGACGGTGGCGCTGATCGGCGACGCCAGCATCAGCGGCAGCAATGCAGACACCGCGCGGGCGGTGGAACGCCTCAAAAGCATTTCGGGCGAGGATTCGCAGCAGATCAATCCCAAGGGCAAAGCCTACATCGAGGTGGACAAGCTGGACGTGCGTTTTGTGATCATGGCGAACGAACTGCAGAAGCTGACCGACCCGACGGGGGCGCTGGCCGGCCGGTTCATCTACCTGATCACGACGCAGAGCTTCGAGGGACGCGAGGATGTGCACCTGGAGGAGCGGCTCTTAAAGGAACTGCCGGGCATATTCAACTGGGCCCTGGAGGGATACTGCCGGCTGAAAAAACGCGGGCGGTTTGAAGAGACCGACGCCGGCCGCGAGGCCAGGGCGATGGCCGAGGAACTGGGCTCGCCGGTGATCGCGTTCGTGCGGGAATGGTGCCGGCTGCGAAGCGGGGCGATGACAAAACCGCAGGATCTCTACGAAGCGTACGGGCGGTGGACGGTGGAGGCGGGGAGAGGAAAGATGGGCAGAACACGGTTCTATGAGGAGTTTCAGCGGGCGTTTCCTGACTGTGCGCGTTCCAAAGTTCGTGCGTCAAACTCTGGAACAGGTCCGGTCTGGATGTTCGGCGGGGTCGAACTGGAGACCGGCGCGGGCGGACAATGGCTCTAAACTGTGGAACAGCGGAACATTGGAACAGACTCTGGAACAGGTTAAGTCGCGGCCGCCAAGGGGTTTATCTCAATGTGTTCCAATGTTCCAATCTTTTTAAGAAGGTCTGCTGTAAAGGAAGATAGATATGGGGGACAGGTATATAAGAAAGTTAGAGGATAACCCGGAAAACTCTGGAACATTGGAACAGGGGTTTGAGAGGGGCCGGTGGCTCAAGCGGCTGGGGCTGTGGGAGCTGGTCGCGGCGATGGTTCTGTGGTCGGAGGACCACGGGCTGCCGTGGGCGTCGAGCTGGTATGCGCATCTGGACGAGCCGGCGTGGCTGCGGCGGGCTTTTGTGAATACGTTTGTGCGGCTGACGAACGCGGAGAAGGAACTGGTTAGGCCGTACTATGACGAGTGGCTGCGGCTGGAGGCGCATGCGGACATTGAGGCCTGCGTGCGGCCGGCGTTTAACGCCGAGTGCTTTCTCCTGGACCGCGACGGGCGGCGGGTGACGTGGCGGGGCCAGGCGCAGACCGTGCTCGTGGGACTCCGCGGTCAGGACCGCCAGGAGGCTCTTTTACAACTGAATACGAAGGCTTATGAGTTCTGGCGGTGGTGGCCGCCGCGGCGTCAGTGCAGCAGGATGGAGGCCGACGGCTTGTTGGCGTGAAACGCCGCTTCATCGGCATAATCGCAGACGACCTCGTCCGAGAGGACGACAAGACTGCCGTCCGGACGCTCCACGAGTACGAGCCAGACATTGCCGCCGGAATGCCAGGCGGTGCCGCCGAATACTTCCGCTATCGTATTGGCTTGTTCTTCATTCATGTTGGGATCCTTTTCTCTTTAGTCTGAGAGCGGTGGCTACTCTCTGGTAAGGCGAAAGTTGGCGCCGTAGCCGAGACAGACCTGGCACAGGTTGCGGGCATCGTCCCAGTCGGGATCCGATGCGTCGCTGGCGACCTTCATGCTGTCGCCGAGATGATGTTTGAGTATGATCAGGGCGCATTTGACGCAGAGGTCGTAGGGAAGGTGTTCGGTCTTGCAGTAGGACAGTATGGGACGGCCGGGGCGTCGGGGCTGTTCGGAGGTCCGGATGCAAAAAGGCTCGCAGGCCTGGCGTTCCACGCCATTGAAGGCGATTTCGTCGCGGCTGAAGACGGGCTCGCCTTCAGAATGAGGGCCGGCCAGCCGGACGTCGGCAGCTGCCAGGATCAGCCGGCAGTCGGTGACGGCCTTGGCGAAGGCGTCGGCCGGCAGATCATTGTCACGTTCCCAGTAATGTGTCCATCCCATGGTTTTGCTCCTTAAGCGGCAATTATATGTGTTTATCGGGTGATTGCAAGGGAATGGGGAGACGGCGCTCGCCGCCTCCCCTTCGGGCATTAGTCGGATTCGATTTCATCGAGCATGTCTTCGATGTCGGTGACCTGGTAGTAGTCGCCGCGGGCCTCGTAGAGGTTGCCGTCTTCGGCCAGGGCGTCCAGGTTCTCCTGGGTGCCGACTCGGAAGGCTGTGGGGTCGAGTTCCTTTAGGATCTGGGACGGGCTGAAGGTGCAGCAGCCGATCTTGATTTCCTCGCAGCATTCGTCGAGGAGGTCGGCGAACATTTCTTCGCCGTCGACGGGGGTGCAGCGGGTGCTGATCAGGTGCTCGATGACCCATTCGGTGCCGTACTCGACGCCGACGCCGGCGAGGTGGCGCATGAAGTCATCGCTTAGACAGCCGGGGCAGTGGTCGGCTTTGACGACCTTGTAGCATGCATAGCAGAAATTGTCGGTGATTTTGAAGGCCGCGGCTTCGAGCCGGGCGTGAAGCTGTTGCAGTTGGGTCATTGGAATGCTCCTTATGTCAGCGATTAGCATTTAGCGGTTAGCATTTAGCTTTACGGTTAGCGTTTGGGCCTGCGGGCTCTTGGGGAGCGGAGGCCGTTTTTTTGGAAGTAGTCGGAGCCGCTGCTCAAGATCAGTTCGATGGTGTCGCGGCATGCCTGGCTGTACTGCGGCGGCCGGGTGCGGTTGAAGTAGTCGCGGCCGAGCTCGCGGCGGCGGCGGCGGACCTTGCGGCGGGTCCGCCGGCGGATGTGGTCGGCGGTCGTGGCGAAACGCAGGGGCCAGACGGACGCCAGCGCCTCGAGGACGGTGTTCCAGACGAGCAGGCCGAGCAGGGCGGCCAGCAGGCCGCCCCACACGACGAACAGAGTCCAGACGATGAGGTGAACACAGACGGCGCCCATCAGACGGCCGCCTTCGGCTGGTGGACGATCCTGGAGCCGTACTTGGCCCACGGGTCGGACTGGTGGGCGCTCTTGGTGGGCACACCGCAGTTGTGGGCCCACTTGCCGCGGCGGGGCGACCACTGGAAGCCGTGCTCCTTGAGGGCCTTGCGGATGGCCTCCTCGGGTGTGTCGGGGAAGGAGACCCAGACCCAGCGGCCGACGAGCTCGGCGGTGACGTTGAGCCGCCGGCAGAAGTCGATCACTTCAAGGGTGGCCGAGAGGGCCGGGTTGACGTTTTCGGCCGGGGCCGGGGCTGCGGCTGCGGTGCTGCGTGCTGGGCCGGGACGGCCTGTCTGCTGGTTGTGCTTTGCCATTTTCGTTTCCTTTCAAAAGCAGTTAATAAAGTTTCTTCACAAAAAACCTGCCCCCCCACGAAAGACGGATAGGGGGGGCAGTTCTTTTTGCGGCCGTTAGGCCGTGTCTTTTAGAGGAGGCGGCGGCGCGGTCCTTCGGCATAGCGGCGGGCATGACACCGAGCGACAGCGAATGGCGTGACCGCTGCCCGAAGGGGCGCTCTGCGGGCTCACACCCCCCATGGGAAAAACGCATCAGGCGTCCGGCCTTGTGGGTCCGCAGGACTTGCTTTCGTCGGGGGCGAAGACGTCAAGCGAGGCTCGAATTGAGCGCGGACGGGTCGATAGTCTCGGCCGTGAAGCGGCGATGCGAGCGTAGAGCGACGACGGTCGCGGATCGAAGCCCGCCAGGGCGTCCCCGCCGAAGGCGGTCTTCGCCCCCGACGTGAAAAGCAACGGGTTCGAGGGACGGATTGAGATCGGCCGGATGGTCTGATGCGTGTTGTTTGTGGGGGGGGTGTGAGTTCGCAGAGGAAGCGTGGTCGCGAACAGCGGGCACGAGGCTGCCGCCGCCTCGTAAGAACAGTCTTCGCCCCGGCGAACTTCGCAGACGGCATGACGGCGTGTTTTTTCGCGGGCAGGGCGTTTGCTCGGCGGGGCGGGTTCCGATTCAGCGGTTAGCTGTTAGCGATTAGCGATAAAACAAGGGAGGTCTGCGAAGCAGGGCGGCGCGGCCTTTTTAAGATTCAAGGGCGGGTGGGGAGTTCAATCGGCGATTGACTACTCTGCCGTCTGGTGCTGATCGGCGATTGAATGGGGGATGTGACACCGGGAGGCAGTTCGGGATCGGTCTGGAGGCACTGCTGGGCGGTGATCCGGGCGTCTTCATACCGGCCGTTCTCGAAGAGGTCCCGGGCGACGGTGACCCGTGCCTGCGCCGAGACCTTGTCCCACTTCGTGCGTGCGGCGTGCTTCTTGTCGTCGTAGGTGGTGCAGCCCGGCAGCAGCGCCAGGAGCGCGGCGGCGGCCAGTGCGGCGGTGCATATGTGCTTGTTCATAGCGGGCGTCCTCAAATCGGGATCCTCAGTTTTCACATCCTGCTCCAGCCGACCGTTTCCGGCCGGCTGGAGCGGGCGTGCGTTGTCTACTTGAACCAGACGACGCGTTCACGTTTGATCACGTCGACCATGATGTCGTCGATGTTGTGGCCGGCGTCACCGGCGGTCTCGCGGATGATGCGATCCCGCAACCGCATCGCCTCGGGCGAGGTCGGACGCAGGTGCAGGGCCCAGTTGAGTTCCCGCATCGCCGAACAC
>JACZKQ010000033.1 GCA_014859965.1 Phycisphaerae bacterium
GTGCGGGGGTGGTCGATGCGGAGGACTTTTCTGCGGACGAGTACGGCGATTTGGACGCGCAGTCTTTGCGACGCATGGTCGCCCTTGCAGCCGACGGCCTCGGCCGCCCTGCTTTTGTCGAGCCGGAAGGGTTTGTCGCCGGCCAGGTGCTGGAGATAGAAACATATTTTGGCGAGTTGGTGGAGCCTTTCGTCTTCGATGTCCGCGATCTCGGGGACCGGGTCCGTGACGGAATGGGCGAACTCCCTGGCTCTTTCGATCGGGTCTGCTGTTCGATTTGTTTCTGCCGAGACCAGAACGCAGCGGAAACCTACATGAACGCTCTTGTCGTCAGGACTTCGGAAGCCCGGTTTGTTCCTCACCGAATAGTAGCCTGTTCGATGCTCCAGCCAGGAAGCACCCAGAAGCAACTGGCTTCCTGACGCGGGATACAGATCGATCGAATACTCAGCGACATTGCCCCGCAAGTCGTAAATGCCAAATCGATTCTGCTCACCGGACCCGACCGGCATCGGCGTTTTCGGGTTGGCCCCATTTTGGCCTCTTGGTGTGACAGAGCCTTTTATGGGCGCATCAGCGACGGATTGCCGCCATTGCTTATAGGTTGGCAGGGAATAGATGAATCCTTTCGGCAGCGTGCCCCTGTCCTCTTCGCGGGCGGTCAGTCTCCTGCAGAATTCGATCGCCTCCTTGCCTGTCACCGTGTGAACCGGGTAATCCGGGTTTTGGTGCGTGCTTGGATTATGGCCCATGATTGCTTCGAATTCGGATTGGCGGGTTTCGTATTTTGAAACGTAATAGCCAAAGGGCAGCTTGACCATTACCATGCCGGCGCTGTTATGGAATGTCTGCGGGGCTGAGTTCGGGTGTTTGCCTTTGCAGCCGATCACGGCCGCACAGAGGAGGGAGCAGGATATCAGGTTCCATTTTGTCATAAGAGTTGCGGCTGGAGATTACATGCAGAGCGAGCACCGGCAATCGCCCTTACTTGCCGGCCGTTCTGTCGCCGACGCCGAGGAGCAATGACTTGACGCAGATATCTTCGTCAAGTTCCTCCCAGTGCAGGCCGGTCCCGCCTCCGCTGATGATGTATTTTGTGCGCTGCTCTGTTGTGGCATTCAACAGGCGAGGGAAATAGGCGAGCGGTACGCCCAGGGTTCGGCCGTCGGCAAAATCCAGCCACATATTATCCGCGTCAAACCTGACACTTCTGGCGACAGGATCACTGATCAAAGTGTTCATTCCACGCGCTCCTGATTAACTCTCTATTCTCTGCAACAACCTGGGTCAATGTGTGCAACTCAGCCGATGTCATTCCATACGAGGCGGCCACAATTACCTGGGGCTCAAGCCAGAACTTGGCCACTTTCTCGGCTTTTCGCACATGTACGTGTAACGGCTCGGCAGGATCGCCTTCGTTTGAAAAGAAGAAAAATCGATAACCCCTGTAACGAAATATCGTCGGCATAGGTGATCCCTGTAAACAGTCCAAAAGTCACTGAACATGGTATCTCTTTTGATGCTTGATATCAACTGTTTTTGCTAAAGAAAAAGATGGACAGGCGGACAGGCCTGTGGCGATTCTTTGCTGGACTTGTCGTGGGGTTGGGTTGGGGGTATAATGTTTGGGGACGATGACGTTCTTTTGTGAGGAGCATGGAATGAGAAGCGAGGATACGATTTCCCGGCGTTCGACGCTGAAGGGTATTGGGGCCGTTGGGGCGATGGGGCTTTTGAAATCCGACCTGGCGGGTGCAGGCGAAGGCACCTCAGGCCGGAATGCGGGTGGTGCTTCGTCCGAAGTGCGGCAGACCATCGCCGGGAAGGTGAACAGTACTCCGCTGATCGATACGCATGAGCACCTTATTGAGGAGAAGGGCCGCCTGACGGGGACGGCTCATCCGCGGGTTCGGAGCGATGACTGGTCCATGCTGCTGAGCCATTACCTCGACTCGGACCTGATTACCGCGGGGATGCCGCAGAAGGAACATGGCCGATTCTTCGGTCCGGACGTGGACCCGGGGGATAAGTTCAGGCTGATTGAGCCGTACTGGCCGGCGGTGAAGGACACGGGGTATGGGCAGGCGGTGCGGATCGCGTGCCGAGGGCTTTACGACGTTGAGGACATTGGGGCCGGGACGATCAAGCAGATTCAGGCGGGGTATGAACGGGTGCGGAGGCCGGGCTTTTATGAGCAGATTCTGCGCGGGTCGGCGAATATCGCATCGTGCCAGGTGAATTCGCTGGAGGGGCCGCCGTTTATGGAGACGGCACAGCCGACGCTGCTTATGCAGGATATCAGCATCGTGGGCATGTTCGCCGGGCCGAATATCGGCGGGTATGCTGGGCCGGCGGGGATCAAGGTGGAGGGACTCGGCGACTGGCATCGGGTGATCGACTGGTGGCTGGAGAAGTACGGCACGTACGCGGCTGCGGTCAAGAGCCAGAATGCGTACGGCCGCGACATTGACTATGAACGCGTGGGGGCGGAGAAGGTGGAGGCTGTTTTCCGGCGGAGGCTGGCGAAGGAGCCTTTGGACGCGGCGGATTCCAAGGCGCTGCAGGACCATCTGTTCTGGTATGCGGTCGACAAGGCGACGGAGCACGGGCTGCCGGTGAAGCTGCACACGGGCTATTACGCGGGGCACAACTCCATGCCGCTGGGGCGGCTGATCGGCAATGCGGGGTCTGCGTGCGAACTTTGCCGCAGCGCGCCGCGGGCGCGGTTTGTTTTCATGCACATCTGCTATCCGTACTATGAGGAAATCATCGCCGTTGCAAAGCAGTGGGCCAACGCGTACGTGGACATGTGCTGGTCGTGGATTATCAATCCGGTGGCGGCGAAGGATTTTTTGAAGAAGTATCTCGTGACGGCGCCGGCCAATAAGCTGCTGGCGTTCGGCGGCGATTACATCCCGGTGGAGCCTGTTCTTGGGCATGCGGTGATTGCCCGGCGCGGGATTGCGCTGGCGCTTTCGGAACTGGTCGAGGAGGGGTGGATGGGGCTCGACGACGCGGTCGAGAAGGCGGACATGATCATGCACGGCAATGCCCGGCGGATATTCCGTCTCGATGAAAAGGAAGCGATTCTGAAAGAGGTGAAATGGTCATGAAAGCTATGGCGGCGTTCGGGATTATTGCATGTGCGGTCGGGTTGCTGTGTTCGTATGCTTGCGGGGCGGAGACGTGGCCGACGCTGCACAATGATTATCAGCGGAGCGGGTATACGGAGGAGGTGGTTCGGGGGCCGTTCGAGCGGAAGTGGTTTCGGGATTTTCACGGGGAGATGATCGCGTCGCGGGTGGAGGCGATCGTTGCGGAAGGCAAGTGCTTTGTGCCGACGTTTGCGGGGCATGTTTATGCGCTGGATATCGCGGACGGGCGGACGTTGTGGAGGTATGCCGCGGGCGGGCCGATCGGGCATTCGCCGTGCTGGCATGAGGGCAAGCTGTACTTCGGGGCGGACGAGGCGTTCAATGCGGGGGGTCTGTATTGCGTGAACGCGTCGGATGGGAGGCTTGTCTGGAAGTACGGCACGGGGGCGGGGCTTTGGACGTCGCCGGCGTGCGACGGGGAGAAGGTGTATGTCGGCGACCGGGCGGGCGTTTTTCATGCGGTGGATGCGGCGACGGGCAGGCCGGCGTGGACTTTTGATACGGGTTATACGATTTTGACGCCGGCGTCGTTTTCGGCGGACCGGCGGCGGATCGTGTTTGCGTCGGAGGACATGCACGTTTATTGCGTCGATCCGGAAGGGAGGCTGTTGTGGAAGTCGCGGAAGCTGCCGGGACTGTCGCTGCGGGATCATGGGCCGACGATCTGGAAGGGGCTGGCGATTGTTCGCACGAATCCGGGGGACGGGTATCATACGGCGATGGGGCTCAACGGCGATATGCTGAAGCGGGTGCAGCGGGAGATTCCGTTGGGGCCTGACGACAAGGTGCTGCTGGATGACTGGGGCGACTATATTGTTAAGGAGACGCCGCGGCGGCGGGCGGCCGAGAAGGCGGCGGTGGTTGCGTATCTTGGGGCGCATCCTGACTATGAGACGTTCTTTGCGATGTCGCTTGAGGATGGGGAGCGGCCGTGGGCGGCTCAGGTGCTGTATACGTGCGGGCTGCACAATCCGGCGACGCCGCCGACGTTCGATCCGCGGACGGGGAGGCTGTATACGTTTTATCGTACGGCGATGACGAACTATCTTAGGGGGATTCGGCGGTACTCGGCGGTCGGAGAGCTTGAGCGCGAGAGCGGGCTGATCGGCTTTTCGTGGCCCGAGACGCGGCACAACGACTGGAACAACTTTGCGATGATCGGAGACGAGACGCAGGCGCTTTCGCTGATGGGCAACGTGCTGCTGTGCACGCACCAGGGGGAGCTGAAGGGGCTTGACCTGGAGACGATGCGGGCGGTGGACATCTATTCGGCCCGGGATACGTATGGGGGTATTTTTGGGCCGGCGGCGGTGAAGGGGTTGTTCGAGGGGGCGAAGAAGCTTGCCGAGGAGGGGTGGCTGACGGGCATGCCGAACGAGTGGCACGGGCCGGATCGGTCGATTGTGGCGGTTGCGGCCGGGCGGATTTTTTGGGTGGTGGGGTCGCAGGTGGTTTGCATTGCGGGGCCGGACGTCGTTAGGACCGCAACCGGCGGTACGGAGCCTCCCGCCATGATGAAAAACAAGCTGGATTTAATCGTCGGCGGGAACATGACGAGCGCGGCTCAGCGCTTTGACGAAGACCTGCCGCGCATAACGATTCCAGATGCCGCAGTGGAGGGGCTTATTGAGAGCCCCCCTGCCGCCGATGTACGACCGGCCGGGGGGCGGCTGGCGGATGAGGTTCGCGGGCGGCTTGATGCCGAGGTGAGCGAACTTGTCAATGGCGGGCCGTATGCGCCTTTCATTGTGGAGCTGGGCATTGTGCGTGAGGAGGCTTACTTTACGCGGACGGCGGAGACGCTGCAGATCGTGGCACTTGCGCTGCCGCACTTGTCGGCGGGCGTGAGGGAGAGTGCGGCCGCGTATTTGCGTTCGATGGTGGAGGGGGGCGCGCCGCTGGATGAGCCGGTGCATGCGTACGCGGGGGCCAAAGCGCGGGAGATTCACGATCGGGGTCCGGGCATGCGGAATTATGCGGGGCGGGCGCCGAGGCATACGCCGGGCGTGGAGGACCTTTACTCGCTGTGGGTTTGTGCGCACTATGCGGACTTGTGGCCGCTGGTGCTGGCGCGGGTGGATCGGATCGAGGCGGTCGCCGACGCGTTTCTGCGGAAGCCGTTCAGCTTTGATCATAACGACATGCGGGGCGACGCGGCACAGCGGTTGAACGGGCAGATCGCCGGCGTTGTCGGTTATATTCGCATCATGCAGAAGGCCGGGCGGGTTGATCGCGTCGGGGCGGCGCGGGAGCGGCTGAAGGCGATGCTTGCCGAGCGCGTTCACCATGAGCGGGCGGATTCTCGGCTGGTTCGCTTTACGGATAACGGGCAGGGCAACGCCAGTCATAATGCGAAGATTCCGCGTTATGTGGACCTTGTGCCGGAGGTGGCGGGTTTCGTCGCGCGGCATGCCGGGGAGAAGTTCGCTTATCATGTTCGCGGCCTCGACAGGCAGCTTCCGGTGTGGTATCAGGCTTGGGGCGAGCGGATGATCGGCGGGGAAAACTACGTGTCGCCGCCGCATTTGGCGCGTGGCGTGTTTGTCGGGCTGGCGGACGGCTTGCAGGTTCCGGCGGGAGAACTGGCGAAGAAACTCGATCAGCCGTGGTGCCGGGCGGACCTTTATTACATCGAGAAGGCGAGCGCCCTGCTGCGGCGGCTCGATAAGACGGATTAGCTTACTTCGCCTGCTGTTCCTTGAGGACGTCGCCGTAACTGACGAGCTTAATGCCTCTGCGGCGGATGACCTCCATCGCTATGGGGCTGGTGAACATGTCGGTGACGCCCTGCCGGTCCGTCGCGACGTCTTCATAGCCCTTGTGGCCCATGGCCCGCATCTCGGGAACGTCGAGGCCGGGGTGCTCGACGAAGATCCAGAGGCCCGGCTGAAGCGTTTCGAGCATCTTTACGAAGGCGGCGACCTTCTGCTGGGATGTCTCGGCCTTTTCCATTCGCGCCCCTTGGGCTCCTTCGAGGCGGACCGGCAATTTGTACTCCGCCGCCAGCTTATCCACCACCGCGGCGATGTCCGGCCGCGCGCCGCCGAAGCCCATATGCGAGGACAGGTGTGTCACGTTCTTGATCTTCTTGACAGCCATCTCGATCTGCGCCCGCAGTTCGCGTTCGACCTCGTCGATCTTCGGGTTCGCCTCGCGGATGCTGCACTTGGGGCCGATGTTGGGATTGGGCCAGACCATGGGGTAGAAGTTGCCCTGGTCGTCGACGAGGCTCGGGCAGTGCGTCAGCGGCCGCCATTTGACGTTGGTCCATTCGCTGGTGAGGGTCAGGTGGACGCCGACGTCATAGCCGGAGTT
This sequence comes from Phycisphaerae bacterium, assembly GCA_014859965.1. GTDB lineage: Bacteria > Planctomycetota > Phycisphaerae > Sedimentisphaerales > Anaerohalosphaeraceae > JACZKQ01. Next base: position 6,471 of record JACZKQ010000033.1, read on the forward strand.
GGCGTTGAGCATCTCGACGGCCTCGTTGAACCACGGGCACGGGACCATGACCTCGACGGACCGGGCGACGCCCTCGCGGAAGCTCTTGATGCATGCGACGTTGGCGGCATGCGACGAACCGATGTCATCGGCCCGGACGATGAGGCGGATTTCACCGTCCCCTGCCGCCTCAGCCGCGCCGCAAATCAGTCCTGTCGCACACATAAACACAACCGCCGTCTGCAAGATCACACGCCGTTCCATACAACACCTCCCGCAAGCCAGTAAGTTCGTCTTCCACAGGTTGCCAGTGTACCTGAAACGTTCACCCGATGCAAGTCCGCCATGATCAGTCGACAGACCTGCCCCAGACCTCGACCTCACAGTAGTTGTTCAACTCGTGCGCGGTATTGCCGTCTGAGTGAAGCCTGACGTAACGTCCCCGTACGCCATCGCCCTCAATCCACTTGCCCATATGCGTCTCGGGGTACAGCAGATCGATGCCTTCGCCAAACCCGCCCGACCCGTCATGATCGTTGTTGAACAAGGTCACACACTCGACGAAGTCCGGATTGTCGGATACCTGCACGACGACGTCATAGTAGACGCGATGCAAGAGCTTGTGATAGTGCCAAAGGCCAACCCAGTAAATCTCGCACGGCCGCTGCAAGTCAATGACGATCCACTGCGGGCCCGGCCCGAGCTCCATGTAATAGCCGTCGCCTGACGTTTTGTCGCCGTCCACGACCTGCGGCAGATCGCCGATGATAGGCAGTTCATCGCTGGCGGTCACGACCGCACCAAGGGCAACGTTCATCGTCCCGGCCGGCGCGAGCAACTTGGGCATCTGTTTTGGAATGTCTTCGGTTAAAAGCGGCATGAACTGATTGGGCCAGCCGACAAACATCGGCGGCGGAATCTTGACCGGCAGGGGAACAAGTCCCTCCGCCGAAACAGTCCTCTTGGCCCGATCCAATCGCCGCACTGTATGCTCTGCAAGCACGCGAAACGGATAGATGCCTTTGGTCAAGTCGACCGTAGGCGCAGGTCTGCCGCGTTTATGATATTCAATCTGCCGGCCGGCCAGTTCCTCCAAATAGCTGAGGCGATTCCCAGAGTCTCTATATAGGTACACTCTGAATGCATCCGTTCGCGCGACCGTAACGAGAAACTCCTTGTCCTCCTCGGTGGCCGTGCTGCAGAAGAGCTTGAAGGCCGCCCATCTGAAATTCGAGCCGGGCGAGTAGTCGCTGGCTATGGTCGCCAGTTCGGGCCGGACAGCCTCAGAGCCTCTTTGGGCAAGGGCGAGTACGACACACCACTTTGGCCGTCCGGAGAGATTCGCGATGAGGGAGAGGAGTTCCTCGTCCTGCGCGGCAAGCCTGCTGATAACTTCAGCCAGGCTTTCGGCGGCATTATCGGCCACCGAACCCAGTTTGGCAAACATGTCTTTCGAGTCTGCGGCAGAGATCTCGCCGACAGTCTCTATCGATCCAATGATTTCCTGCAAGGCTGCCGTGACATCAGCCGGACCGGCCAATCCGGCGAGACAATCAGCGGCGGCTATTCTCAAACTACGGTTTTGGCTCTGCAGGATCGCACTTAATTGCTGCATGAGATCAGCGTCGAGGGTTTTCATCCTGAGCAGAGCGGAACGGACGATGTCCGGATTGTTGGACTTAAGTAAAAGCCGTGCTTCGGATTCGTGCCTGCTGCTCGCTAGATATTGCTTGGCGGCATACACTGTCGGGCCGTTTTTGACGTACTTGCCGAGAGCCAAATCCAGAAGCACTGCACGGGCTTTCTGACTGCCGATCCGCTGCAACACCGGCACGACCTCATTGGCCAGCCGACTGGCATCGCTCCTGCTGCCAAGCTCTTGGACCAGTACATCGACAAATCCATCGTGCATGCCGGCCAACTCACCCATCGCCCGATCCTTGATTGCGTCGATTTTTGCGGCCGCACCGCGGTTTCTTCCTTCGAATTCCCGACGTGCCTCCTGGTTGACAAGTTCCCGCGGCACAGGCGACCATGGAACTTCGAGCGTAAGATCATTAAGTAACTTCATGATGTGCGCCCGGTTGACTGGCTCGTCTGCAACAGGCCGGCCCCAGACTTCGACTTCCGCATAGTGATTGAGGTCGTTAGCAGTGTTGCCGTTACTGTACAATTGAACATAGCGAGCACGCTGGCCTCGGGCATCAATGAGCCTGCCTTGGTGGCTCTCTACATAATGCTTGTCGGCGCCTGGGCCAAATCCCGCGGAGTTATCGGTGTCATTGTTAAAGAGCGTTCGGACGTTTTTCGTGAACTCATGATCGTCGGCAATCCGGACAACCACATCGTAATAGACCCGCCAGTCCTTGAAATATCGCCATACAGCAATTGCATAGATTTCGCATTCCTCCTTCAAATCGATGGTGATATGCTGGCCGAAAAGCGGCAGTTCCACATACGCGTCTTCGTATGCTTCCTTGTCACCGTCGGTTATCATCGAGAGTTCACCTCGAAGAGGTTCAGGCGCGCTGCTTGACACTTTCCTGGCCAAGGCAACATTCCTTACGCCTATGGGCCCTTGCACAAACTGCCTTTCGCCATGGCGATAAATTTCAAGATTTGGCACGCCGCCATGGTCGCTGTACCACCCTGTGAAGGGCATTGTTGGAAATCTGATGGGGATATTGACCATTCTTTGGCATTGGACATCTGAGTTGTCCATCATGTTAACGTTTGCAGCATGCGGTGCGGATGAAACCAGGACAAGGCCCAGAATGACAGGTATGCAAGCGGGTATTGATTTGCGCGGAGTTTCCATGGTTGATCTCCTTTCAGTCTTGGGAGGTGTTCACTTATGTGAATGAACGGACGTGGAACGGAAGTCGGAAAGCCCCGGTTTACTAATCGGGTGTGTGGGTGTCGAGGCCCACACACCCGCTTGCTCATGAATTACTGAATGGGTTTGCCCCAGACCTCGACTTCGATGTAGTTGTTGAGGTCGTTGGCGTTGCTGCCGTTGCTGTAGAACCGCACGTAACGGCCTTTTACGCCTTTGGCGTCGATCAGCTTGCCTTCGTTGGTTTCGACGTAGTGCATGTCCTTGCCGATGCCGAGGCCGGCGGAGTTGTCGATGTCGTTGTTGAAAAGTGTCTGGACGTTGGTTATGAAATCGGCGTCGTCGGCGGTCTGGACGATGACGTCGAAGTAGACCCTCGCCTGCTTGTGGTAGTGCCAGACCAGGACAGCGTAGATC
>JACZKQ010000034.1 GCA_014859965.1 Phycisphaerae bacterium
CAGCAAGAACGACTACATGAAGTTCCGCATCGCCGACAACACGATCCTTGCCCCGTACGGCTACGCCGTGTTCTATGAAAGCCTGCACTTCAACAACACACAGAACCCCGGCTGCCTCAGGCCGTTTGCGTTCAGCGAGAATGGCGAGGCGTGCTACGTACGTTCGGGCCTCGACGCCCGCAATCAGATCACGGGTTTCTACGATGAAGAAACGTTCGGGGCCTCGCCGACCGGCGTCGCCTTCGGCCGCTGGCAGAAGAGCACAGGGGCGTACAATTTCGTGGCGATGAGCGAAAACACTCCGGGCGCCGCCAACGCTTACCCGAAGGTCGGCCCGATCGTGATCTCCGAGATCATGTACAATCCGCTTCAGGGCGCGGGCTTCGAAGGTAAAGAACACGAGTACGTCGAACTGCACAACATCAGCGGATCGCCGGTCACGTTGCAGGAATACGACCCGGTGCTGCAGATAAATGTGCCGTGGCGGTTCACCGACGGCATCGATTACACCTTCTCACCGAACACAACGATCCCGGCCGGCGGTTATCTCGTGGTGGCCAAGAATCTCACTGCGTTTGCGGCCAGGCATGGCGTGCTGCCCAATGTGGTGGGCCCCTACGGCGGACAGTTGGACAACGCCGGCGAAAAGCTGGAACTGTCGATGCCCGGCGACACCGACGATAAGGGCACGCGCTACTACATCCGGATCGACCGCGTCAACTACAACGACTCGGCCGACTGGCCCGCGGCCGCCAACGGCCAAGGCATGAGCCTGACCCGCATCAGCAGCACCGAGTACGGCAACGACATAATCAACTGGCAAGCCGCCGACCCAACGCCGGGCCGCTAAGGGGCCGAAGCGTCCGCGAAGCCTTATCAGCAGGGCCGCATGCGCGTTTCAGGTGAACAGCCAAGCCTCCGCCTGCATTAATACGTCTCGTCCCCTTCGTCTTTCATAATCGGCACGATCCGGTGCTCCCGCGGATCCAATTGCAGCCAGTCCGGCCTGAGATTGTCGCTGCACAATACCTGCGGCGTAATGAAAATGGTCAGCACATTGTGCCGAATGCGCGTCTCCTGATGTTTGAACAGAAAGCCCAACAGCGGCAGGTCGCCCAGCAGCGGCACCTTCGTGACCGTATGGCTCTTCTCCTGTTGCCTCAGGCCGCCGATGACGATGGTCTCCCCCTGTTCCACCGTGACCTCCGTGGCCGATTCACGCGTAGTCAGCTCCGGCAGTCCCGCGTCCTGCGTAAACGTGAACGTGCCCACCTTCACGTCGACCACAAGATGGATCCGCCCGTCGGGCAGCAGCGTCGGCGTGATCCGCCCGATCGTGTCCGATGAAATGTCGCTCTTTTTCACAACCGGCCGACCCGCCACGTCGAAGCCCTCGTTGAAAAAATAGTTCAACGTCTTGCGGATGTTAATCGACGATTCCACACCGCTGGTCGCCACCGTCCGCGGGTTGGCCAGAATCGTGCCCTCGCCGTCTCTGACCAGCAGACTCAATCGGGCAAAAAACTCGCGCGGCAGGGTGCCGACCCCTTGGTAAAATGCCTGACCGACTCCGGGAAAAGTCGTAATTCCCCCCAGGCCCGGATCCGGCGTCAGATCGCGAATTGCGTTGCCTCCGGGCGCAAAAATCGCAAAATGTCCTTCAGAGTAGGTCCAGTCCAGCCCCAAGTCTCGATTGGCCTCCTCGGACAACTCCACCGCAAGCAGATCAACAAGAATATGCGGCGGCAGTGTATCAATCAGTCTCAGATCGCTCTTGAGTTCCGCCAGAACGCGGGGCGGTCCTTTGAACAGAATGATATTTCGCGACGCGTTGACCGTAAAAAACTCGCCATACTCCCCCATAAGCGACCCGACCGCCTCATCGACAGTCATGTGCTGCGGCTGAATGACCTCGGTGACGTAAAACTCCAGGTTTGACCCGCTCAGCTTCTTGCCCGCAGGTAAGTTTGCAGGTTTTTGCGTGTCGACGTCCTCGGCCGTATCCACGACCGGCGCCAAGCCGCTCAGCAAGGCGTGCTGGCCGCCTCTTCCCATAGGCGGACCGTCGCACTGTGATGCTGACGCATCGACGAAACGCGGCGGAAGGTCCAACCGGTACACATCGGGCTGGGTGATCTTGTCCTCCTCGCTGATGATCGCGGCGATCGTCAGCAGAATCGAACGACTGTCCGGGGACCACGAGATATCTTCAATAATATAACGCGAATCGTTAGCCTGTATCTCCTTGCGGTCAAGCTGTTCGTCGAACACCAGCAGATCGAAGGCCTGCTTGCGGCGCAGATCGTACAGCCCAAGCACCCATTTCGTATTCTCATACTCCGGCTCCGGCCCCCAGTTGCGAACAGTCTGGCGCTTAACGACATACGCCAGTTTTGTCCCGTCGCAGGAGTTTCTGCACGAACGGATAAATTCGATCTGTCCCGTTTGTCGCGGCTGCGATGTCATCAGTACCTCATACCCGCCGTTGCGCGGGTTGATCCTGTAAAGGGCCCCGATGGCGTTTCCCTGCTGGTCGTAACGTACCCCGCGGCTGATCAGCCATTCATTGTCCCATGTCCAGGCAAGGGTGCCCAGATTCAGCATATCCTCTGTTGAAGCGGTTGTCGCCCGAGTCAGATTCCGCGCCTCCGAACCGTCCGGACGGCTGAGCCGGCAATCCTCCACCCCCATTTCATGCTCCGTCCGCGTCATATCCATGTCGCTCTTGAAGGCGACGTATTTTCCGTCCTGACTCCACCTCGGCTGATCGTTCGTAACCGATTGGGCATCGATATCCGTCAGCAGTCTGAAGTTCCGACCGTCCATATCCGTCGTCGCCACGTCATAGCCGTCGCCGCTGGACTGAATCAGCAGGGCGATCCGTCCGGGTTCCGCCGGCGACCAATGCGGGTCCTCCGCATCTCCCCGGTCCGGCAGCAGTCTCCAGTTCTTACCCTTCACGGTGTCGCCGATCCATACCTGCCGCCGCTTGGCGGGCCCCACATAGACCTTGTAGACGACGTGGCGGTCGTCGGCCGACCAGAACGGCCCGTCGTCTGCGTCGATGTGCGACCGCGGATAAGGCGCCGAAACCGAGAGCGTCTTTTTGGTCTTCAAGTCATAGACAAAAATACCCGCCTGGCTCTGGCTCTCGGTCGAGTTGGAGAAAGCGTACGCGATTTTGTCGCTCTTCCATGACCACTCGGCACAGAAAGGACTGCCGATCGGGCTGATTGCCTGCTGACCGCTGCCGTCGCTTCGCATGACCATTAACTGGCCCTGCGTGTTGGATATTTGTCGAACGAATGCGACCATGTCGCCGTGCCACGCCCACGCGATCGCCTTGCACTTGCCGTCATTAGTCAGTTGCACAAGACTGGCCCCATCGATAATCCATTCGGCATGTGACGAAGCGGCGCAGCAAAACACCGCACATAGTGATACAACCCGCATGAAATTCATTGGCAATCCATGTCCTTTGTCAGAAATGCTGCCCATCTTCTGGCGACCGCTGCCGACGGCAGAGGCCCTCCGCGCAGGCGGCCGCACATTGCAGGAAAATTGAGCCATCGCTACAAACATCGACTCCACAGACCCCCAATTATCCCCAAAAAGCGACAATTTGTCAAGGTGTGATAAGCTTCACACGCCGCCCGGATGCACAAAATGCATGCTGCAGGTGCATTCCATGTGCCCGGCCTCGCATGGCAATTGATGTCGCCGAACGTAAGTGCCTTCAAAACAAATACTTAAGCCTCATTGGGCAGAGGCGGCATGGAAATTGCACTACAGATTTGCAAAAAAGGCCGATATGCTACTGTTTGCGTAAAATGCCCGTTACTGGTTTCGCCTAAGGAGACAAGCAATGGATCCTTGCTTCACCGCCGTGACATGGTTGATCGGACCCGCTGCGATCATCCTCTGCATTATCCTTTTTCGCAGAGTAGAAAAGCTTTCCGACGCGGTCAGTTGGCTCAGCCGCCGCATCGACGAACTCCAGTCCGCCCAAAGGACAGACGAACGCCGGGCCGCGCGCGCCGAGCCCACCGCTTCGGCGCCGACCATGCACCCCGAACCCACGCCCCGGACCTCGTTCGTTCCGCCGCCCCCCGCGCCCAAACCTCAGACGCCATGGTAATCACCGCCGCCGGCCCCCGTCAGCGACCTATCTCGCCCTGTGCCCGCGACCGTTACAGCGCAGCCGAAGCCCGCGCCTGCCGCGGAGACCAAACCCGCCGCCGGCCTGCTCGAAGAGCGCATCGGCACCCGCTGGGTCCTCATCGCCGGCGTCATCGCCGTCCTCTTCGCCGCCGGCTTCTTCCTCAAGTACGCCTACGAAAACTTCAGCGTGAGCGATATCGGCAAGGTCCTTGCCGTCGCAGTCTTCGGCCTGGCATCGCTGGCCGCCGGAGAGATCACACGCCGCCGCGGCTACGACATCGTCGCAAAAGGCGTCACCGCCATGGGCTTCGGCCTCCTCTATGTCGCCGTCTTCGCCGCCTACCGTGTCTTCGACCTCATGCCCGCGACCCCTGCATTCGCCGTCGCCATCGGCATCACCGCGTGCGCCATGGCATACGCCGTCGTCCTCGATGAAGTCATCATCGCCTTCCTCAGCCTCCTCGGCGGCTATCTGACGCCGCTGCTTCTGTCGACCGGCCACAACCTCCCCAATCCCCTCTTCACGTACGTCCTCGTCCTCAGCGTCGGCGCCATGCTCTGCGCCTACATGCGCCGCTGGCGCACGGTCAACATCCTGGCTTACCTCGGCACGTATGCGCTCTACGCCGGCTGGTACGAGAAATTCTTCAGGCAGACGCTGCACGCCGGCGCCGAACTCCCCGAACAAACGCCCATCGCACTCACGTGGCTCGCCGTCTTCTTTGCGATCTACCTCATCATGCCGATCCTCAACGGCCTCGTTCACAAGGTCAAAGCCGCCAAAGGCGACGTCCTCTGTGTTCTCGGCAATGCCGTGATCGTCTTCTTCTACCTGTGGAGCACCCTCGGCGCCGACGCCCGCCTTGCCCTCGCCTGGTGCGCCGTCGCGATGGCCGCGGCCCACCTGCTCATGATGGCCGTCGTCTGCATGCGGTGCCGCACAGACGCCGACCTCCGCATGGTGCTCCTCGCGCTGGGTCTGTCCTTCCTCACAATCGCCATGCCCCTCTACTGGCGTTTGAACGCACTCGCCATGGCCTGGGCCCTGCAAGGCGTCCTCCTCCTGCTCATCGGCCTGCGCTACCGCAGCATCCTCACGCAGGCCTTCGGCACCGTCGCGCTGCTGCTCGCCTGCGGCAACCTCCTCCTCCGCGTGCCCATGCACAACGCTGATTTTGCGTTGATTCGCAACGCAGCGTTCGGCACGTGGCTCTTCGTCGCCGTCGCCGCCTGTGCCGCGCATCTGCTCTACCGCTTCGCCGCAAAATCGCACGACGACCCATGGGGATTAACGTCTCAAATACTGTACGGCCTCATGGGCGCACTCCTCCTCGCCGCCATGTCGATGGAGTGGTACGCCCACTGCAAATACAACCTCCCGGGCTTCTCCATGGCCAACGTCGTCAAAGGCCAGCTCGTCATCTTGAACGCCATGGTCCTCCTGTTCGTCGTCCGCCCGATCTGCCCCGCGGGCATCCTCCGACAGTCTCTCGCCGTCTTCCTCATAGCCGCCGGCACGCTCTGCATGCTCGCGCTCCTGCCCCTGCTCCACACCCACGACTTCCGCCTCCTCGCCAACCGTGATCTCGCAGTCACCCTCGGCTTCATCGCCGTCGTAGCCCTCTGCCACGTCATCCACCGCCGCGCATCCCAAACCCCGGATGACCCCAACGGCATCGCCTCGCAACTGTTCTACGCCCTCGTCGCCGCACTGCTCTTTCTGGCACTCTCCGCCGAATGGTACTTCCACTGCCGATATAACATGCCGGGCGCCGCCCGCAACATCCTCGCCGACCCCTGTTTCCTGAGGGGCGTGGTCATTCTTTCAGGCTTTACGCTGCTCTTCTTCGCCGCCCGGCCGCTCTGCCCGCCCGGCGCGATCTGTATCGTCTGTGCGACACTCACCGCCGCCTGCGGAGCCGTCATCACAATGGCCGCTTTTGAATCTATGCACAACGACGCGTTCACCATCTTCGCCAACGCCGATTTCGCCGCCGCCGTGCTGTTCATCGCCGCCCTCGGAATCGCCGCGTGGCTCCTCAAAGACTGCAAGATCGACGGCGCAAGCCTGGGCGGCTGGTTCGCCCTCGGCGCCGTCGTCGTCCTCTGGGTCATAGTCAGCGCCGAAGTCTGGCTCTTCTGGCAGCGCAGCGGCAGCCGCGGCCCCGCCGACAACTGGCGCTTCCTCGCCCACATGTACCTCTCCGTAACATGGGCCCTCTACGGCGCCGCACTCATGGTCGCAGGCTTCGTCTTCCGAAAACGCAGCCTCCGCTACATGGCCCTGGCCCTCTTCGCACTCCTCCTCGGCAAGGTCTTCATCATCGACACCCAAAAGGTCCAGCAGGTCTACCGAATCGCAGCCTTCTTCGCAACCGGCATCACCCTCGTCGGCGTCTCTTACCTCTACCAGTTCCTAAAAAAGAAAGGCTTCTTCGATCAGACGCCAACGAAGAGGCACGAAATTCAGTAAAGCAGCCTACCCTTCATTTCCAAAATGCCTAACGAGTGCCCCACATTGTTCCGAAATGGCGTCAGGGCGAGAGTGTAAACGCACTGAAGCGCGGTGTTGCATATCGGGCAGAAGCAGCAACGGACCCGCGGCCCCATGTTGTTACGTTGTCGAAAGGGCGGCAAAATGGCAGGCAAACACATGAAAGCATTCGTCATGAAGCGCATCGGCGAAGTGGGCCTGATGGAAAAGCCGATCCCCGAACCCGCGCCCGATGAAGCGCTTATCAGAACCACCGCCGCACTGATATGCACCTCCGACACCCACACCGTCGCCGGCGCAGTCGGCGAGCGGGACAACAGAACGCTCGGCCACGAAGCCGTCGGCGTGGTTGAAAAGACCGGCGAAATGGTCCGCTCATTCAAGAAGGGCGACAGGGTCGCAGTCAACGCGATCACCCCATGTTTCACATGCGAAAACTGCCTCCGGGGTTACACATCCCAGTGCACGCAAATGCTCGGCGGCTGGAAGTTCGCCAACGTAAAGGACGGCAGCCTCGCCGAGTATTTCCTCGTCAACAATGCCGAAGCGAACCTCGCTCTCATCGGAGACGATCTTTCCGACGAACAGGCGGTATACTGCTGCGACGTGATCTCCACCGGCCTCATGGGCGCCGAGCACGCCAATATCCCCGTCGGCGGTTCGGTCGCCGTCTTTGCCCAGGGCCCCGTCGGCCTCATGGCGACCGCCGGCGCGCGACTGCGCGGCGCCGGCCTCATCATCGCCGTCGAATCCGTACCCAAACGTCAGGAACTCGCCCGCAAATACGGTGCCGACATCATCGTCGATTTCAGCCAAACCGATCCCGTACAGGAGATCCGCCGCCTCTGCCCCAACGACGGCGTCGACGCAGGCGTAGATTCCGCCATCGAGGCGCTCGGCAGCCAGGAAACCTTCGAAGCCTGCATACGAGTAACCCGAGCCGCCGGCACAATCAGCAGCACCGGTTACTACGGAAAAGGCGACTACCTCAAGATCCCGCGAATCGACTGGGGCGTCGGAATGAGCGACAAAACAATCCGAACAGGCCTCTGCCCCGGCGGCAAAGAACGCATGGCCCGACTCTTCAGATTGATCCGCAACAAACGAATCGAACCCACCGCAATGACAACCCACCGATTCCCCTTCACCCAAATCGAACAAGCCTTCAAAATGATGCAGAACAAAGAAGACAACATCATCAAACCCCTGATCACATTCGCTGTTTGACAAAAGTACCGATGTGTGAAGTACCTGGTACATTCTCCAGGACACCCACGCATCACATAATGCCCAATCCGCCTCATTTCCGTTTGATTCTCTCGCCCAAATCCGCTATGCTGACGACAGGGGCCGACCAATACCGGCCTGAAAAACGACAACCAATCGAAACGGAGGCGACATGAGCAACGCACGAACCCGGTCATACCCTCTATTCTTAGCCGTAACCCTCTGCGCACTCTCGCTTTGCGCAACCGCCGCCACGGTCCTCATCGAAGCCGAAAGCCTCGCCGACCTCGGCGGCTGGGTCGTCGACACGCAGGCCATCGACCAGGTCGGCTCGCCCTACATCATGGCCCACGGCCTGGGCGCCCCCGTCGCCCCCGGCCGATTCCACGTCCTCATCGACAACAAACCCCTCCCGGCAGCCTTCGGCACGCAGCGCCCCGACTGGCACTGGCAGTCCGGCGGCAAAGTCGCCCTCTCCCGCAAGCAGTTCCGCCTCGCCCTCCGCGACCTCACCGGCTTCAACGGCCGCTGCGACGCCGTCCTCCTCACCACCGACGCCAACCTCCGCCCGCCGGACAACGGCCCCGAACTAACCGCCCTCCGCCGCAAGCTCCTCAACCTCACCGAAGTCGAAGACGCCGGCCGATACGACCTCGTCGTCGTCGGCGGCGGCATGGCCGGCACCTGCACCGCAATCTCCGCCGCCCGCCTCGGCCTCACCGTCGCCCTCATCCACGACCGCCCGCTCCTCGGCGGCAATAACAGCTCCGAAGTCCGCGTCCACCTCAACGGCGAAATCAACCTCCCCCCGTACCCCGCCCTCGGCGACGTCGTCCGCGAGCTCGACGGCGGCTTCCGCGGCAACGCCCAGCCCGCCACGCACTACGACGACGAAAAGAAGCTCCGCGTCACCCGCGCCGAAAAGAACCTCACCCTCTTCCTCAACACCTACGCCAACGAAGTCCAAACCCGCGACGACCGCATCACCGTCGTCATCGCCCTCGACGTCCCCACCGGCCGACGCCTCCGCTTCACGGCCCCGCTCTTCGTCGACTGCACCGGCGACGGCACCATCGGCTATCTCGCCGGCGCCGACTACCGCATGGGCCGAGAAAGCCAAACCGAAACCGGCGAATCGCTCGCCCCCCAGGAACCCGACAAGATGACCATGGGCATGAGCGTCCAGTGGTACTCCGCCGAGACCTCCGAACCCGCACCGTTCCCCGACTGCCCGTGGGCCATGCAGTTCACCGAAGCCAACTGCCAGCCCGTCCTCCGCGGCGACTGGGACTGGGAAACCGGCATGAACCGCAACCAGGTCACCGAATCCGAATTCGTCCGCGACCACGGCCTCCGCGTGGTCTTCGGCAACTGGGCCTTCATGAAGAACCACAGCACCCAGAAAGCCAAATTCGCCAACCGCAAGCTCGACTGGGTCGCCCACGTCGGCGGCAAGCGAGAATCCCGCCGCCTCATGGGCGACCTCATCCTCTGCCAGCAGGACATCCAGCAGATGACGATCTTCCCCGACGCCTTCGTCACGGCCACCTGGAGCATCGACCTGCACTACCCCAACCCGCAAAACACAAAGCACTTCCCCGGCCAGGAGTTCCGCTCCTACGCCGAGTTCGGCAAAAAGGACAACTACCCCGTCCCGTACCGCTGCCTCTACTCGCGAAACATCCCCAACCTCATGATGGCCGGCCGCAACATCAGCGTCACCCACGTCGCCCTCGGCACCACCCGCGTCATGCGAACCTGCGGCATGATGGGCGAACTCCTCGGCATGGCCGCCTCCCTCTGCAAGCAGCACAACACCACCCCCCGCGGCGTCTACGAAAACCACCTCGAAGAACTCAAGGCCCTCGCTACCAAAGGCGTCGGCAAGACCCCGCGCGAGCCCATCGCCGCAACGCCCCCCGAATGGCTCAAAGACGCCGGCCCAAACCTCGCCCCCAGTGCGCAGGTCAAGGTCTCCAGCACCCTCGACCCCAAATACAAACCCGCCCACATCAACGACGGCAAAATCGACCTCCGCAACAACGACGCCCGCTGGGTCAGCGACCGCAGCATGCCCCAGTGGATCGAGTTCACCTGGCCCGAACCCCAAACCATCAACGCCGCCCGAATCGTCTCCGGCTGGTCCCAATCCCCAAACCGCGCCCCCGCGGACGTAATCACCGACTTCGCCTTCCAATATGAAAACGACGGATGGAAAGAAGTCCCCAAATCAAAAACAACCGCAAACAACCGCCACGACTGCACCGCCACCTTCGAACCCATCCAAACAAAAACCCTACGCCTAAACATAACCGCCGCCGCAGGAGAAACCGCCAGAATCTTCGAAGTCGCCCTCTACAACACGCAAGGTCCGCCGACTCATTGATTTGTGCGCAAACTCATTAGGGGAGAGGAGAGAAGAAGTGACCGACGGTGTTCAAATTCAGCCCCGAAAATCGCTGTGGATTAGCCTTCAGTGTATGGCGGGTTTCCTGCTCTTTGGGTGCTTATCGGTTCAGGTGAGGGCTCCACTACAGGCGATCGGCTATCATCGGGAGTTCTTTCTTTCGTACAGATTCTGGTTGCTGTTGCCTGTTACGATCGTGATGATGACCGGCTGCGTCGGCGCGGTGCTTCGGAGGCTTTGGGGGGCGGCAGCGCTGGGGACGACGGTCTTATACTCGATCGCGAGCGGCCTTACATTTGATGTGACTGCTCTTCGGGAGATCGTGGAACGCATATACTGGGGCGCTCCGCTCAATCCTGGCGGAGGGCCGGACTTCAGCGGCAATCTTGTACGGCTTTGGGCGGTCCAAGTTGCAGTATTTTTATTTATGGCTTCAATTGTCGTGCTCTCACAGGTTGTCGTCGCCGCGGCGACTCGCGCGGAAGACGGAGACTTGCAAAAGCCGAGAACAACTGCAGGTCAAAAGCGGGCTTTGCTGTTCGGCGCAGGGCTCGTGGTTGCGGGGTTGTTGTACAAGTCATTGGATTTGGTGCTGTTCGATGTCTCGATCGCGACCGTGGGCGCGAGTTTTGCGATTGTCGTGGGGAGCTTTCTCGCCATGTTCGCGCATATGCGCATGCGTCGGCACTTTCTCGCTTCTTCGGCCATATTGACGGCTTTGGCACTTGTTATAGCCCCTCAGACAGCCGGCCCGGCCTTTTGGGCGGTGGTTCCGTGGCTCTTGCCGTTGGGACTGGGTATGGCGAGTCTCTTGCGGAAGAACGCTGACAAACGACTGGGCCTGGTTGCGATTGGGTTGACGGTTTTTCTGGCCGCCTTGTTTGTGGCCGAGCCGTTTCCGCTGTATCTGCGATTTGGCGTGTACCCCAAACCGAGCACAACGCGCCCGGCGAATTTCCCCGCATATATGCAGGCCCCCGAGGGTGCTGCCCAGGTTCAGTACTACGGCGGGAATGAGCCCTCCTTGTACTTCTTTGTGGACGATCCTTTTCCGGCCGAGCCCACACTCGCGTTTATCGAGGATCATCTAAGCAGGGCGGGCTGGCAGAAACTGGACTACAGCCTGATGAATCCGAACTTTCCCTCGTCGCACAAGGCGGGGTGGTCCGACGTGATGGTGGGGTCAAGTCCGACGAGGGCAGAGGAGTGCCGCAGATGGATGGGCCACTGGATAAACAAGGAACGCCAGACCATAGCCGTAATGCTCGAATACCATTCCGCTGAAGAAGTGCAGCAAGATGCGACGCAACTTCGCTGCGTCATCCATCAGTCTGCGCCTCGCGGTCTGCAACTCAAGTTTATTGAGAACTACGAGAGAATACACGGACCCGTGCTCGAGACAGCGCCGACAAGGCAGGTCGGCAGGGGGGTTCACCCCGCCGAATTTTGAGTTGTCAAGCAATACTTGGCAACTGAACAAAACTCCATCCGGAGCGTGCTTGACATCCGGTTTCTAATGCAATACATTATTTAGGGTAGGACTTTGCTTTTGTCGAAGCTTTGCCTGAGTGGGAGATTGCACCATGTACCATCTGATCGTCGCAGAACGGGCCTGCTTCCCGACTGTCAAAGGCAAGGCCATCTGTCCGCCGGCCCATGCTTGCTTGTCCGCCAAATCAAAAAGCTGCTCGCCCAAAATGTGCCGATTTCACAGCGGAATTCAACCGCAACTCCAACTATTTCGGTTACCGGGCAAACGACGACAAAGACCTCGCCGACATCTACGTCCAGAAGAAAGGCCTTCAAATAGATCTGCACATCAAAAGAGAACACGAGCCCGAACTGATAGCCAGGGCTTCACAGTGAAGTACCCAAACAACTACCAATGCCGCGTCGGCTGGCTCACCGGCTGGCACATCCGCCACAACGACGCCTACGCCCCGACAATTATTGAATGGCTGCTCAAAGCATTCGAAGAGGTGCGCGTCACATGAACACCCACGTAGACGATCACGTCGCCTTTGACTACCCCGAAGACTATCTGCTTGAGTCATGTTACCCCGGCTACTACAGCCTTAAACATGCAAGCAGGTTCATTTTCGTTAGGACCCCTGACAGTGAAGCCTGGGAACTCTTCAAGATGCAACAGGATCACGCGCTAAAAGCTGAGGAGCCGCCCGCAAGACCTTTCAAGAAAGCTCCCACCCAGAGCATTTCAGTCTATCCTTATGTCGCTCATGGTTTCAGCGGTGAAGCATTCTGGTGGGAACTAATAAGTCCCCAAAATAAGCTCCTCCTGAAGGGCGTCAATCTGCATGCCAAGCGAGGGCCCAACTACCTCCACCTCCGGGTCGATGACAAAAGGGACTTCTCCCAAGAGGTCTTGGACACGTTCCTGCGCACGCTGTTCTTCCCCGGCGAAGACGGATACACCGCCCGCGCCCGCACTGGCCCGAAGACCCATATTGCCGATTCCCCGTACATCGTCCGCCTCCCCCGTTTCGCCAGCCGCAAAGGCCGCAAAGAGACGCCCTCCATGTTCAGCGTAGAGTACGGTGGTCAAAGTATCACCCCCGCCCAGAAGCAGGCCGTTGAAACGCTTATCACTGAAGAAGAATCGATGTATGCAAAAGCCCTCGACGCCGTCTTTCACTACTACACCAACTGCGTCCGCCTGACGCTTGAACAGGCAGGCCTGTGCCAGGGCCCCACCGCCAAACTCTTTCCCAAACTCAAACGTCCTTC
Organism: Phycisphaerae bacterium; assembly: GCA_014859965.1. Classification (GTDB taxonomy): domain Bacteria; phylum Planctomycetota; class Phycisphaerae; order Sedimentisphaerales; family Anaerohalosphaeraceae; genus JACZKQ01. The sequence continues at coordinate 13,035 of JACZKQ010000034.1, forward strand.
CCAAATGGCAGCCCGCTTCACCCTCCTTAGCATCCGCGTCCACGAACCCCGAGACGACGGCATCGCACCGCTGGCCCTCCACTGTGATTGCACCTGGGACCCCGAGCACGGTCTCGGTATCCGCCTCAAAGGCGCCCAAATCGAAACCGTTGGAACAGACGAGGTCGCAATCTTCCGAGACCACTACGAACAGCAATAACCGCATCACCCTTTGGAGAGTTGGTGACATGACAAAGATGGGTGTCGAGATCGCCAGCGGGTGTGTTCATGGAATTGTGTAAACGGTCTCAACGATCTCACGGGTTGCCGTTTGCCGCAAGATGTGAACGGGGCTGGCCACACCTTCTCTCGCCCAAAACGTGTTGGTTGTCCCCATAACACGAAAGCAGTGCTTGATGAGCAGTACACTTTTATCCGCAGGATTCATAGGTCGCCGTTCCTTATCTATATAGCCACATCTTACGAGGGACGTATCTCCCCATCCGTATTTCGCAACCGAAACTGTGACGCTATCCCTTTACTGTCCTTTGTGTAGCCCCAACCATGCAAGTATCGCAAGACTGCCGTTGACACCTGCAACATCGCATCGACTGCTTCTTCATAGATTTCTGGGGCTATACTTGTATCGCTCTCCCCGATCGCTGTTGTTATGCTTCGATCTTCTTCATGTACCTCGCGGATGGTATTAAAGAAGTGCTTTGAGGACAAATGGACGTAACCGGCGGTCTGACGATACAAGCCTTTTATCCAAGGATACTCCTGTGCCAACTGTTCACATAGGTAACGATCTGTCATCTTATTTCCCCCTCTATCTCTAATTCTTCGCAGATCCGTGCCCGCTAACACCTGTATAGCGAGTTCATGCGCATCGTCGACGAGCCATGCGGCATAGAACCGCAGTAGGCAGTCGATAAGCAAACGCACCAGGGGTGCTGCGCAGACGAAATTCTCCTTTGCAATCATGTCACAAAAACCGGAAATGAGGCACATCGCGCGATGCGTTACAGCAGTTGATAGCAAGTCAAGCGGAAACAACGCGCCACCATCAGCTTTGGCCGTCATGACCCATATGGTCTTATAAAGCTCGATCTGCTTTTTCAGTTCAACAAGTCTCTTTGTAAGTCGATCATCCATTTCCACAACCTTTTCCTTGCCTGGCACACCACGCTGCGCCTTTCGAGACAGCACGCGCCTAAACTAACAACCAGCCCCTCGTAAGCATAGCTTTTTTTGCTTGCCAATATACCGACTCGTGACGCACTTAGTGCCACCTGTCTGACTAACTAACAGCAAATCCTTCGTTTGTTCTCTCGCATCTCCCCCGTACCCGGCGGGTTGATAATCTAAGCTGGTCGCCCGACGCTTTCCGGTTGCTATCCGCCGCCAATCTCGCTATCCTTAGCCTTGGTGGCCGACATGCCCGGCCTGAACAAAAGACAAGAAGCCGAATCATCCAGGAGGCGAAATGCCCACAACAACCCCGCGGCCTCGCGCTGTCCTCTTCGCCCTGATCCTCACCCTGGCCATCGCCCGCCTCGCCCCCGGCCTCGCCGCAACCGCCCCGGACATCGAAACCACCACGACCAATGTACCGCAAACCGCCGACCCACTCAAAATCACCGCCGACTACCCCGGCGGCAACATAATCTATGACAAAATCGAAGAAAACACCGTCTTTCTGCACCAGGACCTCCGCGATACGGCCGGATGGTGGTTCTATTGGAATTTCCAGGCCGAAAACGCCGCCGGCCGAACACTGACATTCCAGTTCACCGACGGCAACCCCATCGGCGTCCTCGGCCCGGCCGTAAGCACCGACCACGGCCAAAACTGGCACTGGTTAGGCCCCAAATCAGTCTCCGGCCCCGCTTTTCGCTACAGTTTCTCCCAAAACGAGCAGAAAGTGCGATTTTCCTTCGCAATTCCGTATCAATTAGCCGATTTCGGCCGCTTCGCCGCAACTCACACGCCCGCCGACCATTTTCGCCTCTTTACCCTCTGCGAAAGCCCCAAAGGCCGCCCGGTCCCCGCGGCACGCATCGGAAAGCTGACCGGCGACCCCAAACACCGCATCCTGTTCACCGCCCGCCACCACGCCTGCGAATCGCTCGCAAGCTACGCCCTGGAAGGTGTTATCGACACAGTACTTAGCGACACCGACCACGGCCGCTGGTTCCGCGACAAGGTGGAAATACTGGCGATCCCCTTCGTCGATCTCGACGGCGTAGAAGATGGCGACCAGGGCAAAAACCGCAAACCCCGCGACCACAACCGCGACTACCTCGGCGACAGCATCTACCCCGAAGTAAGAGCGATCCGCGACCTCGTCCCGAACTGGTCCGACGGTAAGCTCCGTGCAGCAATAGACTTACACTGCCCCTGGATCCGCGGCGAGTACAACGAAGTCATCTACATGGTCGGCAGCGCAAACCCCGAAATCTGGAAACAGCAGTGTGTCTTAGGAGAAATCCTCGAAAAAGTCCAAACCGGCCCGCTCACCTACCGAGCCTCCGACAACCTCCCCTTCGGCAAAGCCTGGAACACAGGCGCCAACTACGCCTCCGGCAAAAGCTGCAGCCGCTGGGCCGGCGAACTGCCCGGCATAGCCCTGAGCACCGGCCTCGAAATACCCTACGCCAACGCCAACAACAAAACGGTAACCGCCGAAACAGCAAGAGCCTTCGGCCGCGACCTCGCGCTGGCGCTGTATCACTACCTCAAAGAGAAAATGTAATCTGAGCCGTCGAGATTTGGAGACCAGAGAAATGCAGCGAGTCAGGTTTTCCCCCATCCTTCTCATTGTGCTGTCGGGCGTCATCGTGACCATTCCGGCCGCCGGCGAAGAGCCGGCCGCACCGGCGGCAGCCGCTGTGGCGCTGCCGCATCTGAGTCAAAAGTTGCAGACCCCCGAAGGTATACTCATCGTGGCGCTCGGCGACAGCGTTACCAAGGGATCCATGGAAATCGGCAAGTGCGATTTCCTCAGCGTATATCACAACCAACTGAAGCGCCTGCTGGAGGAACGCCATAATACGAAGGTGTTCAACGTAATAAACGCCGGCATCGACGGCGACGATTCGGTCAACGGGCTAAGGAGGCTTGCACGGGACGTCCTGCGATTCGAGCCGGACCTCATCCTCATTGCATTCGGGCTCAATGACTGCGCCGGCAGAGGCCTCGGCGGCCTGGACGGGTTCAAGGCCAACATACAGGCAATGATCGACGCGATCAGAAAGAGCGGACCCGCGGATATCATCCTGCTAACCCCGAACTTCATGGCAACCAGCGATAATGCCAACGTCTGTGAAGAACACAGAAGGCTGAACTACCCGGCCCTCATGTCAAGGGTCCAGAATGAAGGCGTCCTCTCCGCTTACGCAGAGGCTTTGCGAGAGATCGGCGCATCCAACAAGATTCCCGTAGCGGACGTCTACGCAAAATGGCAAACCTTGTCCTGCGCAATCGACACCAACACGATGCTAAGCAACGGCCTGAACCACCCAAACAAAGCCGGCCACCTGCTGACAGCCCAGGCAATCATGCAAGTGATCGATCCGAACTTTATGATTGAGCGAGAACGTGCGCAATAGAGGGCGACCGCTTCGCAGTTCGCGTCACGCTTTGAGTTTCGCCTGCGCGTTTTTGACCATCTGCTCGAAGACCTCGCGCTGCTCGATCATTGCGGCGACGCGGTCCGCGGGTTTGGTTCGGGCTTCCAGGAGAATCCAGCCCTTGTAGTCCATCGCCACGAGCAGGTCGAAGAGCTGCTGGTAGGGATAGTCGCCGATGCTGAATTCGCGGGCGTGGAGGATTGTGCCGAAGCGCTTGTTGACGAGCTTGAAATTGTGTTCGAGACCTTCGCCCTTGAGATCCTCGCCGTTGCAGTTCCAGCAGACGCCGACGTTGGGGGCGGTGACCTGGTCGAAGATCTGCTTCATGATCGGCAGGTCGCTGGTTCCGGTTCCGTGGACCTCGACCCGGATTTCCTGTTTGTAGTCAGCGGCGAATTTGCCGAGCACGTTGCACGCGTTTGCGATCTGCGTGCAGGTCTGGGCGACGGAAACTTCTTTGGGCAGGGCGTTGGGTTTGACTTTGACGCCGCTGCCGCCGCAGTCGCGGCTGAGAATGACGTCGGCCTTGGCGCCTTCGATGTTGGCGAGCACTTTCGCCGGGTCGGTGTGGTGGAAGTCCCAGTTGCAGCCCATGCCGACGAAGGTGATTTTGCCGTCGGTGAACTGCTTTTTGACTTGCCTGCGCTCAGCGTCCGTGAGTTTGGCGCTGACTTTGTGGGCGTGGTCGACGCGGAGCTCGATACCGGCATAGCCGGCCTTTCTGCAATTGGCGATGAGCGTCGGCACATCCCAATCCTGACCCCAGAGATAGGTGCAGAGGCCGATCCGCATTTTTGAGCCCGGTTTGTGGGGCGGCTGATCTGCGTTTTCGGCGGCAAAAAGGGGGCCGGCGGCGGCGAATGCGGCCGGGGCGGCGAGGGTTGTTTTCAGGAAGTCGCGACGGGTCTGATTATTCATTATCCTGCTCCTTGTTTTGGGGTTATTTTCTACCTCTGTATGACGCGAGCATAGCATATTTGGGGCAGTTGTGCAATCGTGCGCTTGGGCAGGTACGCGGGGCGTATACGCGTGAGGTTTTGGGGCGGTTGGCTTTTCGGTTCTGGCGTTGCGGAAGACGGTGATGGCTTCCTGGATGTCGATTTCGTATGTTCGGCCGGCTTTGGTGCTGATGGTCAGGATTCTGATAGGGGTGGGTATTCTGCCGAGGCGGGGCCAGGTGCCGTTTTTTCGGCGATTGGTCATGTAGCGGAGGATGGATTGAGGGGTCATATTGAGCTTTGTTGCTGTATTGAAGGTGTTCGTCAGCCTTTCGAGGGCTTCGGGGCGGCGGCGGTAGGCGTCTGTGGGGACGGCGTAGTACTGATAGAGGAGCGTTAGGGCGGTTTTTTGGGGCTCGGTGAGGTTTATGAGCCTCTGCGTGGTGATCGGGGATTGCGGCCGGGTGCGTTCGGCCGGGGGTTGTTGGTTGTGCATTGCCTGCCTCCTCTCTTTTTGGCTGCTTTTGCGGTTTCCGATGCCTCTTTTGATCACGTATAGTATATTATACACTGAATTTGGTAGATGTCAAATGACTTTGGAAGATAAATTGTAAATTTTACGTTCGAAACTTCAAGTTTTGTAGGGTGATCGAATCCAGAGTCTTGAAT
>JACZKQ010000005.1 GCA_014859965.1 Phycisphaerae bacterium
CCACAGGCCCAATCGCATACCGCGTGAACTTCCGCGGATCAAACTCCCTCACCAGCGCATTGACATCCTCAACCGTCACGCCCCGAACCGAAGCGACCTCGTCGGCCACGCTGCGATAATCCTGCCGGTACACCCAGTCAAACCCAAGATTCACCAGCCGCCCCATCGGCTGCTCGCTCTTAATCGTCAACGCACTGAGCACCTTGTTCCGCGCCGCTTCCAACTCCGCCTGCGTGACCCCATCCGCCGCAAGCTCATCAAAAATCCGCACGACGATCTCGCTCACCTTATCCGCCTCCTGCGGGCTGCACCGGATATAACTGTACAGCGCCCCCACGCCGTCCATCTCGTCGGCCTGCATAATCGCCGTCTCGGCAATCGCCGGATCGACAAGCTCCCAAAAATACCGCGACCCCGTATCGTCCCCCACAATCGCCGCCAGCAGCGACATCGCAAAGCGCCGCTCGTCCTGCATCCCCACCCCCGCGCTCATCATACAAATATGCTCGCGCACCAGATTCGCCTTCTCCTCGCGCTGCTGCTGTCCGGTCCCCCCGAAATAACTCAGCGGCCGCCGCGCTCCCGCCGCCGGCCACCCGCCGCACCGCCGCTCGACCAGTTCGCACACCGCCTCGAAATCAAAATCCCCGCAGCACGCCACCACCATATTATCCGGCGCGTAACGCAAATCGAAATACGCCCGCATCTCGCTGCTCATCAGGCGCGCAATGCTGTCGTTCGTCCCCAGAACACTCGCACCGCACGCATGCAGCCCGAAATGCAGCGCCCGGCACTTGTCCATCACATCGAAGTGCGGCGTGTCCTTGTACATCGCGATCTCTTCGAGAATCACGTTCTTTTCCATGTCGAAATCGCTCTGCCGCAGCGACGGCCGCATCAGCCCCGCCCAAAGCTCCGTCACCTCCAACAGAAACTCCGGCAGCACGGCCGCATAATACACCGTGTTCTCCTCGCTCGTAAAGGCGTTGAACTTCGCCCCCGTCCGGTCGAACGCCTCGTTCACCTCCAGCGCACTGAGCTCCTCATTGCCCTTAAAGAGCATGTGCTCCAGAAAATGCGACACGCCGTTGATCTGCGCCGTCTCATCCCGCGACCCCGTCCGAACGAAAAACCCCACCGCCGCCGTCTGCGCGTCCGTGTTGACCTCGCCGACAATCGTCAATCCGTTGGCAAGCGCTCTCTGTCTGAACTCCATCATCAGCGCCCCGCTCTTCCAAAGGTCATCATACACATCATATCGCGATCTCCCGCGGCCCGATCGTAACCACTGTATATTCCTCGAACCGGTTCGCCGCCAGACAGCCGAGCACCGACTGCGTGCTGGTCGCCTCCAGCGCCGCCTTGATCTCATCCAGGCTCCGCACGCGCCCCAGCAGAAAATGATCCGATGCAATCCCCTGCGATCGCGCGCTGCTCGATTCGCTCTGCATGATCACCGAACTCTTGAGCCCCACCTTCGCCCGGTGCAGTTCGCAGTCCGTAACCCCTTCCCACAGCCGTCCGAACTCTTCCCGTATCACATCCACCGTCTCCTGCGCCTTCTCCGGCGTCGTTCCCGCATAGCAGCGAATGCCCGCCATGTCCTTCAGCGTACTGTACCGCGCGCCCACGGCATAGCACAGCCCGCGCTTCTCGCGAACCTCCGTGAACAGGCGGCTGCTCATCCCGCCCGACAGCACCGACACCGCAACATTAATATCGTAATACGAATCGCTCGTCACGGGCGGCGCCGCCGTCATCAACCCGATATGCACCTGCGCCCCGTCGTGCGGAATATGACGATACCGCGGCCCCCGTGCGCCGTGCCCGATCTCCCGCGCCGGATAGACCGCCGGCGCGTCGAACAACCGCTCCATCTGCCGGCACACCGCGTCAAAATCGTACTTGCCCGCCAGCGCAAAGATCATCCCCGCCGGGTTGAACGCCTCCTTGATAATCCCCGCCGTACTCTCCGGCGTCAGCCGCCCCACGTCCTCCAGCCTGCCGATGCCCGGCCGGCCGAAAGGGTCAGGATAAAACTGCTCGTACAGGTGAACCATCACCCGCTGCCGCGGATCGTCGTCCAGCCCGATGATTTCATGCACCGCTAATTGCCGCGACAGCTCGAATTGCGCCTCGTCCAGCCGCGGCCGCAGAATCACGTCCGCATAAAGATCCAGCGCCGCCGACAGATTGCCCGCCGCCAAAGCCGCCCCAACCGACAGATGATACGTCGAGACCGACGTGTCGCGGTGCAGACCCAGCCCGTCCAGGGCGTCGACCAACTGCCGGCTGTTCCGCTCGCCCGCCCCGCGGAAAATCCAGTCCTGAATCACGGCGCCCGCCCCGCAATACCCCTCCGCAACCAGCGCCGATCCGCACGGAAGGAGAAAATCAAACGCAACGGAACCCACCCACGGCATCGGTTCGCCGAGCAGCACCATCCCGTTGTTCAAAACATACGTGTCTAATTTATTTGTCACTATAAGTCATCCTGTGCTGGTTTTCGGCAGAGTCTACCTGCCCCTTCATCGCTTTTCAAACACAAATTCACAGCCCTCACGTTTTTATTGTCGCCACAACGGTGCACGCCCCTCGGTTGTGGGTGTCGCCGCATTGAAATCGCCCCCGCAGGAGCGTATCGACGTGAACGATCTGTGCCGCCCACCCGCGCGCCGCCAGAAACGCTTCGATCCGCGAAAGACTCAGCGTGTTCCAGTAGTAGTCGTCCACCCGCCGTTCGACGTGCTCGCCATCGCCGCCCGTATTGAACAAACCCAGGCAGCACGCACGGCGGGTGACGCGCAGGATTTCCTCCAGGGCAAGCTCACCGGCCGCAATCGACAAATGCTCCAACAGGTCATGTACAAAACAACAATCGAACGACTTGTTCGCCCGATGGATCGCCAGGGCGTTGCCCCATGCGAACGAAATGTCGCCGAACATCTGCCGGGCATTGTCGATATTTTTGCCGCACAGATCGAAACCGTGATAGTCGACATGCCGCGCGATCCCGTAAGCATCTATGAAGCGGTAGTCGTTCGCCGACCCGCACGCCGGCTCGATCACCGATACGCGGCCGCACCGTTCACCGGCAAGCAGACGCCCCCACACCGTCGCAAACGTATTCATCGCGCTCTCCGGCAGCGGCAGGGCGACCGCTTCGACGGGAGCCCACATCAGCACCTCGCTGATGTAGTTGCCAATTTCGCTACCGCCGATCTCCCGCGGCAGGCGGTCGAAGTCGCGCCGAACATAGCTCGGAATCGGCGCACATCCCGCCGCGCCCGAACCGTCCATGAGCGCGTCGAGAACGTCGCTCAGGTGCTCGGCGCGCCGGCTCTCCGAGACGACCTTCATAAGCCAGTTCATCACGATCGCAAAGTGAAGCTCCGCCTCGGCGACCGCCTCGAAGCGGCTGCCGAAAAGCTGCTCGATAAGGAAGTGGCGAGTAAGAATGCTCTGGATGTTGATGCGGGGATCTTCGACGCCCTGCACCAGGTAGTCGCGCAAGTGCCCCCGGCCGTAACGCCCCCACGCCCTGACAAGCCCCTCGCACTCGGTCCTGAACCGATCTTCGGGCATCATCCCTCCGCTGTGTGTTCGCCGCTTTCCGGGCTCCGCGCCGGTCACGCCACGGCGCTGTCGCTCTCTTCCGTTGCGCCGTGCTCGAACTGTACGCTGATCTTCTTGCTGACGCCCTGCGTCTGCATCGTCACGCCGAACAGCGCATCGGCGATGCTCATCGTGCGCTTCGAGTGCGTGATGATCACAAACTGCGAACTCTTCTTGAATTCCTGAACGATCAGGTTGAACCGCTCGTTGTTCGCCTCGTCCAGCGCCGCGTCCACCTCGTCGAGCACGCAGAACGGCGACGGCTTGCTCTTGAATATCGCAAACAGCAGCGCAATCGCCGTCATGGTCTTCTCGCCGCCGCTCAGCAGGCTGATGCTCCGCGTCTCCTTGCCCGGAGGCCGAGCCACGATCTCGATCCCGCATTCGAGCACGTTATTGGCGTCTTCCAGGAAAATATCCGCCTTGCCGCCGCCGAACAGCTTGCGGAACAGCACCTGGAAGTTGGCCCGAACCTCCTCGAATGTAAGCTGAAACTTGTCCTGGCTCTCCCGGTTAATGCGGTCGATGAGTTGTTCGAGCTGCCCTTTGCTCTGCGTCAGGTCCGTCACCTGGGTGGACAAGAACTCATACCGCTGCTCCAGGTCGTCCTGCTCGCGGATCGCGTCGACGTTGACGTTGCCCAAGCGGTCGATCTTGCTCCGCAGGTCGGCGATCTCGTCGCGGATCGCGTCCCAGTCCGTATCCGACTGCTCGAAGCTCCCGTACGCCTCGACGATATTGATCTGCAGCTCTTCCTGGACGCGGCTGATCATGTCCTCGTCGCGCACCGTCAACTGGCTCAGGTCGAGCTGAACCGCGTGCATCTGCTGCTCGATATCGCTCTGCTCGGCCCGCTTCTGCTTGAAAATATGCTCGGTTTCCTGCTTGGTCTGCATCAGCGTGCGCACCTTGGCGTGCATCTCGATGCTCACCGCCTGCGCCTGCTCCTTTTCCACAAACAGCAGGCTGATGCGCGACGTGCTGGCAAGGATGCTCCGCTGCGTCCCTACCATCTGGTCGTCGCACCCCGCCAGGTCGTTGCGCGCCGCTTCGATCGCCATCCGGCCGTGCTGCAGCTGGCTCTGCAGGCTCGTGATCCGCTGCCGCAGCGCCTTCTGCTGCTCGGCGATCTGCCCGATCTGCACCCGGAGATCCGTCAGCTCGGCGCTCTTGGCGTGCTGAATACGCCGCTTCTCCGCGATCCCCGCTTCCAGTTGTTCGATGCGGGCGGTCCGCTCGTTATTGACCGTTTCCAGTTCGGTCAGTTTCTGCTTGGAGGTATACTCCTTCTGCACCGACTGCGAAATCTCCTCTTCCAGAAGTTCGATCTCGCCGGCGATCACGGGCTGCTCCTCGGTCAGCCGCCGGACGTCCTGTTCGATCACGCGAAGCGCGCTTTCGGTGTTGACCTTTTCCGTCGTCGCCTCGTACACCGCCGTGCGCAGGTCCTTGCACAGTGTCGCAAGGTGCTGCGTCTGCTGGTTGTTTTCGCGAAGCTGCGTCTCGATGCGGGTAATCTGCTGCGACGTCGCCGCAAGCTCGGTGTCCAGGTGGTGCAGACGGCTTTTTCTCGAAATCAGGCCTTCCGCCTTGCCGACCGGCCCCACGCTGATCACGTTGGTCCCGTCGAACACCTCGCCCGCCACCGTCACATAACGGTACCCCGCGCCCAGCGCGCCCGAAAGCTCGATTGCCGCCGCCATCGAATCCACCAGCACCACCCGCCCCAGCAGGCTCCACGCCAACTGGGCATACGCGCTGTCGTAACCGGCGAACTCCACCAGCCGCCCCTTCGCCGACGGATAAGCCGACAGGTCGTGCCGGTCCACAAACGGCGCAAGCCGGTCGGTGCACAGCACCCGCACGCGGCTGGCGAGCTTTTCACGCATTTCCGAATCTGCCAGGAAACGTCCCGTGCTGTTGACCACAAGCGCGTCGGTCATGCCCTCCAGCGCCGCTTCCACCGCCGCCGCATAGTCGCTGTCGGCCCCGATCACGTCCGCCACGATGCCGTCGATATAATCGTAACGCCGGTCCGGCTGCTTCTGTTTCTCGTTCAGAATCGCGCGCACCGTGGTGCTCAGCCCCTGCCGACGCGCTTCCATATCACTGAGCACCTTCCGTTCGCTCGCCAGACCGCTGCGCCGCTCCTTCGCTTCGGCAAACTGCTCGTTGACACGCGCCTGGTCCGCGTCGATCGCGGTCATCTGCACCCGCTTCTGTTCCAGGCTTTCCTGAAGATCCGCGATGACTTTATTAATGTCCTCCTGTCGGGCGCGGTGCTGCGCCTTGCGGGCGAGCAGGTCCCGCAACTGCGCCTCCGCGGCGCTTGCCCGGCCGCTTAGCCGGTTCTTCTGTCCGTTGAGATTGTCCCGGTAGGTGCTCATGCTCTGAATTTCGTTGTGGAGCTGCGCGGTGCGCCGCACGATGTCGATGATGCCCGATTTTTCGTCGTCCAGGCTCGCTTCGATATGTGCACACGAGGCGTTGATCTCGCCGATCGCCGCCGTCAGGTCCTGCAACTGTCCGTTGCGTATCTCGAACAGGTCCTCGTTTTCCGCCAGCGCCTTATGGCAGCCCTTCAGGTCGCTTTCGAGCCCGCTGCTCTGCTGCGTCAGCTTCAAAATCTGGTCCGCCGCGGTAATCTGCCGGCGCGACAGTTCGTCGAGGCGGCTCCTGAGAAAATCGATTCGCTCGTACTGCTGCTCGATCCGGCTCCTCGCCGAAATCAGCGCCCCGTCCCAGCGGTTAATCTCGCTCTCCGAATGCAGTATCCCGTCGTTCAGTTCGCTCAGCGCCGCGTCGTGACGGGCCACGTCGCTCGCGACCGACCCGAAGCGGCCCTGCAGCACGGCGAGTTGTTCCTTCTTCTCGCGGCTCTGCACGACTATCTTGTGATACTCCGCAAGGGAGTAGTTGACGCGCAGCTCTTTTAATCGCTCGCTGTACACAAGGTAGTTGCGGGCCTTGCCCGCCTGAAGTTTGATGCTGCGAAGCTGTTTTTCCACCTCGCCCACGATATCCGCCAGCCGCAGAAGGTTCTGCTCGGTGCGTTCGAGCTTGCGCAGCGCCTCCTTCTTGTGGGCCTTGAACTTGCTGATCCCCGCCGCCTCTTCGAAGATCGCCCGCCGCTCCACCGTGGACTTCTGCAGAAGCTGATCGATCTGCCCCTGCTCGATGATCGAATAAGCGCTGACCCCGACCCCCGTGTCCATGAACAGCTCACGGATATCCTTCAGCCGGCAGACCTTGTTGTTGATCAGGTACTCGCTGTCGCCGCTGCGGTACAGGCGCCGGCAGATCTCGAGCGTCTCCCCTTCGAGCCCCATCGCCGTCACACCTGTAAACTGGAGCCCCACCTCCGCCATCGCGCTCGCCTTGCGGCTGCTCGAACCGCCGAAGATCACGTCCGCCATCTGGCCGCTGCGAAGACTCTTGGGACTCTGGTTGCCCAGAACCCACTTGATGGCGTCCACAACGTTGCTCTTGCCGCACCCGTTTGGACCCACGATAGCCGTGATCGGACAGTTGATGTTGAATTCCGTCTTGTCGGCGAAACTCTTAAAACCGTTCAAAATTATCTTGTCAAGCTGCATCACCCAACCTCCGTGCCGTTCTCCCGGCCCATCCCTGTGCCCATTGCCGCGACCGTTCGCACCGCCGCATCGCCCGTGCCCCATGCTGCACCGCCCGCCAACCGGGCCTTTAACGGGGGCATCCTCTTACTCTTTAGTTCAGTTATCGCCTTCAAGGCCGATATACCCTCTTTTTATCGGTCGTTCTACTCGGTCTTCTGTACAAATGCCCCTGCGGTCGTCAGGTCGCCCGCGATAAGTGTCGCCTTCACGATGTCCGTCTCCACCATCTTCGCTAACAGACCTGCGATATCCGCATACGACGCCCCTAACCCTTTGCGAAGCTGAATGCTGTTGTTGTTCGGTTCTTCGCACAAGGTCCGCACCAAATCCGACACGTTGTAATCCGTACTGAGCGGGCCGACCAGCCTGGGCCGGTTCGGAAGCCTCCGCATCACTGAGACGTACGGCGCCCCCGCGGGTGCGTTCACAACAATGCCCCCGTGCTCCGATTCCAGGAAGATGTTCGGCTCAACCGCAATCGGCGCCCCGAACAGCACCACCCGCGGTATGCGGCTTTTGGCGATGTAAATCACCGGCGGGCCTTTGTGCGCAACCTGGTCGATGAAGAACTTGTCCGATACCAGCGTGCGGGACACCGAAACATCATCCAGCCGCAGCAGTTGCTCGTAGGCGGCGAACCGGACCTTGAAATCGTTGTCACCCAGAAGCCCGGTCAAAATCACAATCGCACGGTCGCGCTTGGCGTTAAAACCAATCGTACCGATCGCCGGGAGGCGATAAGGTGAGCTTGCATCATCCACAAAGGCCCGCAATGCCGGCAGCGCCCGATCGTCCCCGATGCTCAGCATGCACCGTGCGGCATGGAACCGAACCTTGGCGTCCTTGGCTTCGAGCAATGGAGCCAGCGCCTCAAGTGCCGGCCGTCCGATCGCGTCCAGGGCGTATTCGGCCGAGAGCACGTCGGCGCCCGAGGCGAGCTTGGCGGCTAACATCTCGATCCGCTGTTTGCGAAGAGCGAAGTCCTCCGCCATGTAAAGTTGCTTAACCATGAACAGAAACTTTTCTTTCTCTCCCGAATAACGCCTCGGAACGACAAACTCAATCTCGCTCGGACTTGCGGCCTTGGCCGTCTTCGGCCCAAAACGCTCATTAATGCGGTTTCGCACCGCCGCCGCCGTAATGTAATCGGCCTTGTTCAGCCCAATCGCCAGACGCACGCCCTCCACCGCGACACCTCCGCCAAGGACATACGTACTCGTACGAGAAGCCTGCGGATTGCTGTTGTCGATAAAAATCGGCCCCGCCGCCTTGCCCAGAATCGGTGCATACTGGTCGAAGCGAACCAGACCGGATATTTCCTTCAGTTCCGTCGGATACAGCGTTCCGCCCGCCAAAGACGTCGTTTGCGTACCCGAAAACGCGATCACCTTGATGTCGAAGCGATCCCCCTTGGAGGCGATCGGCGGAATCGTGCCGAAGATCTCAACGACAGCCGTATCCAGGCCGTTTATAAACTGGTCCGCATCGATTCGGACGTCGCCCTTTAGATTTGTTCTAATGTCTTTGACGAGGATTTCGCGGAGATCTGGCGGGCATTCGCTGGAACCTGTTCCCGGCAGGCCGGCTACGATGCCGTAGCCTCGGACTGGTACGGCGGCGAACTGGTACATTTCGCCGAGTTCGCCGATTGTGGTGTCGTAATTTACGGGTTCGGCGACTTTTGGCGTCTCCGTTGTTGGGCCGCAGCCGATGGCGGCGAGGAGGGCGAAAATGGCAAGGGCTGAGAAGATGCGCTGAATCATAACATTTACCCCAAATCTATGTAAAAACGGCACTTAGAGCACTGCAAAAAGGCCTTTGTCGATATCTTCCTGTCGAGCGATTTACCTGACCAGCATAATATGGCAGGCCGCCCGCGTCAAGGATAATCTATTTGTGGGGGCCAGAAGACCGCTTACCGCAAGATGTTGGTACCGGCGCGGTTTTCGCCTGTTATAGTATACCCTGTGTTTTGCGGATGTCAAATTTCGTTTGGGAATTTTGTGAAATTTAGTAAAATATTTGTTGCGGCCGGGGGGTGCGGGGATGGGTGTTCCAGTTGTTTGGGGTATTAAGTACCTGTGGATTTGGGGCTGAAACGGCTTGGAATGGGGGGCTTTTTTGTGGAATTTGCTTAGTTTGGGTACGCGTGAGAGCGCTTTTTTGGCAAAAAGGGGGGTGGAAACGACGTGGATTTGCATATTTTGGTACGCTTGAAAAGGGGAGTTAACAATTCGGGAAGTAGTGGAGGAGCGGAGGAGCGGAGGAGCGGAGGAGCGGAGTAGTGGAGTAGTGGAGTAGGGAGGGAGGGTAGTCTAGTAGTCTAGTAGTCTAGTAGTCTAGTAG
>JACZKQ010000035.1 GCA_014859965.1 Phycisphaerae bacterium
GGCGATGGGCGCTGGCCTTGTCGCGGATGGCATTGGGGATGGCGGCGACATGGGCTTCGAGGTCGGCCTGCTCGCCGCAATAGAAATGTTCGCTGAGCAAATCCATTTCCTGGGCGCAGTGGGTGAGCATGCCTTCGCTCCAGGGACCGGTGGCGCCGACGGCGATGATGCGGATGTCCGGATCGACGGTGCGCATAGCGCGCACGAACTCGCGATGGCGAACCTGGTAACGGTCTGGGTCGACGTGGCCAAGCTGCCAGTCGCCGTACATTTCGTTGCCGACCCCCCACCATTTGACGCCGTAGGGCTGGGGTTGGCCATGGGCGGCCCGGCGCCGGCCCCAGATCGTTTGGGGGCCGCCGTTGCAGTATTGGACGAGGGCGGCGGCGAGTTCGGGTGAACCGAGGCCGGTATTGACCACCACGAGCGGTTCGGTGCCGAGCCGTCGGCAGAGGGCGATGAACTCATCGATGCCAAAGTCATTGGGCTCGATGCCCTGCCAGGCGGGGTTTTTGCGTGGCGGCCGTCGGTCTTTGGGGCCGATGCCATCGCGCCAATCGTAACCGCTCACGAAATTCCCGCCTGGCCAGCGATAGATCGGCGAATCCAGTTCGTGGAGGAGCTTGAGAGTATCAGGTCGAAGGCCGTCCACATGATCGGCCGGCATGAGCGAGGCGGCGCCGATCCAGATGGCGCCGCTGGATTCCAGGCCCAAGGTCAGGATGCCGTTGGTGGTGGTGGTTCCGGGGCGAAAATGGAAGGGGTAACGCCCGAAGTTCTGCTGATTCAACCGGAAAGTGGCGGTGTCCGACTGGCTGGGCCGGCTGCCCCATTGCAAGCGGACTTTGACCGTGCCGCGGCCGGCGAGGATCACGTGGCCTCGATAGTCGCGGTCCGCCCGCAGTCCGAGGGCGGCTTGCTGGATACCCTGGAGTTCGTCCGGGGCGCGTGTGGTCATCGAGATCTTGACCGAGGCATTGCCGGTGTAGAATCGTTCCGGGTCATGGAGCAGCGACCAGCCAATCTCGGTGCCGAATTTGCGCCAGGGCGAATCGGGCGATCCGGGGGGATGAAAGAACTTGCGGTCCTCGAGCAACTCGGCCCAGATGCCGCCGTAGATGCAGCGGCCGAGGTGCTCGATAAACTGGCCGTAGATGTATTTGGAGATCGGCTCGCCGGTTGCATCGGCGTCGATGGCGACGCGGGCTTCAGCGGTTTTCGTTTCGGGCAGGGCTGTACCGATTTTTTCGAGCCTGACGTCGTCATACCAGGCCGTGCCGGTCGATGAGCCCCAGCCGCCGAAGAGGCAGTGAATCTGGAGAGAGTTGTTCGTGGTGACGAATTCGCAGGCGACCTGGGTCCAGTCCTTTGTTCCCGTGACAGCGGGGGTCTTGGTGCCCTGCATGTCATGGATGTTCAGGAGAGCCCCTTCGCCGGTGCCGGCGGCGACGTTTTCGGTTTTGATCCAGCCGGAAAGGCGGTATCGCGAGAACGGCTCGACGGTGACGGTTTGGCCATAACTGATGTCGGCGCCGGTGGTCGAGTTCATTTTTACGCTTGCCTGGCCGGTGCGGCCGACGGCGGCGTATTCGAATGTGCCTTCCCCGTTCCAGGTCTGGCTGCGCCACGCGATGGGCCGGCCGCTGCGGGCGTCCTCAAAGGAGGGGTTGCGCAGAAGGTTTTGTTCCTGTGCGGCGGCATAGTCGTTGATGAACAGTCCGACAAGAACCGCCACAGCCAGCAGGATCATACATTTTTTTGCACCCATGGTTGCCTCCATCTAAATTATGAATGAATTTATGCTTGCGCAGTCCGCCGCGTAGGGACTGTGCGTGTGCGGGCACCCGCAAGGGCGCCCCCTGCAATTTTCGTTGCCGTCGTTAGCACCGCCATCGGACCACGGGCACGATGTCCGTGCCGATCAGTCGGCTACCATTTCGGCGACCATGTCGCCTACTTCGGTGGTGCCGTAGCCCATTTTGCCGGCGGCCAAGGATTTCAGCTTTGTGCCGGTGACCGTCTTGACCACTTCTTCTATCTTCTGTGAAGCTTTTTCTTCGCCGAGGGTCTGGAGCATCATCTGGGCGGCGCAGATTGCCGCCAGCGGGTTGATGACGTTCTTGCCGGTATACTTGGGGGCGCTTCCGCCGATGGGCTCGAACATGCTGACGCCTTCGGGGTTGATGTTGCCGCCGGCGGCGATTCCCATGCCGCCCTGGGTGATGGCGCCGAGGTCGGTGATGATGTCGCCGAACATGTTGCCGGTGACGATCACGTCGAACCATTCGGGGTTCTTGACCATCCACATGCATGTGGCGTCGACGTGGTAGTAATCACGGGCGATCTCGGGATAATCCTTCTTGCCCATCTCGTGGAACGCGCGTTCCCAGAGGTCATAGATGAAGGTCAGCACGTTGGTCTTGCCGCAGAGGGCCAGCGTGTTCTTGTCGCCTTTGCCGCGGGCCTTTTTGCCGTATTTGCGGGCGTATTCGAAGGCGTATTTGAGGGCCCGGTCGACCTGGAAACGGCTGTAGACGGCCGACTGGACGGCGACTTCCTGGGAGGTGCCTTTCATGGTGAAGCCGCCGGCGCCGGTATAGGCGTCGCCGGTGTTCTCGCGGACGACAACGTAATCAATGTCTTCGGGGCCTTTATTCTTGAGCGGGCACTCTACGCCCGGGAACAGCTTGACCGGACGGAGATTGATGTACTGGTCCAGTTCGAACCGGGCCTTGAGGAGAATGCCCTTTTCGAGGATGCCGGGCTTGACGTCGGGGTGGCCGATGGCGCCCAGGAGGATCGCGTCGAATTTGCGAAGGTCCTCGACGGCGGTGTCCGGGAGGGTTTCGCCGGTGCGCATGTAGCGCTCGCCGCCGAAGTCAAAATCCGTCAGGTTGACTGAGAAGCCGAACTTCGTTGCGGCCGTTTTCAGTACCTTTACTGCTTCCGCGGCCACTTCCGGCCCGGTTCCGTCGCCACCAATCACTGCAATGTTGTAACTCGCCATCGATCCTTTTCCTTTCTCACTATTGTACAAATTGCCGCCGTCGCGGCCATGCTATTTTGCGTTTATTATTCACCATTTTGCGAAGCATTCAGCCACGGCTTCCTGGCACGTTTGTGCTGTGTTGGCTAATCCGGACTAGTGTTCGACTATCTGCATCAACTGTTCTCTAAGTGCGGGCAGGCTGCGTTCAGCCACATCCCAGACAAGGCCGTAATCGACGCCAAAATAATCATGTATGAGCTTGTCCCGCATCCCCGCGATCTTCTGCCAAGGGATGTCGCTGTGCTCCAGCCTGAATTCGCCAGGTATTTTCTTGGCGGCCTCTCCAATGATCTCGATACTGCGGACGAAGGATCGCTTGAGTGTCTCGTCCCGCAGAAAGCGCCGGCCGTCTGTGGCCGTCTTTGCTGACTCGATGTATGCGATTTCATCGAGCATGTGGCGGATATACTCAATGGGAGAGCGGGACATATTCCAGTTCCTTCATAATATGCGGCTTCAGGTACGGGCTGAGCGATTCTTCCGTCACCAACTCCACCCTTCTGCCAAGCGCATCCTCCAGCAAAAAGCACACTTCCATGAAATTGTCGAACGTCTTCTTTGTTTCGTCGAATTTCACCAGCAGATCGATGTCGCTCTCCTCGTCGGCCTGATTTCGCGCGAACGAACCGAAGATGGCTACGGAGAGAATGCCCAAGCGCTGCAACCGTCGGCCGCACGCCGCTATTCTGCTCACTGCATCGTCTTTAGTGGCTATCGCACTGTTCATTTATTGCCTCACTTTGTCAGGCTATCGGCGTTTTTGGATATTTTCCAACAGGCCGCCGTCTTTCACTATTTGGATTGCGAAGTCGGGGAGCGGCTTGAAGGCGATCTCTTTGCCCTGCGTCTTGTTGTCAATCGTTCCGTTTTCGTAATCGATTTCGACTTCGTCGCCGTCATTGATTTTTTCGGCGGCGTTTTCGAGTTCGATGGGGTAGAAGCCGCAGTTGATGCAGTTGCGGTAGAAGATGCGGGCGAAGGTGTCTGCGATTACGGCGCCGACCTTGGCGCCCTGGAGCGCCCACACGGCGTGCTCGCGCGACGACCCGCAGCCGAAGTCGACACCGCCAACGATCACATCGCCGGGTTTGCATTTCTTCACGAATCCGATGTCCAGATCTTCCATGCAGTGCTTCGCCAACTCGGCCGTATCGTCCGTATTCAAATACCTCGCCGGAATGATCTCATCCGTATTGATGTGATCCCGCTTATACACATGTGCTTTTGCCATGTCTTATCTCCTGATCAGACAAATCCGCAGCTTAGGCGAATTTCAACGATGTATTAGATTCGTTCAGTTACTCGATGATCAATATAACATTTCGCGTAGAGAACACATTGCAGAACAGCAAGGACAATCAACAAAGATTGTATTGCTGCTGTTACCAGCCTGAGCCACAACAACGCAATTGAAGCAGACAAGGACAAGCCCACGAGCGCAAAGAACATGATGATCAAATTCACCGCAACGACCAGAAACCGTGGCTCTGCTTTTTCATTCATTGTCTTGCCCTTTCCGATTAGTCTACTGTCACGTGAAACAGCAAAGTGAGTGGCTTCTCTATCCCATATACTTACGCGGGTCTGCGAGCTTGCCTTCTATTGCGCTGGCCGCGGCGGTGGCCGGGCTGGCGAGGTAGACTTCGCTTTTGGGGCTTCCCATTCGGCCGACGAAATTTCGGTTGGTGGTGCTGATGCACTTTTCGCCTGCCGCGAGGATGCCCATGAAGCCGCCCAGGCACGCCCCGCAGGTTGGGGCGCTGACGACGCAGCCGGCGTCATAGAACACCTCCGCAAGCTTTTCGTCGATGCACTGTTTCCATATTTCGGGCGTGGCCGGGACGATGATCGTCCGGATGGCGACCTGCCGACCCTTCATGATCTGTGCGGCGATGCGGAGATCTTCAATGCGGCCGTTCGTGCAGCTTCCTATATAGGCCTGGTCCATCGGCGTGCCGGCGCAGTCGCCAATGGGCGAGCCGTTGCTGGGCAGGTGGGGCAGCGCGACCAGCGGCTCCAGCGCGGTGCAATCGATCTCGACGGTCTCGACGTATTCGGCGTCGGCGTCGGATTCGAAGACGGTGTATTCGGCCTTTTGCTTAAGATGTGCGTCCAGGTAGGCCCGCGTGATCTCGTCGAACGCAATGATACCGTTCTTCGCACCGGCCTCGATGGCCATATTCGTGATGGTCATGCGGGCCTCCATGCTCATATCTTTGAGCGCCGGCCCTACGAACTCCATCGCACGGTAGAGCGCCCCGTCGGTGCCGACGGCGGTGATGGCGGCGAGGATGACATCCTTGCTGTAGACGCCCGGCGACAGCCTGCCCTTCAGGACGAACTTCATGGAAGCAGGCACTTTGAACCAGAGCTGGCCCGTGGCGATGGCGGCGGCAAGATCGGTCGAGCCGATGCCGGTCGAGAAGGCCGCGAACGCGCCGTAGGTGCACGTGTGGGAATCGCCGCCGACGATGACCTCGCCGGGCCGGATGTGGCCCTGCTCGGGCAGCAGCGCGTGGCAGACGCCGGCGCGGCCAAGCTTATAATAGTGCTTGATACCCTTTTCCTTCGCCCATGTATCGAGTCGCTTGTGCAGCTCGGCGCTCTGGATGTCCTTGGCCGGCTGAAAATGATCGGGCGTGACGACGATCTTGTCGGGATCAAAGACGCGGTCAATGCCTTTTTCCTTGAGCATCGAGATCGCCGGCGGCGTCGTGACGTCGTGACACATGATGATGTCGATATTGGCGTTAACCAGATCGCCGGGCCGGACCCTGTCCTGGCCGGCGGCGCGTGCGAATATTTTTTCGGTGATCGTCATAGCCATAGAATCCACTCCAAGTCAATCGCGGTGGGCAGCCCCACCTTACATTTAAAGTTCCACTCGTGTTTCGCCGGTCTCATTGTTTTCCGTTGTGACCATGCGGTTGATCGCGTCAACATAGGCTTTGGCGCTGGCCTCGATGATGTCGGTCGAGGCGCCTCTGCCGATGAAGGTGCGTTTTTCACCGCGGACGCGGACGGTCGCCTCGCCGAGGGCCTCTTTGCCGCCGGTGAGGGCGCGGATCGCATAGTTTTCGATCTTCGGGCAAAGTCCCGTAGCCTGGCGAATGGCTTCGTAGGCTGCGTCCACCGGGCCGTCACCGCAGGCGGCGGCCTGGACCACGCCTTCGGCCGTGCGGATTTTTACGCTGGCCGTGGGCAGCGTGCCCGTGCCGCAGGCGACCTGCAAATAGTCCAGCGTATAAACGGAATCCACCGTACGCACCTCGTCGGTGATGATGGCGGCGATGTCCTCGTCGAAGACCTCTTTCTTCTTGTCGGCAATCTGCAGGAACTTGTCATAGGCGATATCGACCTGTTCTTTGCTGAGATTGTAGCCCAGCGATTTGCAGCGGTCCGCGAAACCGTGGCGGCCGGAGTGGCGGCCGAGGACCATGCGGGAGCCGGACAGCCCTATGGTCTCGGGCGTCATGATCTCATAGGTCTTTCGCTCCTTGAGGATGCCGTCGACATGGATGCCGGATTCGTGCGCGAAGGCATTGGACCCGACGATCGCTTTGTTGGGCTGGATCACAAAACCCGTTAATTGCGAGACGAGCTGGCTGGTGCGGTATATCTCGGTGGTTTTGATGCCGGTCGTCACCTCGCCGAAGAAATCGGCGCGGGTGTGCATAGCCATGACCACTTCTTCCATGGCGGCGTTGCCGGCGCGTTCGCCGAGGCCGTTTATCGTGCATTCGATCTGGCGGGCGCCGTTGCGTACGCCGGCAAGCGAGTTGGCGGCGGCCATCCCGAGGTCGTTGTGGCAGTGCGTGCTGATGACGGCCCGTTCGATGCCTTTTACGTTCTCCTTGAGCTGGGCGATAATGCGGCCGTACTCATAGGGCAGCACGTAGCCGACCGTGTCGGGGATGTTGAGCGTCGTGGCGCCGGCTGCGATCACGGCCGTGAGAATTTCGTACAGGAACGGCATTTCACTGCGGCAGGCGTCCTCGGGGGAGAACTCCACGTCGGATGTAAACGCGGCGGCCATTTTGACCGCCTCGACGGCCATTTTCAGGACCTCGTCGGGCTTCTTGCGAAGCTTGTGCTTCATATGGATGGGCGAGGTGGCGATAAACGTATGGATTCGCCTGCGTTCGGCGGCCTGGAGGGCCTTGCCGGCTGCCTCGATGTCCTTTTCGCTGGCGCGGGCGAGCCCGCAGATGACCGGGCCGACGACGTTTTCGGCGCAGAGGCGCGTCGCTTCGAACTGGGCCGGCGAGGAGACCGGAAAGCCCGCTTCGATGACGTCGACCCGCATTTTGGCCAATTGCTGGGCGATTTCGAGCTTTTCGCTGATCGAGAGCGAGGCCCCCGGCGACTGCTCGCCGTCGCGCAACGTGGTGTCGAAAATAAGTACTCTTTCAGAAGACATTATCTTGCCTCCAAAGCAATAGACCTGCGAATTTTGGCGGATTATCCCGCAAAAGGCACAGGAATTCCACAGTAAACTAAAAAAGGACTATTCAGGATGGGTGGAAGAGTTTTTTGCGCCTTAACGGCGCAGTAGCAGCAGGCCGAGGACCTCGGCTGCACGACAACAGAATGGATTCACGCTACCCATACGGATATTATATCGACAAACCCGCTTAATGCAACTGAATAATTGTGGGAAAAACGATTCGCGGCCAGGGCACTTGTCAATACGACAAGGCCGGGTGTTGTGAGCAATTCTCCAGCCCGGGGGGGAATTTGCACCAGGGGTACCCGGATGCGGCCATTTCAGCGCCGAGATTGAAGAGGTGAGTCATCTCGGCGGCATCAAAGCCCGGCTTGTCGTCGGGCAGGGGGTAATCGTCGGGGATCGCAAGGTAATTCAGGTCAGACTGCTTTTGCAGCAGCACGCTGAAGATGTGATAGATGTGATCGCGCTCGTGCGCTTTGTTCAGGGTTTTGATGGTTCTGCGTATAATGCTCGGGAGGCTGCGGCCGACGCGCACGGGGTTGGATGAGAGCTTTCCGTTGCAAATGACATAGGCCGCTACGGCGGCTTTTTCGGTGTCGCCGATTATTTCGCTGCGGAGCGCCGGCAAGTCCACCATGAACCCGTTGAAGAATACGCCTCCCATCACCTCGCCGTCGACGTGCATTTCACGGTAGCGTTGTCCCCGCGCCTCGACGTCAAAGTAGACGGGCGGAAACATGCCTGGTATCGAGGCGGACGCGAGGAGAACGTTGCGGAACAGGAGGGGGGCGTCGGGATGATTGCTGGCGGCGATGGCGCCCATGTTCCATATGACCTGGCACTGGGCGTCGAGATTGGTGGTGCCGATATACAGCCTGCGGCCGCGGGCGTGCGCGGCGGCAACGGCTTTGAGTGCTTTTTCGTCAGCGTAGCGCATGAGGAGATTTGCCAGCGGCTGCGTGTCGGCGAATGAATCGTGCCACAGCCACGACACGAAGTTTCGGACGCGGAAGACTTTTCTGGCGCCGAGGTGGGTGAAAATATCCAGGAGTTCTTCGTTGTATTCCGGACCGAGAAAGGCGAAGGGAGCGACCATTGCGCCGGTGCTGACGCCGGTGACAAGTTTAAACTGCGGTCTGCGGCCGGTAAGCGTCCATCCGTAGATATAACCGGCTCCAAATGAGCCGCGCGAGCCGCCCCCGGACAATCCGAGGATCTTGTATACCGGGGCGCCGTTGGGGCCGGGAGGAAAGTCGCCTGGTCGCTCCTGGCGGATGGATTGTGCGACGTCCTCCCGGAAGAAGCGGGCGGCGTGCTCGCCGCAGATCCGCGCCCCCTTGATCGCTACCAGATCGGCCT
This sequence comes from Phycisphaerae bacterium, assembly GCA_014859965.1. Taxonomy (GTDB): domain Bacteria; phylum Planctomycetota; class Phycisphaerae; order Sedimentisphaerales; family Anaerohalosphaeraceae; genus JACZKQ01. Next base: position 8,859 of record JACZKQ010000035.1, read on the forward strand.
CATCGGTCAATTCGGCAGGCACTCCATCGGAGCGATCGTGTCCGTCAAACCATTTGATGAACGGGTTGCTGGATTTGTTCTTCATGAGCTATCAATATCTTAGTCATTGTTGTGAAAGCGAACCCCCGCGACACTCGTAAAGGCATCGGCACGCCGGGCACACCCTCTTAACCGGCAAAAAACGCCGTCAGGTGCGGGGCCCGGCGAACCGAAAAGTTTTGTTGACAGGCGGGGGCATTGTGGAGATATTGCCGCGGCAGGCAACTGAACCGGTGGATCAGAGGAAAGGGGCGCCAATGAACCAGGTAGAAATTATGGAATTCGTGAACAAGAATCCGGCGTTTTCACTCGCCACGTGCGCGGATAACGTGCCGCATGTTCGCATGATGGCGGTGGCCTTTGCCGACAGCCGGGGGATCATTTTCAGCACGGGCCGCGACAAGGACGTGTGCAAACAGATCAGGGCCAATCCGCGGATCGAGATGTGCTTTTACTGTGTGAAGGATGAAATTCAACTCCGGATCGCCGCGACCGCCGTGGAAACCGACGACGTGCAACTGAAGAAGGATATCGTGGAAAAATTCGATTTTCTAAAGCCATGGATCGATGCAGAAGGTTACGATATTCTGGCGACGTTCCGCATCAAGGATGCTGCTGTGACGACCTGGACGATGGCCGAAGGCGACAAGCCGAAGGAGTACGTTTCCTTGACAAACCTCTGAGCGCGTCGACGGGCGTTATGCGGGTTAATTCAATAATCGCCCCGTGGCGGAGCGAATGAGATGGGCACGATCAGGGAAATCGGGCGATTCTGTCGGCGGCAGTGGTATATGCTGCCGGTTGCGGCGGCGGCGGTGATATTGTTCACGGTGCTGCACGAGGCGGCGCATGCCGCAGCGGTCATCGTACAGGGGGGACAGGTCACGGAGTTTGTCTGGCTGCCGCAAGGGGGACGATGGGGGCACATCCGCTTCATTTTTTCGCACGACGACTATTCGGCCTTCGCAATTGCCGTAGCCCCGTACTGCATGTGGCTGGCCGTGAGCCTTGGGGCGGCGGTTTTATCGCTGCGGCCGAGGGGCTGGTCCTTTTTTGCCGCCTCGTGGATATTCGTGTGGCTTTATGCGGGGCCGCTGGGCGACATCGCATACGCAGCATTTGGCTGGCTGAAGGGATCGCCCAACGATTTCTATAATGCCTTCGGTGCGCCGGGGCGCAGCGCGGCAGTTTTTGTCCTGGTGGGGGCCCTGGCGGCGGTGCTGCTGGGGTATTTTGTGCAGCGGCGTCTATATGCCGGGTCCGCATTATCCGGCAAAGCTTATGTTCTACTCGCCGGCGCCGTGCCGGTATTGCTCGCTCTTTAGCCGGGCTTGCAGTGCGGTTAAGTCGCCTGCCGGGACGATTTTGCATGCGCTGCGGTCGCCGCACGGGGCAGGTATTTTGCAATTATTGCTGTCAGCCGGTCCTTGCTGATCGGCTTGGAGAGATAGTCGTCGCAGCCGGCCTTGAGGCACTCCGTGTCGTCGCCTTTCATGGCGCGGGCCGTTACCGCGATGATGGGGATACGGACGTCGGCCTTGCGGATGCGCGCCGTCGCCTCGAATCCGTTCATATTCGGCATTTGCATATCCATGAAGATGACGTCAAACGCCTCCGTGGTCGCCCGCTTCACGGCCTGAACACCGTCCTCGACCAGCGTGACGTCCAGACCCATACGCGTCAGCAGTGTCTGGATGAGTATCTGGTTGGCGGGCGCATCCTCGGCCACGAGCACCTTGCCGACCACCGCGGGCGGCAGCTCGGTCGCGGGGTGCATGATATCGTTGACGAACTCGTACTTATCATAGGAGGCTGTCAGCGCTCCCGCCGGAATAGACAGCGAGAAAACCGATCCCGTGCCCAACTCGCTGGTTACGGAGACTGTGCCGCCGAGCAGGTCCGTCAGCCGCCGGGTGATGGTCAGTCCCAGGCCCGTGCCGCCAAACTTGCGGCACGTGCTGCCGTCGGCCTGCGTAAACGCGTCGAAGATCATATCGAGTTTGTCGTTTGCGATGCCGGCGCCGGTGTCCTCCACATCGAAGCGAATGACGGCCTGGCCTTTTGCGTCTTCGCGAGAGACGTTGACGAATACGTGACCTTTTTCGGTGAACTTGATGGCGTTGCTTACGAGGTTGATCAAACACTGTCGCACCCGGGCTGCATCGGTGCGGATGTACTCGGGCAGCGCGCCGCACTGCAGCACCTCGAACTGAAGGCGTTTGCAGGTCGCCATCGGACGCATCATCGATTCGACAGAGGACAGGAGTTCTCCCAGCCCGCAGTCGGATATTTCCAGGTCGAGCTTGCCCGCCTCGATCTTCGAAAAATCCAGGATATCGTTGATTATTTCCAGGAGGTTGTGCGATGCACTGCGGATCAGGTCGACGTACTTTCGCTGTTCGTCGTTGAGTGCCTCTTCGGCGAGCAGGTCTGAAAAGCCAATGACGGCATTCATGGGCGTTCGGATTTCATGGCTCATGTTGGCCAGGAACTCGCTCTTGGCCTGTTCGGCGTTCCGGGCTTCTTCAGCGATGTAACGGGCCTGGAGCACCGACGCCTCCAGGGCCCGGGTGCGTTCCTTGACGAGCTGATCAAGGTGATCGCGGTGTTTGAGCAATTCCTCTTCGGCGCGCTTACGCTCATTGATTTCGTTTTGAATCTCGTCCAGCATCTGATTGAATGCGCCGATCAGCGTGCCGGCTTCGCTGTCGCCGGCGTGGGGAGCGCGTATCGTGTAGTCTTTGTCTCGCGACAGCGAACGGGCGACCTGCGTTAACTTAACGATCGGGCGAACCAACTGCGTGGTGAACAGCGAAAAGACGCAGATGGTGCCCAGCGTGATGACGCCGATGATCGCGGCCAGATCGTTTCTGAATTGTCGCGCTTCGGCGTACTTGGCTTCCAGGGGAACCGCATAGCCCACGACCCAATCCCATGGCTTGAATTTCGTGAAGATGACCCAGGTGGGGACCGTTCCGCCGGATCGTTCGAACTGGCCCTCGAGGTGGCGGCGCATGCGGTCCAGGGTTTCGGCGTCAAATACGTCCGGTCCTGGGGCGGCGGTTGTGAGAAGACTGCGGCCCTGATCATCGAGCACAAACAGGCTGTTGGGCCTTTCGGGATCGCTGACTTGAAGATCGTCGAGGGCCCGTGCCGCCGCGGCCTTGCAATCGGCCTCACAATTGTCCACCATTTGCGTCTTTTGGAGTTCTTCATAATGGCGACTCAGGACGTTACAGGCGGCGCCCAGTTTATTGCGGTACTCGGCGGCAGCGCTTCTGTCCGCAAGGCTTCGCATTTGCCGGTCGGCGATCAGGTAGATGGTCATGGCCGACAGGATGAAGCCCCCGATGACGAGGGTCAGCAAGCGAACTGTGATGGAGTTCTTTTTCACGGTGTTGCCCTATTCGATAAATATGGCTCGCAGAACAAATCCGCTATCCGCGCGGTCTGAGAAGCCGGACGTATGTTGTGGTGTATCGGTCCTTGGAGGGACTGAGAACACGGAAACCCGACCCGAGCGGGGTGTATTGAAGCAGTCCTCGCAAACATGGCCTGCGTGGTGCTTCTTATCGGGCAATACGCGGTTTATCTGGCGATGAAAACCTCGCGGCGGCCGTTATAGGACGCTTTGATGACGGCGGCGACGACCCCGTCGGCGGACATGGGGGCCTGAGCGCAAGGGCCTGCATCGTTTGCTTTCCCGACGGCCCTTTGCAAGGCCGTTCAGCCGAAAAAAAATGCCGTGAAACGCAATCGTAAAGCCTTACAAATAAAAGACTTAACATGTAAAGGCGAACTTTTTGCTTGTGTTTTTTGTGGGCGTGATATATAATACACCTGTAGTGAGGAATTCGGGGCTTCGGCAGCGGGGTATGATTTGCGGAGAAATGGCATGTTGAGCTTCTATCACAAGGTATGGCTCCCGTTTACAGCAACCAAGAAACGCGTCCTGATCCTGGCGATCGCCACGTACATCGCTCTGTGCTAAGCGATTGCAGATCAGGGTTAACTGTTTCTTAGTCCCGAGCCGGCTCCGCGAGCCGGCTCATCTTTTTGCCCACATCGCCAGGCCCTCTCAGATTGCCTGCCTCAACGCTGCAGCGGCCAGATCAGGACGTCGTCGGCGCCAGTGAGACGATCTCTTATACCCGCGTCATCGGCGCCATTGGGCCCGGTATGGTAGAGCACAAAGCCCTCCCCTTCGCGGCGATAGACAAATGCAGCTCGGACGAGCGGATCGCTCAGGAAATCGTCATGCCCCAAAACTTCGTCAAGCGATTGCGGGTACCCTCCCGCGCTTAGGCAATGCCGCTGGAGGCGGATCAAAATGCGGGCGCCGTTTCGGCCTGCGCCCGCGCGCCTGTCTATGTCGCGGCAGATCCGGTACGTGTTGTCAGAAGGCTTCAACCCGCTCGTCATCGATAGTGAAAAGTTCTTTGCTGATACTGTTGGTTCAGCAGGCCATGCGTAATTGGGGTCGGCCATTTCATAACAGTGGGCGAAATTTTGCTCCACAATCCGGCTGATCTCACTGGGCGGCGGCCACACAAACCACACCACAATAGCCGCCAATTTGTCGCGGGCGGTGCGAGCACCGGATTGGGCATTCGCCTCTGTCGCCGGAAAATGCCTGTCGGGCCTGACATGTCGAATTGCCCCTTTGTCGTTCGTCTCGTACACCACCACTCCCATGTGCTTGGTATACAATTTCTCATAATCCATCAATCGCGGCAAATTCGCCTGCCAGTCGAAACCGCTGGATGCAAGCGTGCTGTCTGTCGCCTGAATCTGTTCAGGGCTGAGCTGCCCGGCCATAACCAGGGCATTGATCCCCGAAATAGCCATGCCTTGGATGGCTGCGCCCACCAGAAAATCAAGGCAGGTGCCCTGTTGATAGAGATGGTGCGATATCCGCAGCATAGCCATATGTTTTGCCAGCCCGCCGCCGGGATTGCCTGACGACGCATCCAGTGCGGCCGAGGTATCCAGGAAGCGCGCCCACATTTTCACTGCTGTGAACCGGTGATACTGCTCGTCCATGAACAAAGGACTGTATGACACCTTGAATCGGCATTTATCCAGTTGTGCGGCCTCAAGCAGGCCGGCCATTGTTTGCTCCAGATCGGCCTTCGGGCCGGCAATGGCCTGAAACTCCAAAAAGTATCGCAAATCGTCTGACGCATCGTCCGGTAGGCACTGCAGCATGGCAAGATCGGAAGCATCATAGTCGTAGCCTTCCATCAGACGGTTGTAGATCACGGCCGCGTTTGCTTCGTCGGGGACATGAAGTTTGGCTTCGAAGGCGGCCAGATCGTGCTTGAACACGTAAGGCTGCCAGCCCTCGCTGTCCTCCGGCAGAAACACCCACACCGCAAGGCCGGCGAGTACGAGGGCGAAGGTCAGGTAGATGTACCTGCGGATGGGTTTGGGTATGATTGTGGGGGTGACGATGAGGATGGCCAGAAGCGTGTTGACTTTCCATGGCGCTTGAAAGATGAACCCGGCTGCGAGGGTTACGGCGAGGATGACGATCCACAGCAATTTGGCGGCCAGGAAAAGCTTTTTTATGCGTCGGCCCTTGCCGGATGTGGACATGTCAGTCTCCCTGGCGGCGGCGTGGTTCACCCGGCCGCGAGATGCAGCGGGGCCGCGACCTACCCTACGAAGGAGTCGAACATGTCGCCGAGGGCGGTTATGTCGCCGCGGTAGAGTTCGGTATAGTGGCAGCGCTTGCAGGTTATCGTGGTAAAACGCTTGCTCCGCACTTCGAAGATTTTGCCCGTTCCGCCTTTGACGCGGAACTCATCGGTTTCGTATTCCCCGTTGCCGCATTTGGCACAGGTGAAATTAAGCTGCTCCATGGTCATCCCTTTCATCGTCGGTCCGGCCGGAACGCCTGGCAAACGCCTCGCCGGCCGCCCCCCTGCTCTGAGACGCAAAAACACCGAATGCTTTACGGAAAAAACTCCTGGCTAAGTTCTGCCACAAAAAAGGCGGTTTGTCAAGGGAAACTCTGCCTGCTCGCGTCTTATTCGCTAATCCGGCCGCCCTGCCGCCGTCATCGTCTGTCCCCGCCGGCGGCGACTCCTCCGACGCTTCCGTTTCGCCACCGTCATGGTCAAGCGGCCAGATCAAAATGTCATCCTCGCCGGTCCCGCGATCCCGCTTACCCCCCTCATCGACGGCATTCTTGCCTGTGCTGTAGAGCTTGAAGCCGTCGGTTGTGAGCATGTACACGAACGCGCCGCCATTGGTCGGGTCGATGAATGCCTCCGGTGGGACAATAAAGCCTATATCGGCAAGACTGTCAGGCCATTGACCTCGGCTGTCATGGTACGCCTTTAATCCGACTAAGACATGAACGCCTCTTTGCATGGCAAGCACTCTCTTGAGGAGATCATTGACCTTGGCATAGGCGGCTATCAGCGGCTCAAACGACATGAAAAAGTCCCGTGCAAGGAGAGGGCGTGCTGTCCTGAGACAGTGCTCTTGAAAAGTTCCAAGTTCATCCCAGTTAAAATCCTCTCTCGCAAGCGGCTCAAACATCATATCGACGGTTCTAGCTGCAGTTGCTGGACGCCACGGCATAAGGTACGCTAAGAAGACTGGCGCAAATATGTTCTTCAATCTTTCGTCGCCGGAGGGACGGTTATGCGGGTCAAACACATTGGACCATCGGTGCGTAAGCCGCGTATTACCCTGCGGATTCACTTCGTAGAATCGCCCCATATGATTCTTTATCTTGAGAACTTCTACATCCAGCAACTTAGGCCAGTAATCGGACCATGTATTCTCAGTAGCAATTTCTTGCGTCAAGACTCTGACATCTTCGCTGCTCGAGTCATTCGCCATAATGAAGGTGCGAACGGGTTTGAGAGTAACCATCTCAATTCCAAGGCCTACCAGGAAATCCATAAGGTCTGGTTGTCCCAAGTACTGGTTGCTCATCTTAAATGCAGCAATATACTTGGTAATCGCCGCGTGCGGACTGTGCTCTTTCATGTCAAAATTGGCGGAGATAATCAGCAGTCTGATCAAGTATCGCGTGTGCACAGAGTTGTCTGCTTCGTCCCACATGTATGGTCGAATTGGAAAGTGACATTGCTCGATATCTAAGATCTGGATCAGGGTCTCAATCGTGTCTGCCTGGGTCCTGAGCCAGATCGCGATTTCCGGGTAACCGTCCTCGGTCCATGGTCCTGTCAACAAGGCATCCTGTTCAGCCTTGACAAATTCAGGTAGTTCAGGGTCAGGCCCGAGCTTGTCGAAGAGGCTTTGATATAGCGTCGCCGCGTTCTGATCATCGGGCACATCATTGCCCGCCAGAATAGCCGCTCGCTCTGCCTCGAAAGTATAGGGTTGCCAGTCCTTGCCGATCGGCAGCATCAGCCCGGCAGGGGCGACAGCAAGTATCATTGCCAAAGACAACCGGATGCGTCGAACTGGTATCCTGCCATAATGAGTCTTTAGGAAACGGAAATCTTCAAGCGCTATGAGCACAAAGTTAACAAACAGCAGCGATAGCCAAATACTCCCCGCTCGGCTTACCACGTGGAAGATGGCTTGCGAAGTGCAGAATCCGCCCAGCATTATCATAAGCACGGCAATGATAACGATTCCATATCCACAGCCGGGCAGTTTCTCTTCCATTTCCTTCGCCTCAGTCTCTATGCCTGTTCAGACGGGATTGTCTGGACTATGTTACAAGAAAACTCGCCCCTTAGTGCTGGCCGATGGCGGTCATGTAGATTGTGCTTTCTTGTGTGCCGTCGATGTTGAGGAGGGCGTTGGCTTCGTCGTCGTAGAGGGCGGCGATGTGGCAGGCGGCGAGGTTGAGGCCGGCGGCGGCGAGGGCGAGGTTTTGGGCGATGTGGCCGGCGTCGAGGTAGACGTAGCGGTAGGCGCGCTGGCCGTACTTCCATTTGGATCGCTGGAAGACGGCGGTCCAGATGAATACGGCCGCGGCGCGGACGCACATCTCCTGGTCGAGGGCGGCTCGGGCGACGGCGGCGGAGTGGTCGCCGGGGGTGAGCAGTTCGAGGGCGTGATCGGCGATGGCGTAATGATAGATGCCGGGATCGATAGCGGAGACGCTGCGGATGGCGACGTAGGTTTCGATGGGATAGAGCGCCCCTGCCGACGGGGCGGTGCGCATATCATAGCCGCCCTGCCGATGCGAGATGCCGGTGGCGGCCCAGAGCAGATACGACAATTGTTCGGCCGTCAGCGGGGAGGGCGCGAAACGGCGTTCGCTTTTTCGGCGGATGAGCGCATCGTGCAGCGTGCCCGCATCGGGCGCCGACACCTTCGGCAGCGGCGTCTTTGTCGCGTTGGGATAAACCTTGTACAACTCAGGCTGCGAGGCCCAGTCGAGTCCGCCGGCGGGCATGGCGCCGCGGGTGTATTTTGTCGCCTGTTGAAATATGTCGCCTGCATTGTTCATGGCGCCCCCTGATATTGAATGTTGTAACGCTGGTTGAATTCCGAGACGACGGCCAGAAGTTCCTGCGGCAGGCGTTGCTCAGTTTCTGTGACGATTTGGGCAGGGATGTGCTTGTAGAAGGCCTGTGCAATGCCGCTGGCGATGCAGGCGAGGGTGTCGCTGTCGCCGCCGAGTGAGACGGCCTTGCGGATGGCGTCTTCGAAATCGGTGGATTCGAGGAAGGCGATGATCGCCTCGGGCACGGTACCCTGGCAGGATTCGTCGAACTGGTAGTGCGGGCGGATGTCGTCGAGCCGGCGGTTGAGGTCATAGCCGAACCGGGCGGCGATGGCTTTGCGGATCTCTTCCTTGCTGCGGCCGGTGCGGGCGAGATAGACCGCCAGGGCCGTCGCCTGGGCGCCCTTGATGCCCTCGGGGTGATTGTGGGTGACTTCGGCGGTGCGCTGGGCCTCGGCGAGCACCGCATCGACCGAATCGAACGCAAATCCCACCGGGCTGACCCGCATGGCCGAGCCGTTGCCCCAACTGTTGTAGGGTGCGTCGTCCTTGCGGGCGAGCCAGTGAACGAAGCTGCCGCCGTAGCCGCGGCCGGGATAGTGCAGACCGAAGTCCTTGTAGGCTCGTGCATAGCCGGCTCGGTGCAGGATCGCGTGCGCGGTGGCCACCGTCAGGACCGTGTCGTCCGTGAACTCACTGCCCGGCCCGAACAGCGGAAACTCCACCGTCTTGATCCGGTCCCATTCGTACACCGACCCAACAACATCTCCAACCATCGCTCCGAACATGCTTAATCTCCCTTGAACTGAACTCATTGTAGCGCAACCCATGCACTGTTGCAAGGAAGGAGATTCGTGGCCTGTCGCCCGCGACCGGACCTTGTGATTTGCCGGGCAATCTGATTAAATGTGCAAAGAAGTTGATGGCATCCGGACTACAGGACATGCTTATGACGGTACTGGTTTATGGCGGCGGGGCGGTTGGGTTGGGGCTGGCGAGTAGTCTGC
>JACZKQ010000036.1 GCA_014859965.1 Phycisphaerae bacterium
GGAATATAGTGATAATATTTCTCAATTAGCAAATTGTGAAAATCCGCAAATTCTACCAGTATTTTTGACATCTTCCTGAAAAACTTCTTCACCTTGGGCAGTTCATTGTCTACCCAATCATATTCACTGCGATTATCAGAATTCATATTCATACTCCACTATCTTACATCTTCGAGTTTTCCCTCTGGAATAGGTATAGGTCCAAAAACTGTTCCTGGACCTGTTCCGTTTGGAATATACCATTCCTGTCCTTGCCCCATCAGACCTCTACCCGGTAGATACAGGTCCGGGACATAGGTATCCCAACGTCCCCGAACATTATTGGGGCCAAAAATTGTTGTGTTACCATGTGGCAGAACAATATACATTGCATCTCGTGGCCCCCTTACGAACAAAGCAAGATACCATTTCGCGTGCCAACCGGTTGGATACACAGTTCTTGTTACCCATGAAGGAGCCTTTAGCCCCGCGTCACCATAATGTTGGATGTCAGTCATGAATCCATATCTCAGGTATAATCTACGCGTATCACGTCGCCTTCTCAGTTTACGTGCAACACTTTGTTCGAGCTTATCAAACTCTTCCTGTGTCATTGTTTGTGTCTTCTTCTCTTGCACGAATTCCTTGATCTCCAGCGACACAGCCAGATTATTGATATCATTTGCAGCATTATAAAGCATATATGATAGACCAATAATGAGCAAGAGTGATTCCCACACGTTGAGATAGATTGCGGTCGTTACTTGGGCGTAATCAGCCTCCATTTTTGTTTTGGTCTTGGTAGAATACGTCAGTGTCATCAATGCAAATTTTCCACTTGGGTCTCTATAACTAACCGGATTAGCGTGGCAGTAGAGGTACTTGTGCAGTGACTGCGGGTCCTGTGGGCTTCCTGCGTAGGGTTCCATGCGGTTGAAGCGGCCGTTGAGTGGATTGTAGTAGCGGGCACGCAGGTAGTAGTGCTGGGCGTGTTCGTCGAATTGCTCGCCGGTGTAGAGGTAGTTCGTGGCCGCCGGGCTCGTCGCGGTCGGGTTGCCGCCCAACATCACGCCATAGGCGTCATAGCTGTAGCTGTTACATGCTGTCGGCACATGCTCGGACAACTGCCGCGTGCTGCCCTGGCCGTCGTAAAGGAAGAACTCCGTCTCGCCGACCTTGTCAACTTGCCAAAGAACAAGGACTCTTGTTTAGATCGCAGGTGTTGCCGTGCATTGCCGAAAAGGTAGCGCGTACCTTCCGTTTGCCCACCTGCTACATCGGTATCTTGCGCGCGAAAAAGACGCCCCGTGCACCTGCGGCTTTGCCCCCGTCACTTTCTGTCGCGGCACACCGAAGCCGCCGGCTGGGCGCCTGGCATGTCCATTCGGGGGCGGTCTCGGAGCATGGCCGTCACCGCCTTGAATGTTTCCAGAATAGCCTGATAGTCCGCGTCCTCCTTTGACGCAAACACCGCCCCGCCGCACGTGCCCCATCCGCCGGCGGACTTTGCTAACGGCGCCATGAGGAAGTCGTTGTGCTCCGGCTCGGTTACCCGCGTCCATTCACGCCTCGGGACTTTTCCGTCTGTGTGACAGCTTGCGCACCGCCGCTTGCCGACGTCGGCTAACACTGGATCGAGCTTCTCCGGGTAGACCCAACGACAGCCGATCAACTCCGGATAGGCCGTTTCGCTGCTGCCGTAATACGGCACATTCAAGTCGATCCATGCCAGAATCCGCCGCCGGCTTGCCTCGTCCATCTCAAAGCGTTTGCGACCCTCGCTGTCCGGATGCCCGCTCAGCACAATCTCCGCTAAGCGGCTCTGCGGCGATCCCCAGGCCAACGGCCGCACCTCCAGGATGTTCTGCTCCTGCCCGTTGTAAGTGGGGATCCAGTTCACGTACGGACTGCCCTTGGCCCCCTGCCGCTCGCGGGCTAAAACATCGTAACTCACGTTGAAATAATCCGTCTTGCTCGCGGAAAGGTCAACCTTCCCCGCCCGGTCAGAAGGATTGTGGCACGCAGTACAGTATTGATCGAGCACTGGCTGGACGATCCTCGAATAATCGAATCCCCGCACGCCCCACTCCGGCAAATCAAGCTCGCGCGGCGCCCCGCGACTGGCCCCCGGCCGCACCGGTTTGGGCGCCTGGCCCCGGGGTTCATGGCAGCCGACGCAGCCCTGCACCTCGCCGGGCATCAGGTGAGTAAAGCTCCGCATCCGCTGCAGCGCCCGCCCCTGGGCATCCAGGGCCATGAAGTAAATTGGCATGCCCGCCGGCACCCGGAAATACGCCGACCCGTCTGCCTCTACCGGAACCTCCCCCAGAACCGTCTTGCCCGCGTAGGTCGCTCCACAGGAGATCACGGGAAACTGGAACCCGAACGCCCGCAGGCTCGGATCGATCCGCACCGTCTTTTCCATCTCCCGGACTACGCGAATCCGCTTGACCTCGCCCCGCTTCACCTGGGGTTCCAGCCCCTTGTATACGTCCTGCAGGTAGATTACCGCATCGCTGCGCGTCTTCACCGTTTGCCCCAATCCCGAATCCACCACCGGGGGCCGCAGCCTCTCCCGGATCGGCTGCATGTTGAAATACTGCATTCCGTCATCCGGCGCATCCAGCGCCACCGACTGGCAATCCCCCTCGATCGTGCGTACCAGCACCGGCCCCTTCGCCGACACCACAAACCGCCGCCCGTCCAAAGGCAGCGGGCAACTGTACAACTTGCTCCCATCGGTATTCCCGTTGCCTTTGTCCACTGCCGGCACCGGCACATCCGGCGTTACGTTCCAGATCGCCGCCTGGGCATTGACCCCCCGCCGGCGGTCAATCACACCGATCGCCCCGCGCGTCGGCCCGTTGTGCCCTGTCATCGTGCACAGGATCTTCGTCGTCCCGGGAATCTGCCGCGCCTCCATGAACGTCCCCGGCGAGAGCACACCGTTGCCAAAATAGCCCTGCAGGCCGGTCCCGTCCGGATTGATCGTCCAAAGGCTCTGAATCGGAATCGCCGGCTTGTCGACGTATTCCCACCGGCTGTAAATGATCCGTCCGTCGTCTAACGGATACGGCGTGAAATCGTTTAAGTAATTTGCGGACAGAAGCCGAACATTGCCGCCGTCGGCGTCCATCCGATGCACAATCCCCACCGGCGCATGCCAGCAATAGGCAAACTGTGCGACGCGCGAACTCAAAAACGCAATCCCTCCATCCGGCAGCCAGCACCCGTTGTAATCATGCCACTCGCCATCCGTTAACTGCCGCAGCCCGGACCCATCGACGTTGACCTGCCACAGATGGTATCCCTCGTTTTCCGTGCGTCGCCAACTGAAGAGCACCGTTTGCCCGTCATAAGAGAGGTCGCAATCCAGTATCTGGCCGGTTGGGGAGGCCACCAATTCGACCGGTTCGGCTGTCGGGTCGTTCAACGACATAACATACAGTCCACCGCCGGCCCGAAATCCCTCGTAGTGGTAGGTGTAGACATGCGACGCCACGATCTCGTGCCGCCGGATCACCACTACCCTGTCAATGTCAAACAGCAGCGCCTCCCGCTCCAGAGCCTCCAGTGCTTCCGGGGCATCCTCCTCCGCCAGCTTTTCCAGCAACCGCAGGTGCTCCCCATACGAACAATAAGCGGGCCCATGCTCGGCCCGCAAATACTCGATCAGTTCCCGCAGTTTTTCACAGTCCACGCCCTCCACCATCGGGGGATAGCCCGCCTGCGTCTGCCGCAAAAGGGCCTTCAATTCCGCATCCGAAATCCTGCGAGGGAAGATCTGAATCTCATTGGCCCCCGGATTCGGCCCGCCATACGAACTTAGAAACCTCAGCGTCAGCCTGCGCACGCTGGCCGGCTGAACCAGAGTAATCCGCTGCGGGAGATGTGTCGCCTGAAGCTGGCCCGCCGCGACCGGCTGAAGCCCGTCATCGGCAAATATCTGAAAATCCTTCCAGCACTCGGAGTCGAACCAGGCACAGCGCCCGTAGTAAATCACCTCGGATACCGTGACCGGCGCCTCCCACTCAAAAGACAGGTGTGCACCGCCGCGGTGGGTATCCCCCTGCACGCACCACGCCTGCCCCACGTCGTCATGTCCTCCGCGGGCGGGTATGCGCCCATCGGCCACCAGCCTGCCCGCATAATCGCCGCTGTACTCCGAGTCGGCTGTAATCCTGGCCTTTTTTGCAAAATTCTCTGCGGAATTCGCCAGGACCGGCCCGGCCGCGACCAGGCAGCATAGAAAGGCCATTGAACCCGCCATGAACACCGCGGAAAACGACTTCTGTCGCAATGTCTCCATTCTACTCACTCCCAATGCGCAAAATTGCCAAGAACGGGCTTCCACTCCTAAAGCGTAGCACAGAATACCTTGCCGAACAAGAAAAGATGGGATAAATTTTCGGTTGGCTCACCATTGCGGCTCTCCGTACGCGAAGGGTCAGGGGGCCAGAAGGCCTCGCACGCGCCGCAGCGTTTCCGTACCGCCCAGGTAGACGTCGCTGCCCGCGAACGCCAGCCGCCCGCCGGTTGCGATGGAACCGACGAATTCAATAGCGGCGTCTGCCGGGTCGATGCGCACCAGGGCGCCGGCCATGAACGTCCAGACCTTGCCGTCGGGACCGAGCCGGAAGTCCCATGGGTCCCACTGGTGGCCGCCTACGTCGATGGGAATGGGCAACGGCAGCGTCCTGGTGAACAGCACTCGGCGCTCCACGGCGTCGATGCCGTAAAGAATGCTGGATTGTTTGGGGTCGGCGGGGTTTTCGGTCCAACCCAGCACGCGTGCTCCGCCGACCGCTACCAGCGGACCGGTGCAGCGGCTGCCGGGTATTGGGCAAAGTGTGTCCGGATGCAGCGTGTCGGTGAGGGTGTCAAAAAAGAACAGCGGGGCATCCACTGCTTTGGCGAGTCCCATCTCGCGATTTTCCACGGGCAGCGTGGAGATGACGAGCACGCGTCCCTCATCTGCGGCCGCAAGATAGCGAATCTGGCTGGCGGCGAAGGGCTTCCACAGCCCACCCTCCGTTCCGGTGTCTAAGTGCATCCAGCCCAGGCCGCCCCAATTGCCCTCGCGCATCCACACGCCGCCGAAGTAGACCTTGCCGTTTGCCGCCGCGGCGGTCAGCATTTTTTTGGCGCCCGCTTCCTTCAGGTACATCAGGCGTCGGGGATTGCTTTGCGGGTCGGTTTCCGAGATAACGCGGGACTTGCTGACAGGTTTGTTCGCAGTCCAGGGGCGGGCAGGATCCAGGACGTAGAGGGGACCGTTGGGATACCCGCTCATGTAGACCTTTCCATCGTAGATAACGGTCGCGTAGTGGCTCAGACCGCATTGGCCGGGGTGTTCGCTGCGGCCCGTGATTGGGTTGTGGAAGAAATTGCCTTGGTAATGGCCGGCGGTGCCCATCAGGCGGCCATCGGGCAATTCGGTCAGTCGGTCAATCCTGAGTGGGTACAAGGGCACAGTGAAACGCATCCCCCGCCAGCCCGCCGCCTCCATGTCGGCATCCGTAGGCGGTGGGGGCGGCGGTTCGTCGTCACCGCCCACGGCGGGCGCAGGTAGATCTCCGGCTTCGGCCGCAGCCTTGTCCTTTGCCGTGCGGAACCAGATGACAGCCTGGCCGTTTTCGTTGGGCCTGGCAGTCACGAGGGACAACTCCGGCATCGGTGGCCGGGCAACTTCCGGCGGGGCCTCAGTCCAGGGCGGGGTCGGTTTGTCACCCACCATCGGGATCGCTTTGCCCTCGTACAGCCAGAAACGTTCGTCCTCGTGGCCGCCGTCGGCCTTGCGCGTGCGGGAAAAACAACTGGCGCCGCCGCGGTTCTGATTCACCGCGAGGTAGCCCTCGGGCTGGCTATTGGTGTGCAGCACCTCTGTGCCGCCGGTCTCGCGGTCGAAGGCTACCAAATACCAAGGGGTCTTGCCGCTGGCGATGTAGATGAACCGGTCGTCCACGCCCATGCTATAGGCCCAGCAGGGATGGGGAGCGTGGCTGGGGCCCAGCGGACCGTAGGCGGTCACCGCCAGCGTATTCGGATCGATGCGGACCGCCGTGGCGCTCCCGGAGGGATGCGCGCCGCTGCAGTAGATCATGCCGTCGGGTCCGAGCACCATCGGATGGGTCTCGCCCAGAATATCCGTCGGCATCGGCACGGCGTTGAGCGCGAGGGCGTTGGCGGCCGGATCGTACAGGCAGATTTGTTGGCGCATGTTGCCATCAAGAGTCGACAGGAACAATTTGCCGTTTGGCGCCACCACAGACGGCGCCAGGTGGAAGTTGGTGTACGTCGAACCGGTGTGGACTGTATTGACCTCGCCCGTCCCCAGGTCCATAACCACCAGCGTGTTGGGGCCGCCATACTGCTTGAAATAAACCTGCACCAGATCCCATGTTTTGCTGTCCGGATTGGGCACGAAGTAGCGCTGGCCGACAGTCACCGTCTTGACCGGTTCGGAAATGGCCTCCACGGTGAGTTTGGGGGCACTTGCCAGCAGCGCCCGCAGGTCGGGCATGGAACGAACTTCGACGGTTCCACTCCTGCCGTCGACACGCATGGCCAGCGGCCCCTGGGCCAGACCCGTGCTGCTCCATACGATGACGAGCAGCATTGCCATGATCGTCACCCGATTCCGATCCCATCGACGTCTCGCGTACTGCACCATAGGATTTCCCTCCGATGTGTCTTCCATAACATGGCCCATGCCTCTTAATCAGGTTCAGGGTACGGATCCGCACGGCCTTTGGCGAAGCCCTCAATATAACATACCGCCCGCTGAATACAAATAATCAGAACAGTTCTGCCGTGCGGGACACCCTTCTTTTCCAAGCCGGCCGGAAGAGAAAGTGCTTGCAAAGTGCATCGAATTGCCTAAAATCCATCGCGATTCAATAGATGAGAGCCTGAGAAACCGTCAAAATGAAAGGAACCGGCATGCAATCGGCGAAATTCCACCACTACGGCGTCCCCACTACTGCCAAAGGCGACAATGAAATCTTCATTGAAGGCGCCGGCGTCCACGTTACCGACCCCGACGCCCATCCCTACAAGATCGAATTCCTCCGCTTCGAACCCAACAGCCCCATGTGCGATGCCGTCAAGAACAACCCCCACGCAGCCTTTATTGTCGACGACCTCGACAAGGCGCTCGCCGGCCAGGACGTCATTATCCCGCCGTTCGACGCGACGGACACTCTTCGTGTCGCCTTCATAACCGACGGCCCGGCGGTCATTGAAATCATGCAGATGAAATAGAAACCCCAAGCAGAAAGGCACGACCATGCCCGCACGTAAATTCATCAATAACCCCGACAATATCGTCAGCGAACTTCTGGCCGGGTTTGTTCTGGCGCATTCCAAACAGGTCAAGCTTGCCGGCGACAATCTCGTTGTACGCGTCAAAGACAAACCTAAGGAAAAGGTGGCTGTCGTTACCCTGGGCGGCAGCGGCCATGAACCGGCCCTGAGCGGCTTCGTCGGTGAAGGCATGCTCGACATCAGCGTCCCGGGCGAGATCTTCGCCGCACCTGGGCCGCCCCGCGTCATCGAAGCACTGCGCATGGCCAACCGTCCGGCGGGCGTGCTCCTCGTCGTGCTCAACCACGCGGGCGATGTCATGAGTGCAAATGTCGCCCTGAAAATGGCGGAAAAAGAAGGCCTCAACGTCAAGCAGGTCCTCACCCACGAAGACATTTCTGCCCCCAGCCGTGAAGACCCAAAGGAACGCCGCGGGCTGTCCGGCTGTCTTTTTGTGGCCAAGGTTGCCGGCGCCGCCGCCGAGAAGGGCTGCTCCCTGGATAAGTGTCTTGAAATCGCCGAGCGGATGGAGAAGAACATGGCCACTTTAGCCGTCGCGGTCTCCAGCGCTTCTCACCCGGCCACCGGTCAGATAATCGCCGAAGTTCCCGACGGCCGGATGAACGTCGGCATGGGACAGCACGGTGAAGCCGGCCAGGGCGAAATGGATCTCGTGAGCGCCGACAAAACCGCCGAAAAGATGCTCAACATGCTCCTGGAAGACCTTAGTGTCAAGTCCGGCGAAAAGATGCTTGTTATGATTAATGGCGTCGGCTCGACCACTCTCATGGAGCAGTACATCGTCCTGCGCCGTGTGCAGCAGGTCCTCGACGACAAGGGCATTACTCTTGCCCGGGCGCTCGTCGGCGAGTACCTCACTGTACAGGAGATGGGCGGATTCCAGATGGTCGTCGCCAGAATGGACGACGAACTCCTGGAACTCTGGGACGCTCCCTGTGACAGCCCGGCCCTCATGATGAAGTAGCAGTACATTACCGAAGACCACGAGCGGCGGTCTTGCGCAGGCGAGCCGCCGCTTTTTCTCTGCCTAACCCGGTGCGGGCTGCTCAGGCCTGTGCGTCGGGCGATTCGAACCCCTTTACTTCAGCAAGGGCAGAGATCTCCACCTCTTCACCCGGCCGGATGACACTGAACGATCCGTCGGTCTCCAGCACAACAGCCTCCACCTTATCCAGTGCCGCACACCCGGCCGCTCGCACCGCCGCCCGCACCTCGTCTTCGGTGACCCGCACTCTCCGCAGAGCAGCCGACAGAAACGCTCCCCGATACAAAAGCAGCGAGGGCTCCCCCGTGACCAGCCGGCGAATCCACCGCGCACGAATACTCGACCATGTAACCGCATACTGCATCCCGATCAGCAGGCCGAACGCCGCGGTCCCTTCCGCAAGACTTACGTCCCTGTTAAGCAGGATGGTGGCAAGGGTTGATCCCAGCGCAACCGTAACAATGAAGTCAAAGGCGTTCATTTTGGAAAGCGTGCGCTTGCCGGACACCCTCAGGAGCAGGATGAGACTGACGTAGGCCGAGACGCCGACCACCGCGGTCCGGAGCAACACCTGCCAGTTGTTGAAGAACATATCCTGCAATGTCTTACCTTCGCAGTAAATGAGAGCGCATCAGGCGCGTTGCTGAATGCCCACACTTTCCTGATTCGGTGCGGCCTTGTTGTTCATGACATGAAATCATCTTGTACACGTCTCGGATGCTTACAGCGCAGGATTCTTTCGCTTTCAAGCGGGATGAACAGGTCGTCAAACGCCCATTGTCTCCAACCTTGCAGTCTCCGGGTTGGCATAATCGATTACCACCTCGTCCTCTTCGTTAAAGCCTTCAAGAAAAGCCTCAATCTGTGCGCGGGCCGCTTCGTCCCGCATCTGCTTCGGCGGGTGCTTCATCAGGTAAGCCGAAACGGTCAAGAACGGCCCCGACATTTTTGCCGTTTTTGCCAGCTTGCAGAAACGGATGGCGTCGATTGCAACCCCGGCGCTGTTGGGCGAATCTTCGACGCTAAGCCGCAGTTCCAGGTTGAGCGGTACCCCCGCGAACCCCTGCCCCTCCATGCGAATGAAGCACACTTTGTTATCCTTCTGCCACGGCACATAATCCGAGGGCCCGATATGTATCTGTTCTTCCGGCAGCGGTGTTTTAAGCTGCGACTGTACCGCCTCCGTTTTCGAAATCTTTTTACTCGCCAGGCGGCTCCTTTCGAGCATGTTCAGAAAATCCGTATTGCCTCCGGTGTTGAGCTGGTACGTCGACGTCAGTTTCACGCCGCGCTCCTCGAACAGGCGCGTCAGCACACGATGGGTAATTGTCGCGCCAACCTGCGCCTTTATATCATCGCCGATACAGGGCAGGTTCTTCGCCTTGAAGCGGGCGGCCCAGCGGGGATCCGACACGATGAACACCGGAATGCAGTTGATCAGACCCACGCCCGCCTCTAATGCCGCTTCGGCGTAGTATTCGGCTGCCTTTTGCGATCCGACGGGCAGGTAGATAAGCAGTATTTCGGCTTTGCTCCTGCGCAGCGCGGCTGCCACGTCGACGGGCTTTTCGTCCGAAGGTACGAACGTTCGCTCCGCGGGATAGTTTTTCATGTGCTCTGCAATGCCGTCAAGCACCGGCCCCATCTGCACGACCGGCCCGGCCGAGGCGAACGTGTTACATATCCGCATCGTGTTGTTCGGGGGAGCGAATATCGCCGCCGACGCGGGTTGGCCCACTTTTCTCCGATCAATATCAAACGCCGCGACCAGTTCGATATCGGCCGGCGTGTAACCGCCCACATCAAAGTGCATCAGACCCGTATGGTCGGCGCCCGCCGCCCGTCGATAATGCTCGATCCCCTGCAGAAGCGAGCTTGCACAATTACCCATTCCGGCGATCGCTATGCGAATCTTATCCACGGCAGAACCTTTCAATTATGCGTTAACAGTAAACATTAGCCCTCGGATACTTGCCCACTGGCACCGGACAGTACCGCTCAACCACTTCTCCGGCGAAATCGGCAAACTCGGCCAGATCAACCGGCGGGCTGGTGTAGCACGGGCGTTTGCCCTTCGACGGCGGCGTAAAACACAGCGTGACAATCACATCGAACGCGTCCAGGGCCTTCATCTGTCTGTCGAACCACCTCAGGGCATCGGGCCTGTGCCAGTCGGCCCAGCTTATTCCCGTCCGCAGTCTCCTGACACCGAGGGCCCGCAGCCATTTGACAGCCTCATCCAGCCGATGGTCCTCGTAGTGGAACCATTGGCAGATGTCCATTGTCGGCTCGAAATATTCCAACGCAGGCTTGGGACTGCCGTCGGCCCGTATCAGCCCGAGATAAAAGTGCCTGTAATACGAGCTGCCCTCCGCCTCTTTGTGCCGCGTCGTCGCACCCCAGGCAGGCGGCAGGTCAAAAAGGCTGTACCAGAAGATATTCTCCACCCGTCCAACCAGCAGTTGCTGCGTGCGCCTGAGCCCGAACACCTGCACCTCGTCGGCGCCGAACGACGAAGCCCCGATCTCGGTAACCCAGACCGGCAGCGGCGTCACCCGTTCTATCTCAGCCACTTTGGCGGGCCAGTCGTAAATCATCCAGTGATTCCAGTCCAGGGGAAAACCGTGTATGCCTATTGCGTCGATGTGCTCCAGCGTGCCGTAGCCGTCCAGCATTTGAATGAAACTCGGATCGATCGGCGATATGCCTCCCAGGATCAGCGGCATATCCGGCCGCAGCGATTTGATCCTGGCGGCGGCGATCCGGGTCATTTCACTGAACTCCTTCCACTCCGGGTCCATCAGGAAGTCCCAGTGCGAAAGATTATTCGGTTCATTCCACAGCATAAAGCCTGTGATCACAATTGTGCCTCCTGTATGCTTTTTAACGGCATTACCGCCGGCGGACTTAATACCTGCCCGGCAGTGAAATGCTCAACAGCGTACGGGTAATTACATCGAAGTGGGGCTTCAAACCTGCCCTTCGCTGAAACCTTACACTGTATGCCCCCGCGGTCCGGCATGCACTACGCCCAACTGGAGATTGGCCGAGCCGCAGGCTTCCGGCAACCCCATATAGAACCGCTGGACGTCGCCGAGTCCCTGCGGCTCCTGCTCATTGACTTTGGGGCGATAGAAGAAGTAAATGTCGCCGCGTTCGAGTGTTTCTGCTTTGTCAGCCATTAATCTGTTTTTCCGGTCGAAACGAGTGCTCAGGTCGGCTTTCTCCAATCGGCTGCCGCACCTTGCGGGTAAACCGTTGGCCACCTGGAAAATCGTCTCATAAGCGAATGGACGTGATTAGCATTATGCTCACACGCCGAGCGGATTACATGTTTTGTCGCCGCTGCGGAATGACGTTACAGGGATGGCTGCTAAGAAGGACGTGTCCATGGTTCGACACTACCACATCGGCGTGACGCCGTTTGCACAAAAGGGGGTGCTCTATGCAAAAAGAAACGACAACGGCACTCGTCACCGGCGGGGCGGGTTTTCTCGGTTCTCATTTGTGCCGCCGCCTTCTGGATGAAGGCCGGGAGGTGATCTGTGTCGACAACTTCTATACAGGCCGCCGCGCGAACATTGCTCCGCTCATGTCACATCCCCGGTTCGAGACGATACGTCACGACGTCTGCTTCCCGCTTTATGTCGAGGTTGACGAGATCTACAATCTCGCTTGCCCCGCCTCGCCGGTGCACTACCAAATAGACCCGGTTCAAACGGCCAAGACAAGCGTCCTCGGCGCAATAAACATGCTCGGTTTAGCTAAGCGGACCAAAGCAAAGATATTCCAGGCCTCCACCTCGGAGGTCTACGGCGACCCGCAGGTCCATCCCCAGATTGAAGATTACTGGGGCAACGTCAATCCGATCGGCGTGCGCAGTTGTTATGACGAAAGCAAGCGCTGCGCCGAAACGCTTTTCTTTGACTATCGCCGCCAGCACGATTTACAGATACGCGTCGCGCGAATATTCAACACCTACGGCCCGCGTATGAGCGCCAATGATGGCCGCGTGGTCAGCACGTTTGTATTGCAGGCTTTGCAGGACATGGACATCACACTTTTCGGTGACGGCGGCCAAACCCGAAGTTTCTGCTATGTCGATGACCTGATCCGTGCCATCATAGGCTTCATGGAATACGATGAGAATATCCCCGGCCCGCTCAATCTGGGCAACCCGCACGAAGTCACAGTGGCGGAACTTGCCGAACTGATCATATATCTGGCCAAAAGCAAATCCAGGATTGTCCACCGGGCACTGCCAAGCGACGACCCCATTCGGCGCAAACCGGATATTGAAAAGGCCCGCAACATGCTTGACTGGCAGCCCGAAGTTAGCCTGGAAGAGGGCATCTCCCGGACGATAAATTACTTTTCGCAGCTTCTGAACTCAATGCCCGACGAGATCAGGGCTGTGCAGCGGCCGGAGCATTCAGCCGAACAGCAGAAGCCGGCTTCATCGGAAGCCCTTAGCTACGCTTTGGCAGTTCCTGTCTGAACGGCAGTCTGCGAATTCTGCCCGTCGGCCGGCACAGATAGAACTCGCGGCAGATTTCCCGCTCAATGCGAAATCCGCTTGAGCGCAGCATCGCCTCCACACAGGAAAGGCTGGCAACCCACCAGTTGGTCGGATCGCCCGCCAGCCTGTTTTCGACAAAGGCCATGTGCGGCCAGTTTTCCTGATTAAGAAGCCCGCGGTTGTCGTAATCGAGGTCGTCAGGTGTGTCGAGCCTTTCACTCTCCGGGAGGAGCATTGTCTGAAAGACCATGGCCCCCCTGACCTTCGCAGCCATGATATCCAATCCCAGCAGTGGGTATCGCAGATGGTAGAGCACACCGAGAAACAGAACGACGTCGAACCGCCCGCCGTCATATATCAGATCGTACACGTCCATTTGCACGAAATCGACCCTGTCGGTCAGGCCCAGTTCATCGGCCGCCCAGCGGGCCTGTTCGAGATAATGGGCCTCCGTGTCAATCGCCAGCACAGTCGCCCCCCGTCTGGCCAGTTCGAAGCTGTAATAGCCGGCATTGCAGCCGATGTCGAGGGCCGTCATGCCCGAAAGATCCGCGGGCAGAAACTCTGATATTCGTCGCCAATTGCACGCGGGAAAATCGCCGAGTCGATGGTTCGGGGCTGTCTGAAGGCCGCCCGGGAGGTGGAGATTATGAAACCACGGCCCCAGTGCGGCGACCTGCTCCTCTTTGGCATTGGTGGGATTATCGAATCTGGTTTCAAGTGTTTGCGCCATCCTGCTTCCCGCTGTCAAACCGCCGTCTCCACCAGCCGCTGTCCCTGGCTTGCTTTGCCTTTGATCACGGCCCGCATCATTGTGACAAGCTGCTGCGCGCGCAGCGTTGACGAATGCTCGCGCAGCACCCGGCGGCGCGCCAGCGCGCCTATGCGGCGCCGCTTCTTTTCAGATATCTCACATAGGCATCTGATGGTATCCGTGTGCGACCGTGCGATGAGTATCTCTTTGCCCGGCTCAAAGAACGTCTCAAGTCCCGGCCAATAATCGCTGATCACCGGCACTCCGCAGGCGGCCGCCTCAAAAAGGCGCACGCTGGGAGAATAGCCCGCTGTTATCATGTCCTGGCGGGTCACATTGAGGGTGAAGCGCTGCGCATTGTAGAACGCACGATGTTTTTCCGGCGGTACATGGTCCAGGCGCCGGATGTTCGCCGGCCAGTCGATGCCTTCGGGATACTGCGCCCCGGCCACTATGCATTTCCACTCCGCCAGACGCCGTGCAGGCTCGATCAGCAGCTCATCGAGCGTTTGCTGCCGGTCGTCGCTGTATGTCCCCAGGTACCCCAAATCATACTCGCACACGGCGTCCTCCTCGGGAAAGTACTTCGCGACGTCCACCGAGCAGTAAAGGGCTCTGGCCATTGGCGAACCGTATTGCTCTTCGAGAACGTCCAGCGTCTTGCCGCCCGTGAACGACAAATAGCAATCGTACTCCGGAATAAGCGACGGCTCGATGTACTGGTAATCGCCGCGGGCCAGCTTTGAAAGCGTCACAGGCGTATCGATATCATAGAACCCTACGGGCCCTTCCGCCGTCGTCAGCAGCCAACGGCCCACCTGAACGCCCTCACGGACGTATGAGCCGATGATCACAAAATCGGCCGCTTTGACCAGCCCCGCGCAGTTGCGGCGAAGCTGCTCCACCGAGTCGTAAAGCACCGTCCGACAGAAAGGCGGCTCGGGCATGTCCCGGTTCGATGCGTACCATGGCAGGTCCCGCTCAAGGAACGTCACCTGATGTCCCACTTCCTCCAGCCGCCGTATCAGCGCACGCCAGGTGGTTGCGTGCCCGTTTCCCCAGGAACTGGTAATTGAAAGCCCTGCAATAACGATGTTCAGCGAGCCGCTGTCCATACCGCCTCCTCCATGCTCGAATCCTGAAAACGTTCGTTCAGCAGGTCATCCAACTCTGCGGCGCGCCTGGCGTACGTATGCTCAGCGAGTATCCGCCTGCGCGCGCGTTCGCCGATCTTAACCGCCTCTTCGCTGCTCAGACCTGAGACTATTTGTGCAACCTCGGATCCGTTTGCAGCCACCAGGCATTCCTCGCCCGGCGTCAGGAACGTTTCGATACCTGCCCATTGATCCGTAACAACGCACGCGGCCGCACCCGCCGCCTCGAACAACCGCGTTGCCGGAGAGAACCCGTACCGTGCCATACTCTCGCGGCTGATATTCAGCACGGCAGTGGGCGTTGCGTTGAAGGCATTGTGATCCGCTGTGTAGATGTGCCCCAGAGTCCGCACATTTTCGAGGCGCGGCGCGTTGGATTCCCATCCATTACCTCCCAGCAGAAACCTCTTTGTCGGGAGCATTCTGGCGGGTTTGAAGAAGAACTCCTCCACACGCGCCTCTCTGTCGGGCATGCGGTTGCCCAAGAACCCCAGGTCCGCCTCGAACCGCGCGTCAGGCTCCGCCGGATAGTGCGTTTCGGGGTCCAGCGCGTTATAGACCGGCACACACTTTTTTGCACCCAGAGTCGTGTACGCCTGGACGACCGGTCTGCCGCCGCCGTATGTCAACACAAAATCATACTGCGGGATCAGTAGCGCAAAATAGTCGGCTGCGTCGCCGATTACGCGATCAAGCGTCGCCGGAGCATCCACGTCCCAGAATATCACCAGATTGCGCATAGTTTTCAGTTCCAGCACCCGCGATTCCAGATAGGCATCGAAGACGCCGACGCCGCTGGCCTTGACGATAATGTCCGCCGATGCCGCATCGGCGAGCTGCTCATCCAGGGCGTCCAGTGTCGCGGGGTATACAACGCTGACGGCATACGACGGATCGGCTAAGTCACGGTTCTGCTGGCGGCCGAATGCGTCCGGCTCGTAGAAGGTGATCGCATAGTCCAGTTCAGCCAGAGCTTTCAATATGCCCCGGTAGTACGTCGCCGCACCGTTCCAGTATGCCGACACCAGACTTGATCCGAAGAAAGCAATACTTTTACAGGACATTGGCTGCCTCTCTGCATAGCTTATTATCAATTGTCGTATCGATTCCCATTTCGCGGCATATCTCCAGAAGTTCAATTACCCTGTGCGCGCAGGTATGCCGGGCGAGTATCGTCCTCCTGCCGTGCTCGGCCAGGCGGGTCGCAAGTTCCGGTTCGTTTATAACGCTGCGCAGGTGTGTCTTCATCTCATGACCGCTATGGGCCACGAGGTAGTCCTTGCCGGGCGTAAACAGGTTTTCCGTATCCTCCCACGGCGCCATGATCAGCGGAATGCCGCAGGCAAGAGCCTCGAACGGCCGGATCGTCGGAATGCCCGGCAATATCTTCCCGTATGGCTTTCGCGGTATATGCACCGTCACCCTGTGGCTATTGAAGACTTCCGGCACCTTGTAGTTCGCCAGCCAGCCGTTATACACGAGACCCGACTTGCCCAGCAGATTGATCGCCGTTTGGGGGTACCTCACGCCGTATACGTTGGTCGCCAGTCCAAGGGCTCCGGCGGGTTCGACCAGATACTCGGCGATCTCGGCCGTCCGTTCTTCGTCACCCCAGTTGCCGACCCAGACAAGGTCGCCCTGCATGAAACTTGCTTTGTCGGGCTGGAACACCGTCGCGTCCGCCGCCTCATGCCAAGTCCAGACGCGGTCGTTCCACCCGTTCTGCAGGTAAACCTCCGCCAGCGACCGTCCAAACGCCAGCACTCCGTCAAACCGGTTCAGTTCGAGCTTGTCTGTATACCGCGGCTGGGTTGCGCACCGGTGATGCGTGTCGTGAAACAGGAGTTTGCAGCCGCCCCGCCGTCGACGGTGGCTCGCGATCCGATCGATGAACCGGGGCTCGTTCCATTCATGCACAATCGCGACATCCGCCCCATACAGTATCGCATCGAAATCCAGAGCGTCGTAATCGCACGCGATACTTTGCAGCATGGGAAAACGCGAGAAAAACTCACGTACCGGCGTTTGACCCTGCGTTTCGATAAGATTCTGCATGCTCCAGCCGCCGGCCGGCTCATAAACATCCACCTGGTGTCCGCGCTTCAGCAGTTCGGCGGTTATGCCTCGCAAAAAATGGGCATTGCCGTTATTCCAGTCGCTGATCAGTGAATGATAAAACATGGCAAATTGCATAGTGTCCTTTCAAGCAGGGCTTTTTGCGCCCGCGTACTGCTCCATAATAGACGCCTCACTGTCGGCCTCCTTTAACAGGTCGGTGTAAAGCCGAAGGTATCCGGCCGCCATTCTGTCCACGCTGAAAAACCGTGCCCGCTCCGCTGCCCGCGCCGCATAGAGCCTCAGCAGGTGCGGGTCCTCGATTAACCGTTCGATCTGGCAGGTGATAGCGTCCGGATCGTCAGGCGAGGCATACAACGCTGTCGCCCCCCATACTTCTCGCAGGCTCGGTATGTCCCCTAATACCAGGGCACACCCGCAGATCGCCCCCTCCAAAGCCGAAAGACCAAAAGGCTCGTACCGGCTCGGCATGGCGAATATCGAAGCGGCCGCCATCCACAACGCCATCTGCTGCTGCGTAAGCAGCTCCAACATCTGGAGGTTGTTGAAATCCGCCACGCCGCCGTTCGGGTGAATGTTTTGGCCCGCAACGCAAATCGGCCAGGCGAGCGAGCCTGCCGCCTGTTCCAGCGCCCCTATATTTTTGGCCTCATCCCACAATCTGCCGGCGCTGAAGACCAGCGGCTTTTTCGGTCTCCTTTTGAACGGGAACACGCGCCCGTTGTAAATCGGCTCGGCCGACCTGAAGGGACCGTAGAACTCCTGCAGCGTCTTGAGCATGGTCCATGTAGGGGCCGTCACCGCGTCGGCGGCGCCAAGTCCGCGCCGAACCGCCCGGAAGTAGTCCAGCCATTCGTCGCCCGGCCGGCAATGGCGAACCGCTCTAGACCACGAGTAAACACACGAATGCCCGACAACCAGGACCGGCGCGTTGAACTCAAGCGCCGCATGCGAATACCCGTTGATGTGCACCACATCGGGGCGGGTCTCGGATTCGATCTTCAGAAGGTCGTCCCCACAGGCGGCGACGTCCCGCCACGGGTCATTCATCCATTCGAGCTTATATGACGTCTCGTGGAGTTCTACATTGTCGAGCCCGGCAAGCTGGGCGGTCTGACTTCGGCTCAGGTGATCGCCCATCGTCACCAGCACGACATCGACAGCATACTCCCGGAGCGCTGCGATAAGCTCAAGAGCATAGACCCAAACCCCGCCCAGGGTGTCTGCCGTCATGAGCACCCTGGTGGGCCGGACCGGCTCGAAGGCGCTGTCAGCGTACATGGGCTTTGCTTACGATCTTATTGAAATTGCTCTTTTCGCCTGCTTTCGTCGTGTCCTGGTAAACGAATGCAAGGTCCTCCCGGTCGAATTTCTCGAACCATTCATCCCATGAGATATGATCCAGCGAATCTTCGCCGCCATAGCCGGGCATATCGATCCTCAGAATGCCCGTTTCTTCATCTCCGTGTGTGCTTGCGACGACGGCAGGGCTGCCGCCGCGTTCTTCAACCCACTGTCGAATCTGCTGATGGTCGGTTGTGGTTTGTGATTCTCCAGCCATGATTACTTTCCTTGTCCTTTAACGGTTATAGATCATGTCGATCACACGCGCTGCGGCCGTAACCTCCTCCGCAGCCGCATTGAATGAACTGTCTTGCGCCAGGCTCCGCGCAAATTCCGCCCCCGCGCGGCCGAACCACTCATCGGGACCGTCATACAGAACCTGCCTGTGCGTCCCTTCGTGCCGGTAGGCCGCGAAGTTGAAGAACGACCCGTCGATGTTGGTAAACGCTGCGGCCCCTTTCGTCCCGTAGAAAGCGGCCTTGATCACCGCGTCGCATCCGGCCGGCAGGTTCCACGAACAGGCAAGATTGATCACCGCGCCCGTCGCCGTAGTCAATTGCGCGACTGCGTAATCCTCCACTCCATTCGCCTGTGGATCCCATTGCTTTGCTTTGGCCATTAAATGACTCGCACAGCGGACAATCTCGGGACTGTCCATCACCCACAGTGCGAGGTCCGCCATGTGTATTCCCAGATCGATAACGCACCCCCCGCCGGACTGCGCCGGATCGTAGAACCACGCCTTGTCGGGGCCGTAGGCGTTATGGAATACCAACTCCGCTGCATAAACCTCGCCGATGTCCCCCGCCCGTACACATGCGTACACCGCCTGCATGGCCCGCACGTGCCTGTAGGAGAAATCGACGGCAAGCAGTTTGTCTGTCGCCCTGGCAGTCTCTACCACCTCGGCGGTCTCGGCTGCCGTCCTGCCCAGTGGCTTCTGGCAGAATACCGCCGCACCCGATTTCAGCACCGCGATTGCCTGTTCGGCGTGCATTGCACTGGGTGTCGCTATCACGACGGCGTCGTACTTGCCGCCCAGGAGTGCGTCAAAACTGTCGTAGCATTCCGCACCCGGCGCCACCAGTTGCGCAGCCGACCGCATCTCGTGCGACGGATCGGCAATCGCTATCACCTCCGCCGCCGCCGTATCGACAATCGCCTGCAAGCGGTTGCGGCCGATCCAGCCCGTGCCGGCAAAAGCCACCTTCGGCTTTGCCATTTGCATAACTGGAACTGGTGCCTCGTCTTGCAGCACCGCAGTATTTAAAGCTGTCGACATAACAATCCCTTATTGTACTCAGAACGTGAGGTATCCTTTTACGAATCCTTCCGGCCTGCTCTGGAGCATCTCGAATGCATCGTCAAGCTGATCCAGCGTAAAACGATGGGTCAGCATGTCGAACGGCGTCAGCCGCTTCCGTTCCACCGCGTCGATCGCCCGCCGCATTCCCGCCGTGTAGACGGACAAATCCCGTTCGTGGGCGTTGACCACGTCCAGACCCCGCCAGTTCCACATCTGCATATTCACCTGTCTGGGCCCATCCTGGTGATAACCGGCGACGATCAGCCGTCCCCGTGTCGCGGTCAGCTCGCCCGCCAGATCGAGCGGCCACTGCAAGCCGACCGCCTCGATGACCCGCTCGCAGCGCGCACCGTCGGTGGTCCTGTCGACCTCTTCGATAATGCGGTAGTGATCGTCCATTGCGATGACATGGACCGCTCCCATTTGCCGCGCCAGCCTGAGCGAACACGGGCGCCGCGAAATAGCGATTACTTCGGCGCCCGCGGCCGCCGCCAGCGAGGTCAGCAACCCGCCAAGAAAACCAATCCCCACGATCGCCACCCTGTGGTCTTTCCGTATGTCGCTCCGGCTGAATACGTTTACAGCACACGCAAGGGGCTCCCCCGGAAACGCAACGCCCTCCAGCGAATCCGGAAGCACGACGGCCGAACCACTGTCGACCAGATCGTACTCCGCGTATGCCTTATAGCTCATGCACGCCACCCGCTGACCGACGGCAAACTCCGTCACCTCGCGCCCGACGGCATCCACGACGCCCCACCCTTCGTGGCCGGGCGCGCCCGGCTCCTGCGGATAAGAAAACCATTCGCGACCCTGCCAAACCGGAAGATTGGAAGCGCAGATGCCGCAGCCCTGCATCCGCACCCGAAGCTGGTTCGGACCCGGCACGGGAACTGCGGCCCGACGCACCTCAATTTTGCCCGGTGCGACAATCACCGCCGAGCTCATTGTCTTGCACTTGACTGAAGAATGGATCGTTGCCGCCGTCATCTGGCTCATAGTGCGATTCTTTCACATCTGGTGTCCGGCTGTGGCACGCTGATCCGCTGCGATTCCGCCAGCCAGTCGTACAGCCGCTCGATACCCTGCGCCGTGCCCACCGCGGGTTTCCAGCCCGTAAGCGCCTTAAACTTGCGGGTGTCGCTCACGTAGTACCGCTGATCTCCCTGCCGCCATGCGCCTCCCATAATGGGCGGCACGCGCCCCGTCAGTCGCTTGATTTGATCGAGCAGTTCCAGTATGCTGATCGTATTTCCCGGCCCGCCGCCCATATTGAAGGCCCTGCCTCGTGTGTAGGCGATTTTCTCAGTCGCCAGCAGCATCGCCTCCATGAGATCGTCGACGTAAAGAATATCGCGTACCTGCTTGCCGTCACCGTAGATGGTGATCGGATTATTGTTCATCCCCTGAATCAGGAAGTGCGCAACCCACCCCTGATCCTCCGTCCCTAATTGATGCTGTCCGTAAATGCAGCTCATCCGAAAGACCACCGCCGGCAGCCCGTATATGCGGCAGTAATCCAGCACGTACTGGTCGGCGGCCCCCTTGGAGCATCCGTAGGGTGAATGGAACTCGAGCGGCCGATCTTCCGCAACCCCCTCCGACCGCACTGTCTCGCGCACGGGTTCGTATCGCTTTACACCGCTGTTGAGGGAGAGGTCCTCCAGGCTTCCGTATACCTTGTTCGTCGAAGTGAAGAGCAGCGGAGGCCGCGTCGCCTGCCCTCGAATCGCCTCCAGCAGATTGAATGTTCCCCAAAGATTTACCCCGAAATCGTCCACAGGGTCTTCAATGCTCGTAGTCACCGCCACCTGCGCGGCAAAGTGATAGATGCCCTCGGCATTCCGCACCGCCTCCTCCAGCGTGGCGATATCCCGGATATCGGCAATCATAACCTGGATGCTGCCCGGGTAGCGCGAACGCAGCCACTCCACATTGCGTTCAACGCCGGGGCGAGACAGATTGTCGTATATTAACACCTGTTTGCCCGCCGCACAAAGCCGTGCGGCAAGGTTTGTGCCGATAAACCCAGCGCCTCCAGTAATCATCGTATAGCGTGCCGTCATAGTGTAAGTCCCCTGCTGGTCAGTTGCTGATTGGCGGCCTCCACCCTGTCCACCGAGATCTGGTCACCGAGCCATTCGGTCAATTCATACAGCCCATCGGCCAGGGCAATGCTCGGAGTATATCCCAAGACGCTTTGCGCTTTGCTGATGTCCGCGAAGCAGTGGCGTATGTCACCCACTCTGTACTTGCCGGTGATCAGCGGATCGATGCTTTTCTCCATCACTCCGGCCAGCATAGCAGCCACCTCGACGATGGCGTACGATCGGCCGCTGCCTATGTTGTACACATCGTCGCGCGCATCGGGGTTCTCCAGCACGAGCCGCATCGCCCGCACCACGTCCCGGACACTCACAAAATCGCGCCTCTGCCGCCCGTCCTCGTAGATCATCGGTGCATTATCATTGAGGAGGCGCGACGCAAATATGGCCAGAACACCCGTGTACGGGTTCGAAAGCGCCTGCCGCGTGCCGAATACATTGAACAGCCGAAGCGCCGCCGTCGGCACGTTGTAAGCCGTCCCGGTAATCAGGCACATCCGCTCCTGGTCGTACTTGCTCAGCGCATAGATGCTCGCAAGGTCCGGCTGCTTTCCTTCGGCGGTGGGGACAGGCCGCAATTCCTTACCCTCGGCGGTCAACAGCTCCCACTTGCCCGCCCGGAGCTGAGCCGCCGACCGCACGGCCGACGGCACGGTCAGCCCATCCGGGTCCACGTACGACCCCTCGCCGTAAATGCTCATGCTCGACGCGACGATCAGCTTGCCGATTGTGCAGCCGTCCGCAATACACTGGCACAGAATACTCGTTCCGTAGTTATTGGTGCTCGTATACGGCGCGATCTCATACATGCTCTGGCCGACCCCCACCGAAGCCGCCAGGTGAAAAACCGCATCCATCCCCTGCATCGCTTTCCGGACCGCCGTCATGTCGCGCACGTCGCCGTACACGAACTCGACCTCGCTCGACAGGTACTCCGGCGCCTTTGCATTTTCCCCATGCACCTGCGGGCACAGGTTGTCCAGCACCTTTACCATATATCCGTGGTCGAGCAGTTCGTCAGCAAGATGTGAACCAATAAACCCCGCCCCGCCCGTTATGAGAATACGCTGCACTGATACCGCCCTCTTTCAAATCAGATTGCTCGAAACTCCCCTGCTGCCGCCGATTCGTGTCCCGTTCCATCACACTTTTGTATGGAGGACCTCTTCAACGTACATCAGATGTCTTTTTTCATCCTCGTAGTGATCCATGATGATGGCGTGGGCCTCCTCAGCCAGATTCTCGTTCTCCAACGCCTTGCGGTATTCCTTATTCGTCATCTTTTCACTGGTGTGAAGCGACTTCAGGGCCCCCACTTCGCCGGTCGCACTGCGAATCGCGGCATAGCTCTCCATCAGGTGCCCCTTGATATCCTTGCTTCTTTCGGGCGGTGTTTCGCCTATGCTCACCATATATTCCGACAGCCGGTCCACATGCCGGCGATGATCGTCGGCAAACGTGGCGATGGTCCGATGCATATCGGGCGTTTCTATCTTTTCCAGCGCCCGGTCGTAACACTCCGCCGCATCCCAATCCAGCTTGATCAGACCGCTGACCTCATCAACAATATTCTTGCTCACAGTTCATCTCCTTCGTTTGTCCATTGCGTAAACAACATTAAAAGACGTTACGAGCTGAAGTCCATGCCCCCGTTCGGATGAAGCACCTGGCCGGTCATGTAGGACGAATCATCGCTCGCAAGGAAAACATAGCACGGTGCGATCTCATCGGGCTCCGCGGGCCGGTCCATAATTGTATTGCTGCCGAACTGCTCGACTTTTTCAGCACTGAAACTGGCAGGTATAAGCGGCGTCCAAACGGGTCCCGGCGCGACCGCGTTCACCCTGATGTCCGGCCCCAAAACGCGGGCCAGCGACCTCGTGAAGCTGACGATCGCCCCTTTTGTGGCGGAATAAGGTATCAACGATGTATGGCCGCGGTATGCCGTCACCGATGTGGTATTTACGATTGCGCTGCCCGGCTGCATGTGCGTTATCGCCGCCCGCACGAGGTAGAACATTGCAAAAATGTTCGTTTTGAACGTCTTCAGCAGTTGAGCATCGGGGATATCCGTCAGTTTTTCATACTCGTGCTGCTCGGCGGCGTTATTTACTAAAACGTCGATTCGTTTGAAGTGCTCCATCGTCCGAGCGACCACTTCTTCAGATAAACGGCTGTCTCCGATGTCCCCGCTGATCAGAAGGCACTCGCGCCCGGCCTCCTCCACAAGCTTCTGCGTCTCCTCCGCGTCCTGGTGTTCTTCGAGATAGACGACCACCACGTGGGCGCCCTCTTTGGCGAACGACACCGCGACCGACCTGCCGATGCCGCTGTCCCCGCCGGTGATAATCGCAACCTTGTCCTTCAGCTTATCGGCGCCCCGATAGTGCCTCGCCTGCGATTCCGGTCGGGGCTGCATTTGCGATTCCCGGCCGGGCTGAATCTTTTGTGACTGAGCGGGTGGTTTTCGATCGCCTTTACCCATTCCGGTTTTCGCCTCCTGTTAGAACCCCAACGCTTGTCGGCTTTCAACGAAACTGTCAGTTCACGTCGTCCATCCGCCGCAAGAGGACGACGGTTCTTTCTTCGCTGAAATAGAACCGCGCCCGAAGGACTTTTTTGCTCAGTCATCTCGGCCATTTGCTCGCGCGGGTGCGCATTATGCTCCCGTTGAGCACAAGCATGACGGTTATCAAGAATGAAGAGGCTCGGATTTGTTCCGAGCCTCTCGTGGGTGTGTCAATTTTTCTACCGGTCCAGCGGCCGCCTCAGTCATGAGCACCGTTCCAGGCGCTGGTTCACGTCTCGGTGGCCGGCTCTGTCGCGGACCTGCGTTTCCGCAGACTCGCCACCACTCCAGCCGCCAGCGCGGCAAAGCCAAGCACCACATACCGCCACACCCGCGTCGCCAGATAGATGCGGGCGCCCACACCCGCGGTCAGGAGCACGACGCTCAGCCGATCCCGGGTCCGATACCATAACCCCGTCCCAAGCGCCGCCGTGATGATGATTGCCGCAACATACCGTCCCCCGAAGTCCGGCCCGACCAGGTCGTAGGTGAACGCCATCAGGCACCCCGCTCCTACCAGTCGCCATGCCCTGTCAAGCGCTTTGCCAAACAGAAGCGCAAGGCCGATTATGCCCACGCCTCCTATCCCCATCACGGCGCCGACCTCCGTGACGTTCCAGCCGGCCGCCATCACCATATACTCCCGCGAAGCGGCTGCGCCCAACGTCATCAGCCCCACCGCCGCCACACAATAGTGCTGCCGCCAGCTTTCAATTCCATACGCCATCATCGCCGCGGCCAATACCGCTCCGCCGGTCCGCATGTTCAGCGAATGCGCCTCTTCCAGCGAATACCCCAGCGTCAGAATAAGACCCAAACCGTACAGGAACACCACTCCGGCCAGCGGCCGCCAGCGGCGTCGCCATGCCAGCGCCGCCACGGCCGCCCCTGAAAGCCCGCAGAAGACCGGCGGATACGCCATCAGATCGCAGGCCAACTCACCCGTTGTGCCCACCGATTTCGCCCAGATGGCATATCCCAGCGTCGCCAGCGGCACGCACGCCGTCGCGACGTGCAGCGGCCCGAACGGCAGGCCTGTACGCCGGAGAATCTCTAACGCAAGCAGACTTCCCACTGTCAACAGCGGCAGGTAGTCCCCCACGAACTCCTCCAACGCGTACATGTAGCCCATGGCGTACGCGTGTACGCCTGACGCCGCCAGCAGCACCAGGGCGAAAACATACACCATAATCGGCGACTGCAGGAACACCCGTTTTGGCCCCTGCTCCGCGGACGACTCGACCGCCGCTCTTGCCGCTTCCCATACAACGAGCCCCGCGCCCGCCAACAACACCATTTGAATCAGGAACCATCGCCCGCGGCGCACCGCTTCTTCGGCCGCATCGCCCACCATCAAACGCGACATCCACATGGGCCCGAAATAATTCATCCACACCAGCACCGCCACCCCCGCCAGCGACAATGCGCCAAAAGGAATCTGCACCATCCGGTGCATCGCATAAACTTTGCCGATCGCAAGCGCCACACCTAGAAGCCCCAGCACGACCGCCGCCTCGATATTCCGGTCCGCAACAGTGCCCAGCGCAATACTCCCGGCCACCAGGTACAGCGCGATAATAATCACCACCGAGACCGCATCGTCGACCACCTTTCGCGACACGATAAACACTAACACACCCAGAAGCGCAAGCTCATAAAGCCAAAGCGTCCCGACGCAAGGCAAGGCCGCGGTGAACGTGTCGGTGCCCGAAAGCACCGGCCCCAGCAGCCGCGCCGCGCCGTACGCGACAAGGACCGCGCTAAAACAATAGAAAAGACTCCCCCCGGTCAAATTGAAGAACTCCCGCAGCAACTCCTGGTTAACCGGCCGCAAAAAGCCTCCACTGCCGCCGCAACCAGCCGCCTTTGTGTAAACGCCCGTCGTTTCCCGGCACACCCCCGCATCTTGCCCGCCGCCGCTTGTGCTGCCATTGCTCGTCTCTTCCATTTCCATGATTCCACCTCACCATTTTTAATCGATTCAGCCTACATCGCCAGAAAGGAGTCTTCCGCGGCCCTTGCGTCGTTTTCCGGATCGCGCGCCGTGGGGTTCTGTCCGACCCGCTTCTCCCCATCGCCGGCGCCGGCGCTCGGCCAATACGTGTAAATCCCGTCCTCCTTGATGCCCACGTCGGAGGCTTTTTCAAAACTTGAATGTCCATCGCCAAAGAGCACGTTCTGCCCCTGATGGTTATGATTACTGCTGTTGGCCGCCCTGTGCCCCCAGCCTTCATACAGAGATGATGACCGGGAATCCGTCAGAAGCTGCGGCGGCTGCGGATCCCTGCCCGGCGGCAGAATGTCGCCATTCTCGAACCAAGGGCTCATGTCGCCCGCAACCGCGAATGCAGCACCCCGGTTCCCTTTGGCCGGGAACCGTCCATACGGCAGATGCATTGCATAGCTGACATGCCTGTACGGATCATTGCCGAAGTCCCACATGCTCACGATATCCCGGTTGTATACCAGATACCTCCCCCCGAAGGGCTCCTGTGGCGCCTCGGGACACACAAACGATTTAGGCGACACGTCCGCCTCGCGAACCAGCAGATACCAGCTCGCCGTGACCGTCCGGCCGACGTCGGCCTGATCGCCGCCCGGCCCGAAGTCCACCCGCTCGATACAGTAATCAAAACCCAAATGCTTGGCCCACGGCCCCACGCCCGGCAGTTCCGGATACCGATCTTCGTAGTCGTTGGCATAGACCATCATCGCCGTCCCCAGCCCCTTCAGATTCGTCCCGCAAACCACGCGCGTCGATATCCGCTTGACCTTGCTCAGCGACGGCATTAACAGGGCAAACAGCAGCGCAATCACCCCCAGAATGCAAATCAGCTCCCAAACCGTAAACCCGCCGCAGGGACGCGTGCGATTTTCGCTTCTCTTCTTCATGGCTGCCCTCTTTCAGATTGCCAGGAAACTGTCATCCTTGGATTTGGCGTCATTTTCTTTGTCCCGGGCAGTCGGGTTCTGGCCGCCCTGGATGTCCTGGTCTGTTGGTTCGTTTTCTTTGGACCAGTAGGTGTAGATGTTGTCGCGCTTGATACCGCAATTCGGCGTCTTTTCAAAGCTGCTGTGGCCGTCGGCATAGAGAACATTTTGTCCTTGCAGCGGCACTTCAGTTCGCCACCAGCCGAAAAATCTTCTGCGGATTTGCGGGTTGTTGAGTGAGTTGCCCAGTTTCCACGTTGTCTCGTCGGCTGCGTTTATGATCTGCGGGGCGGCGCCATCCAAGCCGGGGGCGACGATTTCTCCATTGCGAAACCAGGGGCTCATGTCGGCGGCCATGGCGAAGGTAGCGCTTCTGTCACCGTGGCCGGGGAATTGGCCGTAGGGGTTGTGGAGGGCGTAGCTGACATGCCGGTAGGGGTCGGGGCCGAAGTCCCAGAGTTGGGTGATTTCCAGGTTGGCGTTGTTCTTGCCGTCGAACGGTCCCTGCTTTGACAGGGGGCAGATGAAGGACTTGGGGCCGACGTCGGCCTCGCGGACGAGGAGGTACCAACTGGCAGTGATCGTCCGCGGAGTTTGTGATTGTGCCCCGCCCTGCCCGAAGTCCGGGTGCGGCAGATCGTGGTCAAACCCCAAGCGCTTCGCCCAAGGCCCCTCACCAGGCAACTGTGGGTAGCGATCATCATAATCGTTTGCGTAAACCATTATGGCCGTGCCGAGGCCTTTGAGGTTGGTGCCGCAAACGACGCGTGGCGCTATGCGCGAGCCGTTGTCAAAGGCCGGGATCAGGATGGCCGCGAGGAACAGAACCATGCAGCAGATGACGATCACTTCGATAAGCGTCAGGCCTTTTTGGTTTTCCATTTTGTTGCCTTTCAGATTACCAGCAAGGAGTCGTCCTTGCTCTTGGCGTCGTTTTGTTTGTCTCTTGCAGTTGGGTTTTGGCCTATTCTTCTTTCGACTTCAGTTGGAGTTTCGGTAGGCCAGAAGGTGTAGATGTTGTCGTGGGCGACTCCTGCGTCGGTGGTCTTTTCATAGCTGCTGTGGCCGTCGGCGTAGACGATGTTTTGGCCTTCGTAGCTGTGGTGAGACGTGTTGGCCCGCATGATCAGGCCTTTTTCGACGTTCGGTTTGGTCCAGTGATCGCTCAGAAACTGGGGGGCGTCTGTGCCCGTGCCGGGCGGGACGATGTCGCCGCTTACGAACCACGGGGACATATCGGCGGCAACGGCGAAAGCGGCGCTCCTGTCTTCGCCGGCGGGGAATTGACCGTAGGGGTTGTGGAGGGCGTAACTGACGTGCCTGTAAGGGTCGGGGCCGAAGTCCCAGAGTTCAACGATTTCCGTCCAGGTGAGGTCCTGACCGAATGGTGTTTGCTTGGAGTGCGGGCAGACGAAAGACTTGGGGGAAACGTCTGTAT
>JACZKQ010000037.1 GCA_014859965.1 Phycisphaerae bacterium
GGCCGTTTGCGTTCAGCGAGAATGGCGAGGCGTGCTACGTACGTTCGGGCCTCGACGCCCGCAATCAGATCACGGGTTTCTACGATGAAGAAACGTTCGGGGCCTCGCCGACCGGCGTCGCCTTCGGCCGATGGCAGAAGAGCACGGGGGCGTACAACTTTGTGGCGATGAGCACAAACACGCCCGGCGCAGCCAACGCCTACCCGAAGGTAGGCCCGATCGTGATCTCGGAAATCATGTATGACCCGCCGCAGGGCGCAGGCTTTGACGGCAAAGAGCACGAGTATGTCGAACTGCACAACATCAGCGAATCGCCGGTCACATTGCAGGAATACGACCCGGTGCTGCAGATAAATGTGCCGTGGCGATTCACCGACGGCATCGATTACACCTTCTCGCCGAACACAACGATCCCGGCCGGCGGCTATCTCGTGGTGGCCAAGAACCTCACCGCGTTTGCGGCCAGGCATGGTGTGCTGCCCAACGTGGTCGGGCCGTACGGCGGGCAGTTGGACAACGCCGGCGAAAAGCTGGAACTGTCGATGCCCGGCGACACCGACGACAAGGGCACGCGCTACTACATCCGTATCGACCGCGTCAACTACAACGACTCGGCCGACTGGCCCGCGGCCGCCAACGGCCAAGGCATGAGCCTGACCCGCATCAGCAACACGGAATACGGCAACGACATAATCAACTGGCAAGCCGCCGACCCAACGCCGGGCGGGTAAGCCCGTTTGAAACCAGATTCCGTCAATCCTGGTTGTAAAAGCCGAATTCGTATGCGGCGTCAAACAGCGCCACGATGTTCTCCGCCGGGACCCCCGCCTGAATATTGTGCACGTTGTTGAACACGTAACCGCCGCCAGGCTTGAAAATCTCTACATTCCGCTGGACCTCATCCCGCACTTCCGCCGGCGTTGCAAACGGCAGGACGTGTTGGGCGTCGATGCCGCCGCCCCAAAACACAATCCGCTCACCGAATTGCCGCTTCAATTCGCCGGCATGCATCCCGGTCGCGCTGACCTGCACTGGATTAAGAATGTCGACGCCGTTATCAATCAGTTCCGGAATAAAGGCCGTGCACCCGCCGCACGAATGGTACCAAATCTTGGCTTTTGTGAGTGAACGGATATGCTGCACCAGCACCTTTTGACGCGGCTTAACAACCCTCGCATAGAATGCCGGATCAAACAGCGGTCCATGCTGTCCCGCCAGGTCGTCGCCGATCATCACCACGTCCACCAGATCGCCCACAGCGCCCATGAACCCAGTGTAATAGGCCTTCCAGTAAGCCAGCATTTTGTCTAGAAGCGCCTCGCAAAACGCGGGATTTTCGATCATGTCCATGAACCATCGCTGGAGTCCCCGCAAATACCAGCAGTACTCATACACGACGCCGCCAATCCCCGTGCACAATGCATACGACGTATCCTGGTGCAGCGCCGCCGCGCGACTGCGAACCTTCGAAAACCGCGTTGCATCGGAAGCATCCGGAAACGGGTAATCTGCAATATCTTCGATAGCCGCATCGGCCAAGGGATGGCAGGAAATATCCATGTACAATCCGTTGTCATCGGGCATGGACCACACCACCCCGAATTCATCCGTCAGATCGTGCCAGACCCTCCCGTCCCGCTGCCGCTGGACAATCGACCCGTCAAATCCCTCCGGTCCGTCCGCACACACATACCGCGTGTCCACGTGAAACCGCTCCAGCACCGCCTCACTGGGCATGGCCAACTGCTGCACGGGATCAAGAATCGATACCGCTTCCGAAAGACCGAGGCCTTTCAGCAGGGCTTCGTACGCACGGCGGTGGATACCGGTCTGAAATCCGCCCAGGTCGATCGGCACCCGATCCGGCACCTGATGATTAATCGCCCTCTGTACCCGCTGTCGCGACGTCATTCGCTCCTTCATGGCAGTCATCTCCTTCAAATGTCATTGTTATCAAAGGACAAGATACCTGATGATTTGACTTCGGGAAAGAAAATAATGCAGCCGCGCAGGGCGTATATGGAACCTGCTAAACAACGAATTCCATAATATCGGATATCAGGCGTTCCTTTGATCGGCCGAAGAAGATGATGTGTTCCGATCCCGAATACTCCACAATTTGCGGCGGGCGGGCAAAATTCATGAATGTCCGGCGTGTTGCGGCATTGTCAACGATCTGGTCTTTCTCGGCAAGGAAAACGATAGAAGGCATATGTACCTTTGGAAGATGACGCAAGACGTATGACTTGATGCGTCTGGCTTGCAAAAAGTCACGGGCCCTTGGAGCAAACGTTCTCAGCTTGTCTTCATAAAGGAACCGGAGCGCTTCGGCGGAATCGGTGAACATCTCGTCGGCCCGGATAGGGCTTCTGATGTTGCAGGAAAGTCCAGGCAGCATGTCGAGAGCAATCCTGAACTTTTCGCAGCAGGTGGGGTCCACCTTGACATGAAGGCCCGGCGACATGTAGATCAGCGAGTCCGCGGAATGCGGGTGCTTCATCGCAAAGGCCGTGGCGACTGCGGCCCCAAAACAGAGCGACGTCACGTGGACGCCGGCGCGGGGGCGGGCCGCCTTGACTTTCTGCACAACCAGTTCGAGATCGTCGACCCAGGTGCGCCACGTCCCGGTGTTTCGCACGTTAAGGCCGGATCCTCTTCGGTCCAGGGCATAGACGGCAATGCCTCGTTGCGCCAGTTCGCGGGCCACACCTGAAAACCATCCCGCATGGCTTTCGAGACCGTTCACATAGACCAAAGCGTGCGCCGCATCCTGCACATTCCAAACGTTAACGTGGAGAATCTGCCCGTCCGACGACGACCACTGCTGAATCTGGAAATCGTCTGCTCCGGCGCCGCTTTGGCCCAGTGCACGTTCCAGCCGCACGATGGCTTCCCGGCGGCCGTGCGTTTGCCGCAGGTGCTCGATTTCGCCCGCGACGCGAGCCTTATACTTCACGCTGTCAATCGTGAGGCCGGCCCTGTACGTGTAAGGCAAACCTGGCTTCCTCCGCGCGATGGTCATCTTGCCGGCTCGCTTCCATCCACTCCTTGGTTAATGCAAGGCCCTGATCAATTCCAACTCTATTTTCGAAGCCAAGATCCTCTTTTGCCTTTGAAATATCGAATTCGAGGTTGTGGCTAAGAAACTTGAGCCGCGTCTTGGTCAGAAGCGGCGGCTGCTTCTTTCTCATGATTTTGGCGGACCGCTCCATGATGCTGGTTGCGGCTTTTGCGATAATGACCGGAATATGCGCATTCGGACGGGCAAATCCCCACAGGTCGGCCACCTTGAAAATGAATGTCTGCATGTCGAGGCTCTTGTCGTCGTTGGCGATGTTGTACACCTGCCCAATGGAACCCGGGGTCCTGACTGCGAGCACCACGGCATCTGCAAAATTGCCCGCGTAATTGAGGTTCATCTTGTTCTTGCCGTCGCCTACAAATTTGAAAGTTCCCTTTTCCAGATGCGACAATATCCTTTGCAGAAATCTTCTGTCGCGCGGCCCATACATAAAGCCCGGCCTCAGAATAGTCGTCGCCAGTCCGAATCGGCTGAATCGCCGGACCAGTTGTTCGGCGTCCATCTTCGTGTCGATGTAAGGGTCACCGGGCTTTGCGTAGTCCGTCTCGAGACCGGTATTGTAGTGATTGCGGAAGCCCATGACAGACAGACTGCTGACGAAAAGAAATCTCTCGACGCCCCGGGCCAGCGAGGCCTCGAGGAGGTTTTCCGTGCCCTCGACGTTCACTTCGTACGCAAGTTCTCGTGACGTCCACTCCTCGGTCAGCGCCGCGGCATGACAAACCCGGTCCATGCCCTCGACGGCTTCGTAGACGGCCAACGGATCGGTGATGGAACCATAGCGTAGTTTTACGCCGAGACCCTCCAGGAAGCGGGTGTTGCTGCTCGTCCGCACGAGAGCCCACACCTCCTCGCCCTCACGGCACAGTTTCTCAGCAATATGACTTCCAACAAGTCCGGTAGCACCGGTGATAAGCGTTTTCATACCTCATTCTCCCGCACTAAGACCATTATAACGGCCGACGCTAAAACCCATTTGCTTTGCGGCCGCGTCCCTGAACCCGCTGTCTGCCTTTTCGATATTTCGCTTTCGGGCGCCGCTGTTTTCGAAAGTGTGGCTATATCGCCCCGTGTTTGAATCGTCCGAATGCCGCCGGGCCTTGAGGCGCATCGACCTGCAAAAACGCTTAGCGTCCGGTATGCTTGTTGGGAGTTTTTTCCTCACAGGCGCGCAGCGATCGGACGATACATACGTGGATCAGACCTGCAGGTTCGGGGCGAGGGGCTAATGAAAATCGTATCAGGGGGAGAACACATGAGCAACGACCCACGGCATATGGCAGCCGCATCATCCGGCGACATGGGCGCGTCCACCTGATGCAACTATCCCGGCTGAAGATCGTTCGTTTTTTTATCTATACGATCGAGATACCTATGCGATTCTCAGTGTCTCATGCGCTTGCAGAGCGAAAAACGGCGAGGAACATTCTCGTGCAGGCCGTCGGTGAGGACGGCCGGGCCGGATGGGGAGAGAGTTGCCCCCGATCGTACGTTACCGGCGAAACGATAGAGACGGCGAAGACGGCTCTATTGTGCAGCATCCTGCCGCCGATGATCAATACCGTCTCGTCCAACATGCATGAAACAGTCGAGTTTCTGACGTCAGAGCTGGCAGGTCTCGAACGCAGCCGACAAGCTGCCTTTTGTGCCGCGGAACTCGCCGTACTTGACCTCGCCGGCAAGACGTTCGGTCTCAGTGCGGGAACAGTTGCAGGTCCGATAGCGCGTCGCCGCGTCAGATATGGCGCCGTCATCGCCGCAAGCAGCTGCGCTCAAGTGCGAAAGTACGCCGCGCTGATTCGCCTCTTCCGTTTCCGCGAGGTAAAGGTCAAGGTGCACAAATCCCTGGAGCAAAATGTCAAACTTCTTGAGACGGCAAGGAGGTTTCTGGGAAGGACTGTCGTCATCCGTATCGACGCCAACGGTGCATGGTCCGCGGATGAAGCTGTTCGGCAACTAAAGCAATTATCACGGTACAGGCTTGCGGCGGTGGAGCAGCCTGTCAGTGCTGAAGACATTCAGGGTATGCAGCAGGTGACCGCGGCCGGACTCTTGCCGGTCGTTGCCGACGAATCGCTCTGTTCAGTGCACGATGCCGAGACCCTCATCGAGCGACGCGCCGCCAATATATTCAACCTGCGCGTATCGAAATGCGGGGGGCTGATCAATACAATGCGCATTTACCGGAAGGCCGCGCTGGCGGGTCTGGGTTGTCATGTGGGCGCCCAGGTCGGTGAGACCGCCCTGCTCTCGGCGGCCGGGCGCCATCTGGCCACCCGATGCCCGTCTATTCTCTGGTGCGAGGGTTCCTACGGCCTGCTGCTGCTCAAGCATGACATCGCCCGCCCCGGCATAACAGTCGGAGTGGGCGGCCGCGCCCGCGCCGTCGACCGCCCCGGAATCGGCGTCGCGCCTGACATGCGGCGCATTGCACGAAGTGTGACGGACGTGACCGAAGTATACTGAAAAGCCTGCAAAACCGAGGAAGGTGATTAACAATGCTAATGACTGCAATTGTCAAGTTCAGCACCCATCCCGCTGCCGTCAGTTACGAGCGCGCCACATGGCGCCCCGCCGACGTGCAATTGCGCAAATTGCTTTCAATCGTCAAGCACAACTGCGGCACCCTTTACGGACAACGCTATGGGTTCGAAGCCATCCGCACCGTGTCGGATTACCAGCAGCAGGTTCCGGTCGTGACATATGAGAGCATCCGCCATGACGTCGAACGCATGGCCGCGGGCGAACCGAATATCCTCACCGCCGAGCCGCCGCTGATGTTCGCCCGTACCAGCGGGACCACCGGCGAACCCAAGTACATCCCCGTGACCGCCACCTGCCGCCGAAGCGAGCGCCATGACTTTGCACGGATGTGGGTCTATCATGCACTGGCGGTTCACCCCGAAATCTACAACATGAAGGTCGTCTCACTCGTATCGCCCGCCGTCGAGGGTTACACGTCCGGCGGCATACCCTATGGTTCGGTGTCGGGCAGCCTCTACAAGAGCATGCCCGCCTTAGTCCGCCGGTATTACGCGGTCCCATACGAGACCTTCGAAATTGGCGATTATCAGGCAAAATATTACGCGGTCGCCCGAATGAGCCTGGAGCAAGACGTTGGGATGATCTGCACGGCTAATCCGTCCTCTATACTCAAGTTGTGCGAAAAGGTCGATGAATTCAGCGAAGACCTCATCCGCGACATCCGCGACGGGACCCTGTCGGCGCGCATGCAGGTGGAACCCGCCATACGCACCGCACTCGCCAGGCGCCTCCGGCCGAACAAGGCCAGGGCGGTCCTTCTCGAAAAGGCCAGGTGCCGGCGCCACGGTGTACTCAAACCCGCCGACTACTGGCCCGGCATCCGTCTGATCGGCTGCTGGAAAGGCGGCACGGTGGGCCATTACCTTGAGAAGTTTCCGCCATGGCTGAATCCTGACGGCGACCGGCAAATTTCGATCCGCGACTGGGGATATCTCTCCAGCGAAGCCAGGTGCTCCATCCCGGTATCCGATGAAGGCAGCGCCGGTATTCTTGCCACGGCAACCAACTTTTACGAGTTCGTACCTGCAGAGCAGGTCATGGCCGAACCGAAGAACAGCGCCGCATGGACCTTCCTGACAGCGGACCAGATTCATGATGGCCGGGAGTACCACGTCATCTTGACCACCACGGGCGGGCTCTATCGCTACAATATCAATGACGTCATCCGTG
The DNA here is from genome assembly GCA_014859965.1 of Phycisphaerae bacterium. Lineage (GTDB taxonomy): Bacteria > Planctomycetota > Phycisphaerae > Sedimentisphaerales > Anaerohalosphaeraceae > JACZKQ01. The sequence goes on from JACZKQ010000037.1 coordinate 6,797, forward strand.
TCGAAGGCTGCTATAACCAAACCCCACAGGTCGCCTTCGTGCGAAAAGGCGATGGCGTGACGAATATCACCGGCGAAAAACTGAGCGTCGATCAGATCATCGAGGCCTTCGGCGCGGCTTCCGACCGGATCGGCGCCGGCCTCACGCATTTCAAAGCCGAGGCCGATGTCGACGAGAGCAGATACATCCTCCGCGCCGAGTTTCAGGAACCTGTCTCCGAAGATGCCGGCCGCACTTTTCTGCAGTACATCGACGAGCATCTCAAACACGTCAACATCGAGTACAAAGCCAAGCGCGACTCCATGAGATTGGCGGCGCCGGTGCTGCACGTGATGCGCCGGGGCTGGTATGAAAAAAGTCAAAAGGAACTCGTCACCGGCGGCGCACGCGCCTTTCAGTCCAAGGCCGAACTGCTCAGTCCGGCCAAGAGCGAAACCCTCGACATCGAGCCGGAACTCGACCGCATCACCGAGTTGTTAACGCCTCACCCTTGCCGATGAGAACAATGTTTGGCCGCGGCGGCGATTTCATGCCGTCGCCCAGGTAGAATCCCGGGTGCGGCGGCTTGTTATACACCACATTCTGCCAGGCGATCGCGAGGCGGTACTGCGGGTCATGCATCAGTGTGTAAATGCGGTGCTTCGTAGGAATCGTGGTCGTGTAAAGCCGCAGCGCCCGCCCGTCCGGCGACGTCAGCAGCATTTCCTCACGCCAGTCACCGACAAAATCCCCCATGAGATTCACACCTCGCGCCGCGCCCCGCCCGGCCGCCACAAACAGCCGCTCTTCAACGCCCTTCTCCCAGTTCCACTTCCGCACCTCGCTGCCGGCAAGCAACTCCCGCAGCAGGTCCCCGTCCCACCAGATCACAAAGGAATTCGTCCGCGGGCATGGACCCATGTCGCGGCCCTCGCTGTCGCGCAGGCCGCCGGGGCCGCCCCATGCCTCATAGCCTCGATGCCGCGGATCGATGTCCGCCGCCATCCCCCCTCCCACGTCCACGCCGGGGCTCTGCTTCCACAGGACCTCGCCCGTGCGGGCGTCCCGCATCGCCGCCCCGGGAGTCATGAACCGCACCGTATCGTCCTCGTTCTCATGTATGGTGAAAACCTCCAGCCCCGGCCGATCCGGATACATGTCGCTGATGTGCATCGCGTCGCCGTGCCTGAAGCCGGTCGAATACAATCCCCGCCCGTCATCGTCGACCACCATCGCATGATACACGATCTCGTCCCTGCCGTCGCCGTCCACGTCCGCCACCGAAAGCGAATGCCCGCCCATGCCCGAATACGGAGAGGCGTCCTTATATGGCGGATAACTGATCCCCGAATCGAATACCCACCGGCTCGTCAGTTCCCCGTCGCGCCAGTCCCATGCCGCCATCACCGTCCGCCCGTACACGCCGCGGCACATCACCACGCTCGGCCGCACGCCGTCCAGATACGCAACGCAAGCCAGAAACCGGTCGCAGCGATTGCCGTAGTTGTCGTTGCCGCCGTTGCCCCCGATGCCGCCCCAGCCGTCAATCGGCTCGCGCCCCGGAATGTAATCGACCGTCTTCAACGCCGCCCCCGTCCGCCCGTCGAAAATCGTGAAATACTCCGGCCCGTCAAGAATCCGCCCGTCCCTCCGGTCCCCCGGTTTGCGCGTCCGCCAATCCTTGTCTTTGTCGCCGATGACCTTGCCCGTGCCGTCAATTGTGCCGTCGGCCGTCTTACAGGCCATCTCCGCCCGGCCGTCGCCGTCCAGATCGTACACCATAAACTGCGTATAATGCTCGCCGTCGCGAATGTTAATCCCCAGGTCGATGCGCCACAGGTGCGTACCGTCCATCTTGTAGGCGTCCAGAATCGGCGTCCCCGTGACCCCCGGATGGGAATTGTCCTTCGGCCCGGACGTCTGGTGCAGCACAATCTCATATTCGCCGTCGCCATCCAGATCGGCAATCGAAGCGTCACCCGGCCGATAGCCCGGAAGGGGTTTGATGGGGATTTCAAGATACCCCTGTTCCCAGACTTTCGCCGGCTTTGATGCCGCCAGTTCCGTCCCGTCAATGACAGGTCGGACGAAATACTGCACGTCGCCGTCGGGAGCCGCTCTGTCGACGAAGTTGGTAGAATCGGCAATGGGCTTGTCATTGATCCTCGCGGCCGCACCCTCGCCGACCGCACGATACACATTGAACTCCACGGCCTCCGGATCGGTCCCGAACAACCGCCATCCCACGTAGACGCCCCCGTCGGCCTGCCGAACGGCCGCCACACCGCGGGTAAGATTCTCCATTTGCCTCTGGCCTGAGGCCGCCCCCATCTGGCACGTCAGACAGAAGAGAATACATATCGAATAACGACCCATGACCATGACCTCCCTGACCAAGAAACCATATAAGATATTCTAAGGACAACCGCTTGCCCGTCCTATCGACCGGGCGCAGGATCGGCCGCGATCCAGTTAGCCGAGTCGTTCGTGTAAAGGGCGCGAGGATCGCTGCTTTCGGGATACCGGTGCTGCAGGCTGGCGCCCATGCCGTCGGCGGCAGCGGGCCACGGCGCCTTGTCGTTGTATTCAATCGAATCGACGCGAATATAGTACCTTTCGCTGCCCCATTCCTTGTCGCCGGGCCGCGAAAGCGTCACACGCTCACCGGCATTATTGAGTTTCGTATTATTGGCGAACGGCCCCAGCACCTGCACCCCAGCAGGAAGCTGTGGCCCATAGAAGGCGTTGAAAGCCGCCGGGTCCTGCGCAACAATCAAATACCCGTACGCCGGAATCGACACACCTGCGGGAAATTCAAAGTCGATGCCGTCGGTAAACCGCCAAGGCACGGTTTCCCACGCCAGGGGCGGATTTTCCCCGCCGCTGAGTTCTTCACTCGCCAGGTCTTCACATGCCACGGGCTCACCCGTGATATTATGCAGCTCGATGAACTCGCCGCCATCCGTTGCCTGTCCCGGCGCCGCCGCCGGGTTGTACATGATCTCCGTCATAATGACGGGCCCGACGCGCGGATCACCGTTGGACAATCCCGGCGTCGCGACCTGCATGCATACAAAATCGTACCCGCCCGACAGGCTCTCCTTCTCATAGCGCCCGAACGACACCCCCGTCGCCGACGCGCCGAAGTCCTCGACCGCCACGTACCCCGTCAGCACGGCGCCCACTCCGCTCTGCAGATGCACCAGTTCGCCGCCCTCGCTGAGGGCGAACGGCGCATGTCGTGTCCCCGCGCCCGTCGCCGCCGCCCCGAAATGCTCGTCTTCCGTAAACACGATGTATCCTCCCGCCGGGATTACCGTATCTTCAGCGATTTCATACTTCATCCTGCTCGCTTCGCTGCCGTCTCTGTCTGAGAGGAACCATCCGCCAATATGGATCGGCCCGTCGGTGGTGTTCCGCAGTTCGATCCAGTCGGCCGCCGCTTCATGCGAATGCGCAAGTACTTCGTTGATGACAACGGCGCCCGGCGCCGGTCCCACGTCGTCTGAGCCCGGCGTGCCGTCTTTCAGGGTGCTTGCCCGCCACGTGCTCCGCCGGCCCCAGTCCTCATGCGATGTCCCCGCGGGGTTACTCACCGTAAGCGAAAAACCATCGCCGTCGGTAATCTTGTACCAACTGTCGGAGTAATCAAATTCGAGAATCGTGCTGTTGGACGCATCCTCCAGTTTGATCGTCTCTCCGCTGTTGGACAGTTGACCCTGATAAGGTCCGAACACAGCGGCGCCTTGCCCCACGGTATACCGCGACGCAAACGCCTCCGGGTTCCGCACCACCACCGCATACGCCCCGGCCGCAAGCGTCGCCTCCGGCGGGAACACGAACGCAATGCCGTCCGAGAAGTGAATCCCCTCCAACGCCAGCGCTTCGCTTCCGATGTTGATCAACTCGATAAACTCGTACTCTTCCGTGCCGTAGGCGCTCCCCGGCTCGGCGTCGCGCGGATGGTACATCATCTCCGAAATCCGCAGATACCGCTGCGCATCGCTTGGATTGCCCGGATACGTAAAGGACGTGACAAGACGGTCGGCGGCGTCGTACAGTTCGAGCGTTTCGCCCCAGTTCGAAAGGTGGCCGCTGAAGTTGCCCTGCACCAGCCGCTGCTCACCGCCCCTGGGACTGGCCGTACGGGCCCGAAATGCCGCCGCATCGGACGCCGCATACAACGTCCCGCCGGCGGGAATAACGGTCCCCGGCGCAAAGGTTTGCCGGACGCCCCCCGCCAGCCGCCAGCCGGAGATATCCACCGCATAAGCCGCCGGATTGACCAGTTCGACATACTCCTGATCCTGATTGCCCCCCACCGGATTGTAGTCGACGCTCCCGATGGTGACAACCGCGTTGGCCGGCTGCACATCCGGAATCCCGGCGTTGCCCGGATACATCGGATTATGGATACTGTGGTCCTCGAAGAAATGCCGCCGACGCACGGGAAGGTATTGCGTCTTCAGATTGTTGACGTGACCGCCGATCATGCTGCCCACTTCGGAATACATCAGGCTCACCAGCTCATCGATCCGCCGCTCGTAATACCGCTCGGCCGTCGGCGTGCTCGTCGGCTGCAGTATGTCGTCCATTAGCGTCCGTAGCCGCCGCAGATACATCTTCCGCGTCACCGGGTGCCGCGTGATCGCATCGAAAAGCCGGTTCCACTGGTGATCGATCTTCTGGTGCGTGCTGTCGCCGTAGAACGGATGACTGGGCGAACGCAGCGGGTCCTCCGGCCAGTCCTGGTCCGCAATAATCCCCCCGATCCCGTTATTGAGACCGAACGTCAGGTCCTTGTCCCACGGCAGGAACATCCACTCGCCCGTCCCCTCCGTGTCGCGATACAGGAAGTAATTCTTGTGCGTATGATCGTTCTCGTGGACGATCACCGACGACGTCATGTAGTTGATCACCGCCGGAATATTGACGTTGTCGAACATGTACTCCGCCCAGTTCGGATTGGCGGCGCTGATCCCGTCCACCAGCGCCTGCAGGTCGCCCAAGTCCTCCCACAGCCGGCTGATCTTCCGTGGAACCTGTTCCCCCGCAATACGGCTCAGGTCGCTGTACACCTTGTACAGCGCCCCCCGCTTGTCCAGCCCGGCCCGTTCGATCAGATGCGTGTCCGGCTGCTCGACAAAGATTCTTACCGCGTGGTAGCTGCCGTTTCTGCGCACGTGCAGCGGAAAGCTGATGCTCGCCGTCAGGCCCGCCTTCGCGTATGTCTCCCACGCCAGCGGCTGACGAATATACGCCGGATCGGCCCCACGTTCGTTCAGGTTGATCTCGTCCACGCGTGGAAGCCCCGGTGCGAACATGAAATCATGCCCGTTGTTGAAATCGAATTTTCGGCCGCCGGTGGTGTTGCCGCCGCGAAGCCTGATAAACACATTGTCGTAGAACTCACCAAGAAAATAAACGCTTGCCCGTGTGCCGCTGCGGGTCCCCGCCGCCGCCACATTCGCCACAAAATATTCGAACACCTGCATGTTCGTCTGAATAGACGCATCGCGGGCCACTGTGCCGAAATACTCCGGAGACTTCTCCGGCAGCAGAAACATCGGTTCCCGCGTCCGCACACCCTTGTCGTCCTCGGCCGTTACATACCAGCGGATCATCGCGCCCGGCCCGAACGCCGTGTGCGGAATGACTGCGGCGAAAACACCGTCACCCGCCGTCGCATCGGCTCCCGTCCCGTCGTCGACCATCATGACTTGCGTCTCCGCCGCGAAACCGATCCGATAATGCAGCCGCACCTCCCCCACCGCATCATACGTCGGCTCGACCCGCGCCGTAATCACAACGTCGTCCGCATCGCCCGGCCGCGGCGGGTTCTTGGTCACCTCGCGAACCGTTGGCCCTAAGTCGGCCGTGCCGTCGTGGTTGCCCGCGCCGGGCGACGGAACATGAAAGAACCCCGCCACTGCTGTTCGCGTCGCCGCGCCCGCGTCCCGCTGCACGCTCAGCCAAGGCGTAATCAAAAGATCTGAACTGGTCTGACTCTCGTTGAGCCCGTGCACGGCAAGGACATTTGTTCCCACCCGCAGATTGCCCAACGCCTCCTCCGGCAGCGGAAAACTCACAAAATTCACCGCCTGATCGTCGTCATGCTTAAAGATCGCCTCCGAATTCCACGTCGCTTCCGGCGGGTCATTAATGCTGACAACCGGCAGCCCCCCATTGATGTAAGCAATAAACCCGTCGTCATATTTCATGCGAAGCGTCAGGCTGTGCAGATGGCTCAGATCGTCCACTTCGAACGGAACGCGAATATACACCGAGGCGTTGCGCCCGTACATCTCCGAAACATCCAGCCCCACCAGCGAGCCGTAGTCGTATCCCACGCCCGTCCGGCCCGTCTTCCAGCCCGAATGGTCAAAGCCCGGCTCCGTCCACGTCAGCCCCAACGACCCGTCCTCCGGCACCAGTGCCAATGCGTCCGCCCCTTCGCGCACCAGATCCACCGTCATCGACGAAACACCCGCCGGCGCCGCCATCCCGTAAGAAATCCCCGCAAACTGCGGCGGATACGCATAAGAATGAACCACCGTCCGGCCGTCGGGCTTCACCAGGGCGATGTAACCCGCACCGCTGGTCAGTGCAAAATTTGTGTGCAGCTCACCCTCCGGGTCGCTTCGGTTCTTCCCCGACGCAAAAACCACCAGAAAAGCCCCCGGATCCAACACCACCTCCGGCAGCTCCCAGCGAGTCAAATTTCGCTCATCATCCGTCAGGTACCACCCCTTCAGGGGTATCGCTTCGCCGGAGATGTTCAGCAGCTCGATCCAGTCGGACGACTGGCCATCCTCATCCAGCAGTTCACCCTCAGCAAGCGGATGTTTGCTGTTATTCGAGGCCATGAACTCATTGATCAGTATCGACGGACCCTCGGCGCCCCAGTTGTCAGCCAGCAGTGAATAATCCCCCAGATCAACACCTGCTCTTCCGTCGATATCGCCGATGCCGGCATCTTCCAGCCAGCGGCTCGTCATAATATGCAAATCTGAAAGGTCCACCCCGCAGTCGCCGTCCAGGTCCCCCGCCGGACACATCGACTCCATCACAACAATCCGGACCGTGTCCTCCGCCCCTAACGTCCCGTCCGTCGCCGACAGCTTCAGCGTATAGGCCCCGGCAACCGCCGGCAGCCTAACCCGCGGATCCTCCACCAGATTGTCCGGCTCGAAAACAACGTCGCCGATGTCCACCCCCGCCGGAGCTTTTTCAACGGTCCACGCCATCGCCAGCAGTTCCGGATGGTCGCCATAATACGCAACCGTCCCATCAAGCTGAACCGCAGTATACGGCAGCACAACGATCCGGTCCGTCCCCGCATCCACCTCCGGCGGCCAACCCCCCGCCGGCGCCCCCAATAACTCCACCTCCGCCACCTGCATACTGTTGGCGCTGGAAGGGTGCCTCACGGCGGTGATCATTAATTGGTAATGGTTGTACGGCGTCCTGTTGGTGAATCGAATGGGTGTCTGGTTCATTGTGAACCGCGGCCATTCGATCGCCTGCTTGAAATCGGTGATCTCCCCGCTTGCGATCAGCGTGTACGGACCATTGATGCCGACATTCGACCCATACAATTCGAAAGCGATCGGGTCTCGCGCCGGCGCGTCGTTGGCAGTCGTAAACGTCAGGCCGCCGACCACCATCCCGCTCTGCCAGGGCGTCACCCGAAACCCCGTCGGCTGCCCGACCCCCCTGAAGTTCAGGTACTTTGTTGTGTCCTTGTCGTCAATCGCCAACGGCGGTGCCTCGCCCGCCGGCCAATCGCCGTCCTCGGGAACTCCAATCACCAAGTCACCCGGCCTTGTAATGTCGGATATGGCCGGATCGCCGCAGAGAGCGGACAGAAGCAGTCCGGCCGCCCCAAGTCCCTTATCCATCCCGGCAGCGCATACCGCCGCCCCGGCTAAAACTACGATGAAGCAGAAACGCATTCGAAACATCACCCAGCCCTTAGAATACTTCGCACCCACAAACACAACCATATACCCCCTGAAAGGGCATCCGCACCACCTTCATATTATACCCGGCAAGCCCCTCGATTTCAACGTGTTGTGTCGATTTTTACCGGCCGCACCCAGATCGGCCCGGGTTATCATTTTGCCCGAAAAAAGGCAGGGCACATCCTTGACATCTCGCACCCGCAGGGATATGTTCTACGAAGGTTCGATCACAAAAATCAACCACAAAAAAGGAGGCCCGTCATGGAGAATCGCCAAACCTCGCGCTGTTCCTGTTGTGTCACCCGCCGCCGTTTTCTGGCCAACTGCACCACGTGTGCCGTGGGGCTCACGCTGGCCGCCGCACCGCGCGCCCGCGCCGCCGAGGGCAAGACCCGCATCCGGGTCATCTACGCCCTGCACGCCGAGAAGCAGCCCGGTCCCGACTGGCCAAACGTCGGCTTCGATTTCGGGCCACACATGAAACGTATCAATGCAGAACTGGCCAAACGGTGCTCCGGTTTTGAGTTTATTTCCTCCACGGCAACCGGGCCCGAACAAGCCAAGGCCATCGTCGAGGCAGACGCCGGCACCACTATCGACGGCTACATTGTCTACCAGATGAACTGCTGGAATCAGGTCGTGCAAACGGTGGCGCAAACGGGTAGGCCCGTGCTTTATGCCGATTTCCAATACGGCGGGTCCGGCGGCTTCCTCGTGTACAACGCCGCCTTCCTCCGCACGGCCGCTCCCAACGTCGGCTTCGTCGCCTCGTCAAGAATGTCCGATCTCGTCGCCGCAGTCAAGTGCTTCCAGACTGCAAAGGCCGCTGACTTCGCCGCCGCAACCAAAGCCGCCCGCATGAAAACAACGCGCAAACCGGGCGACCCGACCTGCACCGCCGACAATCTGAAAACCATCTCCCCCGAAGAATGCGTCAAGAAGCTGGCTGCCTCCAAGATCCTTGCCGTCCACAGCCAGGACGCCGGCCCGGCCGCACCCATCATGGGCATCCCCATGGAAAACGTCGCCTTCGCCGAAGTCAACGCCGCCTGGGAAAGCGCCGACAAGGACCAATCCCGCGCAATCGCCGACCGCTGGCAGAAAGGCGCCGCCGAAGTACTCGACGTCTCACGCGAGACACTGGAAACCTCGGCCGCCATGTACCTCGGCATGAAAAAAGTCCTCAAAGACCACAACGCCAACGCAATTACCATCAACTGCCTCGGCGGCTTCTACGGCGGCCACATCCACGCCTATCCCTGCCTCGGCTTCCACGAACTCTGCAACGAAGGCCTCGTCGGCGCCTGCGAATGCGACGTCCGGTCCACGGCCACCATGCTCATGATGAACCACCTCACCGGCGGCCGGCCCGGCTTCATCTCCGACCCTGTTATCGACACCGCCAAACGCCAGATCATCTATGCCCATTGCGTCGCGCCGAACAAGATGTTCGGCCCCGCCGGGGCGACAAACCCGTTCAAGATCATGACCCACTCCGAAGACCGACAAGGCGCCTCCGTCCGATCTATCCTGCCTCTGGACTACATGACCACCACAATGGACATCCGCCCTGACCAGAAAGAGATCATCTTCCACATGGGCAAGGCCGTCGAAAACGACCCCGACGACCGGGCGTGCAGGACGAAACTCGCCGCCGAACCCGTCGGCGACATCGAGAAACTCTTCACTGAGTGGGACCACTGGGGCTGGCATCGCGTAACCTGCTACGGCGACCTGAAGGAGCCCGTTCAGGCCCTCGCCGAAAAAATGAACTGGAAAATAATCGAAGAAGCATGAGACCCAATCACGGCACGGTTTGCCAGGCGCCTGACCAGACTGCCGGCCTATACCGGTTCGATGATGACGCACTTGCCCTGCTTGCGAAGTTTGCGAGCGATCATCGGGATGATCTTTTCGCGTGATAGAACACCCTGCTGGACGAAACAGACATCCTCATGGGCGGTGTTTTTGCCGGTGCCCGTAAAGATATGGATGCGGTCGGCGGCCGTCAACAGATCGTACAGTTCGGTGACGGCACTGACCTCGTCGAAGTTGACCGGGTCCAGTTCGAGAACATTGTTCAACTGATTGAGCGTGACGGCCCCTTCGGTGATCAGATCGATTCCTTCCAGGTAGTAACGGGGCGGCGTGATGAGGCTCATGGGTTCCTCTTCCATTCTCATCTCGCCCCCGAGCACGCGGGCGACGATGGTCGAGGTGGTCGCACCGCAGACAACTTTGGCGCCAGGCATCGCCATGAATCGCTCCACTACGGCCATATCCATGAGTTTTTCGGCAGGCGGACCGATCAGCAGACTCATCGGGCAGGCTGAGCGGCAAACAATCCAGGCAACTGTCGCGTCATCATGGCAGATGCGGTTGTTCAGGTCGGCGGCCTTGTGCTGAACCTGTTCGGCCAGGTTGTCGGCCGTATGTTTATACAGCAGGCTGTTGACGTACTCGGCCATGCCTTCGGATTGCCAGCCGCCGGACAGCGTGTCCATGCCTGATTGCGTAATGCCATCCGTAACAAGCAAAAGGCCTTCGCCGGTGCGAAGGTAGCAGTTGGCTTCCCAGCCGCTGACGCTGTCGTGCATGAACCGGTGCATCGGCAGGGTCTGAGCCTGTCCCGGTGTCACCCACACGGCGGCGGGGGATTCGTAGCCCATGATCTGGGCGTGGCCGTCGCCGCGAATCTGCGCAATCGTGAAAGCGGCGTAGGGTTTGCCGGGCTGTTTCCACTGTTCCATCGAGGAAGAGATGCACAGGAACGCCTCCCGCAGCGAAAACCCGCCGGCCAGCAACTGCTCCAGCCGCGCGCGGCACATCTGGGCGGCCACGTGCGCGGCCGTGCCGGAGCCGACGCCATCGCAGACCATGACGGCCGTTTCGCTTTCGGTCCGCATCACCGAGGCCGCGTCGCCGCAGACCTGCTGGCCATGTTTGCTGCGCTGGTCGAGCGTCACTTCGAAGTGTAGATATCTTTCAGCCATCCGGCGGCCTCCTGTTTGTCCTGGACGGGATTATCCTGTGCGATCTGCATCAGGTTCACCAGCAGCTTTTCGCTTTCCGCGGTGCTTTGCCCGAGGTACTCGGCGATTTTGCCGGCCATTTCGACCTGATGTCGCAGCAGGCTGTGGGCCTGCTGAACGGTCTGGGACTTGAGTTCGTCATATTTTCGCTTGTGTTTGACGGCGCGGGTCAGGTTGACAAAGATGCCGACAACCTGACCTTCGGGCCGCAGGGCATAGATGATCTCGTGACAGAACAGGTTGTATTTGTCGTGATGGACCGTATCGTCAAAGAGCTCCTGTCGGCCGGAAGCGACCTTCTGGAACGGATCGGCGTCCATCAGGTATGAAACAGGCTTGCCGCAGACGGCGTCGGTGCACATGAACAGCCGCTTGAAGGAAGAGTTCATGTGCAGAATCGTCAGGTGCTCGTCGAGGGTGATGATGCCGTTGGGACTCGTTTCGATGATGCGGTCGGTGCGCCGCTGGGCCATGCGGCGGACATAGGAGACGCACATCTCCGGCTCGGCCATCTGACGCAGCACCGCGATGGCCTGACGACGGCAGGTTGAATAACCGCACGCGCCGCAGTTGAGTTGATCCTCGGATTTTTCCTTGCCCGTTTTTGCCAGCACCTGCCGAATCTGCTCCTCGCTGATCGCCTCCTCGGCAAGGCTTTCATCGGCGAAACTCTGAAGCAGGTCCGCCGGTGAATTGGTTCGCGAACCCTCGTCGGAGGTGTTGAGATAATTCAGGATCGCCCGTTTGCGTTCGAACAGCGGCACATCGCACCCGATGACCGGGCCGTTGATGCAGCCCTGCGAACAGAAAAGCGGCTCCAGCACGCAGCCGTCCTGAAGCGTTGCGGCGGCATCGAAGACATCACAGATCGGCTCAAAACCGCTGACGGTCACTGCCTGCGATTCGCAATAGTCGATCGGCATCGCGGCGGCTTTGAGGCTGCCGCCTTCCAGCGGGAACAGGCGGGCCATCTTATCGGGGCGTTCGTCGAAGGCGCTTTCTTCCAGATCGGCCAGGCTGACATGCGCCATATCGAACCACTCGAACATCTCTTCAAAGGTCAGGGCGACATCCACCGACCGTTCAGGGTCGGCCTGGACCTCGGCTTTTTTGGCAACGCACGGGCCGATGAAAACGACTTTGAATTCGGGACCCAGCCTGGTTTTCAGCGCCCGGGCATGGGCCAGCATCGGCGAGACGACAGGCACCAGCGCCTCGCGCAGCGCGGGCCGATAGCGAAGGACGTACTGCACCACGGCCGGGCACGCGCTTGTAATGGACACCCGGTCGGGGCGCGTGCGAACATAGTCGGCGGTCTGGTGCGCCACCCATTCGGCGCCGGAGGCGGTTTCGGCGACATAGCTGAAGCCGAGTTTGCGCAGCGCCGAGGGGATGCGACGCGTCTGCCACTCCTTGAATAAACAGGCAAACGACGGGGCCAGGCTGACCGCAACACGGCCGGCCTGCACCAGATCCTGCGCCTCGACGACGTCTCTGCGATAACTTTTGGCCTTTTGCGGACATTCGCGGATGCAGGTGCCGCAGGAGATGCAGCGGCGTTCATCGACATACGCCTGCCCGTCACGGATGCCGATGGCCTCGACGGGACAGACGCGGATGCAGCGGCAGCAATCCCGGCATCGCGCCCGATTAGTAAAAACCACCTGATTACGGTTCTGTCCGAATTCCATCATCGTATTCCTTTTGCCGCAGACAACACGAATTTGCTACACCATGGCGGTTTGCTTCTGCAACTCGCCGCAGACCTGCTCGAAGGTGCATTTGTTCAAAACAGTCTGGCCGATGCGAACGGTCGGGCCGCGGTCGCACTGCTCGAAGCAGAACGTCGCCCGCACATCGACGGTATCCTCCAGCCCGGCGTTCTTGACATGTTTGAGCGTCCGCTCCAGAAGCTTCTGCGAGCCGCGAACGTAACAGCTTGTGCCGACGCAGACGCAGACCTGAAGCTTCTGCTGAACGCCATTATCCGAGACACTGAAGCTCGCATCCTCATACCGCTTGCGGTTCTTGTATTTAGTATGCAGCCACGCGTGGGCGGTCTTGCCGCCTATGCTGCCGAGCGTCTCACGGTAGCACTTCTGCAGGTACGGATTGTCCTGCGCGGCGTGCAGTTGGAGCGTTTTGTCCGCTTCGTACAGACCGTCGGCGCGTCGGCCGCGAACGGCGGGACCGTACGCAATCGGCTGGCCGGCCCCCGCGATGCAGCCGCCGGGACAGGCCATCACTTCGACAAAGTCGTAGGCGCGTTCGCCTTTGCGTATCGCCTCCGCCAGCGTTTTCGCGTTTCTGAGGCCGTGGACAATCGCAAGCTTCAACGTCACGTCGCCCAGCGTCAACTGACGCTCACGGACGCCTTCCAGGCCGCGGACTTCGACAAATTCAGCGTTTTCATCTTTGACGCTTTTGAGCTTTTCAGCCGCATACCGCAGCACCGCTTCGGTGACTCCGCCGGAGGCGCCGAAGATAACACCGGCCCCGGTCTTAAAGCCCATCGGCATGTCCAGCGAATCGGGCGTCAGTTCGTTGAAGCGGATGCCGGCCTGCCGGATCATCTGACCCAGTTCCTGAGTGGTCAGCACCGCATCCACATCCGCGACGCCGTCGGTCATAAACTCCGGACGCCGTGCCTCGAACTTCTTGGCCGTACAAGGCATGATCGAGACAAGAAACAGATCCTTGACGTCAATCTTCAACTGCTCGGGAAGCGTGCGCTTGGCGAGCGAACCGAACATCTGCTGCGGAGAGCGGCAGCTTGACAGATTGCCCAGCAGGTCCGGCAGGTACTGCTCGGCAAATTTGACCCATGCCGGACAGCACGAGGTCAGATGCGGCAGTTTCCTGTTTTCAGTCTTGCGGACGAGAAATTCCTGCGTCTCTTCCAGCACCGTCAGGTCCGCGGCATAGCTGGTGTCATAGACCTTGTGAAAACCGAGCATTTTGAGCGCCGCGACGATCTTGCCGGTGGTCACTTGCCCGGCCTCGAGCCCGAACATCTCGCCGAGGGCGACCCGCACGGCGGGCGCAATCTGAGCGGCGACCACAGTTTTCGGCTTGCCGATGGCCGACCAGACGCTGTCGATCTCGGACTTGGGCGTGATGGCGCCGGTCGGGCAGACGCTGGCGCACAAGCCGCAGTAGACGCAGTCGACCTGCTTGAGCTCTTTGCCGAAGGCCGGCACAACGGTCGTGCCCGCCCCGCGATGGGCGAAATCGATCGCGCCGATGCCTTGGATTTCGTCGCAGGCCCGCACACAGTCGCCGCACAGAATGCATTTGTTCGGGTCGCGCACCAGCGACGGGTTAGAGGCGTCGATGGGCTTTGCGCTTTCGGTCGTCTTGAAACGCACCTCCGTAACGCCCATCCGCGCCGCAAGGTCCTGCAATTTACACATGCTGCTCTTGACGCAGGTGGTGCAGGTCTGGTGGTGATTGGCCAGCAGCAGTTCCAGGTAAATCTTGCGCATTTTGCGGAGCGGGTCGGTGTGGGTGCGAACAACCATCCCCGGGACCGCCTGGGTGCTGCATGAGGTCTGTACGCCCATGCCGTCGATCTCGACGATGCACAGGCGGCAGGCGCCATAGACACTCAGCTCCGAATGGTAGCAGAACGTCGGCAGCTCGATGCCGGACTTGCGAATGACTTCCAGCAGATTCTTTCCGTTGTCGATAGGAACGATTCGACCGTTGAGCGTGATTGTATTTTTGTCAGTCATCTCTTAAACTCCGACGATGGCGTTGAATTTACATACCTGGGCACAGGCGCCGCACTTGACGCACAGCGATGCGTCCAGCACGTGCGGCTGACGTTTTTCACCCGTGATCGCGTTGACAGGGCACTTGCGAATACACGCCCCGCAGCCCTTGCAAAGCGGCGCGATAATCTCCGGCTGGGCCAGCGCTTTGCACTGGCCCGTCGGGCAGCGCTTTTGAACAACGTGTGCCTGGCACTCGTCGCGGAAGTACCGCAGCGTGCTGAGGACGGGATTCGGCGCGGTCTTGCCCAACCCGCAAAGCGAGCCGATCCGGACGGCGATGGCCAGATCTTCGAGCAGCGGCAGCGTCGATTCGTCGGCTCGCCCTTCGATGATATTGTCCAGCAGGGCCAGCATTTGTTTGGTTCCCTCGCGGCACGGCACGCATTTGCCGCAGGATTCCTTCTGAGTGAACTGCATAAAGAAGCGGGCGACCTGCACGATGCAGGTGTCCTGATTCATTACGACCAGGCCGCCGGAGCCGATCATGGCGCCGATGCCCTTAACCGATTCGAAATCCAGCGGCAGATCCAGCGCCTCGGCGGTCAGACAACCGCCCGACGGGCCGCCGATCTGTACGGCTTTGAAGCCGTGGGGGTCGGGATTGCCGAAACGGTCGGTCACCCCCCCGCCGATCTCAAAAATAATCTCCCGGAGCGTCGTGCCGAAGGGCACCTCGATCAGGCCGGTGTTGACGACGTGGCCGGTCAGGGCGAACGTCTTGGTGCCGGGCGAGCCTTCGGTGCCCATCGTGCGATAGTGGCTGCTGCCCTGCTCGATGATCAGCGGCACGGTGGCCAGCGTTTCGACGTTATTGATGACCGTGGGTTTGCCCCACAGGCCGGACTGGGCCGGGAACGGCGGCTTCGGACGCGGCATGCCGCGCTCGCCTTCGATGGAGGCGATCAGGGCGGTCTCTTCGCCGCAGACAAACGCGCCCGCCCCTTCCATGACGAACAGCTCAAAGGACAGTCCTGTGCCGAAGAGATCGTCGCCCAGAAGGCCTGCCAGCGCAGCCTCTTCGACCGCTTTGCGGACACGCTGTACGGCCAGCGGATACTCGGCCCGCACATAAACGTAGCCTTCGTCGGCGCCGATGGCGCGCGCGGCGATCATCATGCCTTCAATAATGCGGTGCGGGTTGCCCTCCATCAGGCTGCGATCCATGAACGCACCGGGATCGCCCTCATCGCCATTGCAGATGACGTATTTCTTTGCGCTCTCCTGAGCAAGCGTCAACTGCCATTTTGTGCCGGTGGGAAACCCGCCGCCGCCGCGCCCGCGAAGACCGGCAACTTGAATTTCTTCGCAGACCGTTTCGGGCGTCATTTCGACAAACGCCTTGCGCGCGGCTTCATACCCGCCGCGGGCGATGTACTCGTCCAAATTCTCGGGATCCAGGACGCCGCAATCGCCTATCACGTGGCGATTCTGACGCTGGTAAAAGGGTATCTCATCGCGTTTGGCGTAAAGCTGCCCGTTGGCGGGATGCTTGTATACCAGCCGCTCGACGGGCTTACCGCCGATGATCGTCTCTTCGACAATTTCGGATACATCCGCGGGACGCACCTTGCAGAACAAATAGCCTTCGGGCTCTATGGTTACCAGCGGACCGGCCTGACAGAAGCCCTGGCACCCGCTCTTGCTGACATAGGCATCGCTGTCTTTTTCTTCGTTCAACGCCAGCACGACGTCGAGCTTTCGCGCGGCGATGGCGTCGGCCAGTGCGTGGTACACATCCAGGGCGCCGTTGGCGACGCATCCGGTTCCCGCGCAAATGACCACACGCCGCTTGACACGGGCGATCCTGGCCTTAAAGTCGTCTTGAACTGCTTTGAGATCTATTTTTTGCGTCGGCATTATTTCTTCTCCTCGTCGGCAATCTCATCGATCAGCCCGGCCGCCATTTCGGGCGTCACCTGTCCATAGACCTTATCGTTGATCGTCATCACCGGCGCCAGTCCGCACGCGCCCAGACAGGACACCGCCTCGACGGTAAACATCATGTCTTCGGTAGTCTTCTTTTCAGTCGACAGATTGAGCTTCTTGAACAGCGCTTCTTTGATCAGGGAAGAGCCTTTGACGTGGCATGCGGTTCCATCGCAAACATGAACGACGTACTTGCCCTTGGGCTCCAGCGAGAAATTGGCGTAAAAACTGGCGACGCCGTAGACCTTTGCGGGCGAAAGGCCCAGACCGGTGGCAATATAGGCCTGCACCTCTTCGGGCAGATAGCGATAGACCTTCTGAACTTCCTGAAGAATCGGAATCAGTTTGCTGGGGTCGCGCTGGTGCAAGTCAAGAATTTGGCAGACCTTTTCAAATTTTCGTGTTGCAGTTTCGGTGCACATCATATCCCTCGCTAAAGATTTTTCTGCTGTCGATATTCGGCTGCACGAGCCGTTGAGACCAAACGACTCGACAGCACCGCAAGACTGGCGGCCAGATCGACCCGTTCAACGATGATGTTTTCCGGCACGGTAATCTTGGCCGGCGTGAAATTCCACAGGGCCCTGATTCCCGCTTCGACGGCGACATCCGCCACCGCCTGGGCATCGATTCCCGGAACGGTCAGGATCGCGATCTGGATGTGCATGCGATGCACCAGATGTGGGAATTTCGAAAGCTCCATTACGGGCTTGCCGGCGATGAACTTTCCGAATTTGGTCGGGTCGTTGTCGAAGAGGCCCACGATTTTCAAACCATGGGCTTCAAAGCCCGCATATCCGGCCAGTGCCCTGCCGAGATTGCCGGCCCCAATCACAAACGCATCGCTGATGTTATCCCAGCCGAGAAACCGCTCAATGCCCTCGATCAACTCACGCACCGGGAAACCCAGCCGGGCCTGTCCGGTAATGCCGATGCTGGCAAGATCTTTTCGCACGAGTACCGTATCCAGCCCCAGCGTCTCGGCCATTTTGGCGCTGCTGATGCTCTGCTCGCCCGCGTCCAGCGCAGCCTTCAACAAAGGCATGTACAGCGGCAGCCGACGGATCGTCGAGTAAGATACGCTTTCCTGAATGATCTCTTCCATATTGCAGCCCTGATTAGATGCCTCGGTATCGATATCGTATTATCGATACATACTACTCGATGGATCAATCCGAGTCCAGACTTTTTGTGATTTTTTTCATGATATTTTCTTAGCGATGCCGCTTTTCGTTACGCTCGTCACATAAGACGGCTTCAAGAGTCTGAACAAGACACCGCAAGTGGGCTACATTTTGGCTTGAGACGCTGAAAAAAAGAGACAAATCGCCGTCCTGCTTTCTCTGACAGCAGTGAGCTCTGGACGTGACGTGTCCCGCATCTTCTTGCCCCCGCGAACAAGGCGACACTTTAAAGCACTACCGGGCAAAGGCTTAGACATGCTGCTGGAAGTCAACCAGCAGATGGGCATGAAAAACGGAGAGGCCGGGATTCGAACCCGGGGTACGGATTTACTCCGTACGACGGTTTAGCAAACCGTTGCCTTAAGCCGCTCGGCCACCTCTCCAGTTCGTTATTTGGGGCTTACTTTACAGACAGGTCGGCGATATTGCAAGAAGATTAGTAGATAAAATTATGCCGCTGATATTGGACAAACGGCCGGCTTCAAAATAAAGTTTACAACCCGACTCCATTATACTTGCTGCGCCACCGCACAGGCAGGTATTTTCTTGCCGTCGGGCGGATTGCAGGGTATCCTCTACATGGTAACGATCTGCGTAACAGAATGGCAAGCGAAAACAGGCAATTGCATTCGAAGCCTTCCAGTTCGTGGAGGCAACCTGATGTGAGGCGGGTTTATGGGACACAAACGGGCGAGCGGGTTCACGCTCATTGAGTTGCTGGTAGTTATTGCGATCATTGGGCTGCTTCTGGCGGTGCTCGTACCGTCGCTGCAGATGGCCAGGGAGCAGGCCCGCGAAGTGGTCTGCCGCGCCCATCTAAACCAGTGGTCGCTGGTCTTCTCTCTGTATCTCGAAGACCACGACAACAAGTTCATGCCGGGAATCGATGAGGACTGGGCGACGGGGCGATATTCGTGGATTTGCACCTTGCTGCCGTATTATGATTCGCCGAAGATCCGGCTATGTCCAAGCGCACCCCGCACCGAGCCCCAGGGAGGCAAGCCGCCCCGCATAGCATGGGACATGACTTTATCGAACCCCGGTGAATTAACGGCCATCAAGGATCCCATGTATCGAATCGGCAGCTATGGAATCAATTGGTGGGTCAATGATTCCGATTTAGGCACTGGTTATGATGTAAGTCTCAAATGGCGCAGGGGCGGACAGAAGAACGCAAGCATGATCCCGGTGCTAAGCGATGCGGGGTTCATGTTAGCCCGGCCGAGGGCGACCGATGATCCGCCGCCGTATGACGGACTGTTCGCCTACGCCGACGGAGCGAGAGGCATGGACCGGGTCTGCACAAATCGGCATCGGGGCGGGGTAAACATATTGTATATGGATTGGTCGGCGCGGAAGGTCGGGCTCAAAGACCTATGGCGCCAGGAGTGGCACCGCAAGTACGTGCCGATGGAGCATGACTGGCCGGAATGGATGGAAAACGCCAAATAACGGCATGCCGGCGCCGCCGTTCCTCTCCGAAGTCCGGCACCTGAAACCCTTGTTACCACGGAAACATGTTTGGTAGGGGTATCTGCGCGCCGATACAGATTCGCAGGTGCACATGGAAGCGGCGGGCGAGTCTGCCGCTCAGGCAAAGGCGTTTCGTATGGGGGAAAAATGCAGGGAGCAGGAACACGCATTGATTGCGGCATAATCAAGATGCGCCGACTTGTTTTGGGCATGGGCGCGGCTTTATGTTTCTTTGTGGTGGGCAGCCATGAATCGGTACGGGCGCTGGAGCGTCTGAAGGTGGACTTCAATTATGTAAAAGAACGTGCTCGCCAACTGTCCGAAAGTCCCCATGGCCAAGCGGGGACCGATATCCCTGAGTTCATGCGGAACCTGGACTATCACGCATACCGGGAAATTCGTGCGGAGAATGCCAAGGGACTCTGGGCTGACGAAGACCTGCCGTTTCGAGTGACTTTCAGTCCCCCGGGCTACATTTACAGTTACGCAGTTACCATTCACGAGTTTACAGCCACGCATGTGCAGCAAGTGCCGTTTGCACCGCATTTTTTTGACTTTGGCAATCAGCAGGAACTGGCTGCGCGGATTCCGCCTTCGATGGGCTATGCGGGCTTTCACGTTTTTTACCCTCTGAACAGGATCAACGAGACGGAGGAGGTTGCAGTTTTCCTGGGTTCGAATTACTTCCGCGTTGTCGGCAGAGGCACGCGTTTCGGTATTTCCGCACGAGGTCTGGCGATCGACACCACAGCGGGCGAGGAGGAGTTTCCGGTTTTCCGGGAATTCTGGCTGGGCAAACCACAGCGCGAAGCGGAGAATTTGATTATTTACGCCTTGCTGGACGGACCCAGCGTCACGGGAGCCTATCGCTTCAAAATCATCCCAGGCCACGTAACGGAGGTCGACGTCCAGATGACCTTGTATCTTCGCAAGGCGGTCCGTCAGATCGGCATCGCGCCCTTTTCCAGCATGTTTTATTTCAACGAAAATTCCTTGCACAAGCCTCCGGATTACCGCCCTCGAGTGCATGATTCGGACGGGTTGCTGATCCGCCGGCCGGATGGCGCCTACGTGTGGCAGCCACTGATCAATCCTTCGGATCGGCTGGTAAGCATCTTCCGCTTCGATCAGCCGGTGGCTTTTGGGCTGTCCCAGCGAAATCGCAAGTTTGCCAACTATCAGGACATCGACCAAAGCTATCAGCGACGACCCAGCGCGTGGGTGGAGCCGGGCGGCGACTGGGGTCCGGGTTCCGTGGTGCTGTATACGTTTGGGGTCGACTCGGAGACCGATGACAACGTGGTTGCGTTCTGGCAACCCAGGGAACCACTGCCGGTCGGCACCCCTGTCTCCTTCGCATATACCCTGATGTACTCGCTCGAACAGCGTGCATCGTCCGGATATGTCACGGCGACCCGCGTCGGAGGACCGGTTCTGCGAAATGACCTGCATCAATATATTGTAGACTTCGATGGCGGTGAACTCCGCAGACTGGAAGCAGTGGATCACCTCCAAGCGGTGGTGCGTGCCAGCAATGGAATTCGCCTCGAAAAACCGATTGTGGTCAAGAATTCATTTCAGGGCGGCTGGCGTCTCATAACGCAGTTCAGCATAGTCGACGAGTCCCTGCAAAAGGGCAGACTGACGGCTTACTTGACGCATAAGGGACAACGCATGACGGAAACCTGGAGTTACGTATGGACGAAAGAACGGCAGTTTCCACCGATACCGCAACAGCAGATATATGGGACGAAGCCTACCGGCGAATAGACACTTATCTGGTCGCTTTGGGGGTAGAACGGTCAATCTTCAGACATTCGTTGGTGCGGCAAGTGATGAGTGGAGCAACGCAGGTGCTGCACCCAGCGGAGGATCGCCCTCCGTTGGAGGCTGCGATGCAGGTGTTGGGTAAGGAAATCACGGACTGGATCGGCGACGTCTTGAATCTGTCGAGCCCGGATGGCGAGGAAGCTTTTTTGCAGACGCGTCTGGCCCTGCTGCTTGCGAACATGCCATGTCGATGGGATACGGTGTTTATGGCCGATGCACCCGTCCCGGAGGCCCTTGCTGCGGCACTTCGCGAGACGCTCCAGTCCGTGCCGCGTTTTAGTCCCGGCAGAATGGAGTTAAACCCGCTTGAACTGGGACTGGTTCCCCACCTGGCGGAGGCGGCGCTGCACACGCTGGAGGGTACGCCGTGGCTGCGGGTGATTGTCGCGTGGGGGTCATTTGCTTCCTTATTCGGTTTTCTGTTCTATTTAACGCGGTAAACGATGCCTTTAGAAGATAACACACATTGCTGTTCAAAACCCGTGTTTCGGCTGCATAATACGACGATTACGCCGCGCCAGCGGGCAATGCGGCGTACGCTTTTCCTGTGTGTATTTCTGCTTGTCAGCTGCACGGGTATTCTCCTGTTCGCCGATTATCTGTGGCGGACACAGTTGTACGGGCTGAAATACGCAATACTTGCACTCTATACGATCCTCTTCTGTCTGATTAGTTTTCTTTTTTGCAACGGCTTCTTTGGCTTCATCGAGTTGCGCCGGAGAGGCAGACGCAATTCACTCGATCCAGGCCCCCCGCACGACGAATTGGCGGACGACGTGCTGCCGCCTACATGCGTGTTGTTTCCCATTTATAACGAAGATGTCTGCCGCCTCATGGCGGGCGTAAAGACGGTGTGGCAGTCCGTTCAGGAGACCGGCCGGGCCGAAGCCATTGATTTCTTTGTATTGAGCGATTCGACACGACCGGACTGCTGGGTCGAAGAGGAAATCGCGTGGTACCATACGGCGCGCCAATTAGATGCATTGGATAGCCTCCATTATCGCCATCGCCCGGTTAATGTCGGCATGAAAAGCGGCAACATCAGCCACTTCCTGGAGCAGTGGGGCTCCGCGTACAAGTACATGGTGATTCTTGATGCCGATAGCCTGATGACGGGTACAACCTTGGTCAATCTGGTCCGAATGATGGAAGCACACCCGCAGGTCGGCATCATCCAGACAAGTCCTCTGCTCGTTCGCGCCGAGACCTTTTACGGGCGGATTCAGCAATTTGCAACCTCGCTGTATTCGCGTGTGTTTGCCGCAGGAATGAGCTTCTGGCAGGGAAGCGAAGGTAATTATATCGGGCACAATGCTATCGTGCGGGTAAAACCTTTTATGGCTAACTGCGGTCTGCCGAAACTGCCCTGGAAGGAACCGTTGGGCGGGCATATCTATAGCCATGATTTTGTGGAGGCGGCCCTGATGCGCCGGGCGGGCTACGAAGTATGGCTGGCGTACGACCTGGAAGGCAGTTATGAGGAAGGACCGGCCAATCTCGTGGCGGGCGCCTGGCGGCATCGCCGCTGGTGCCAGGGCAACCTCCAGCACATGTGGTTTTTGTTTTCCGGAGACCTGTCGCTGATCAGTCGCTGCCATTTCCTGTTGGGCATTATGGCTTACACCAGTTCGCTGATATGGTTCACGCTGCTGCTGTTCAGCACGCTGGTGGTCCTTCAGTTCGAACGATCGGGGCTTTCACTGATCCCAAGTTCAGGCTTCACACGTTTTCTGAACCTGTCTCTTGGGCAGCATGGCGCCTTGCTGTTTGGGCTGGCGTTCGGCCTGTTGCTGTCAGTAAAAATCTTCGGTCTTTTGGATCTGTGCATGGATCGTCAGCGGCTTCAAACGTATGGCGGTTTTCTGCGCTGCCTGGCCAATGTACTACTGGAAACCGCAGTGTCTATTCTGACGGCCCCGGTGTTCATGCTGTGGCACACGCTTTTCGTGATTACGATTCCCATGGGCAAAGGGGTAAAATGGATAACGCAGAGCCGGGACCCGCGTCAGGGCCTGAGTTGGCGGCAAGCAGGCAAAACGCACGCATGGATAACCGGCGTCGGGGCATGCTGGATGCTGGTTGATTATTGGTACAATCTGAACTTTTTCCACTGGATGCTGTTGATCAACGGCCCGCTGCTTCTGTCCATCCCGCTCAATAAGTTGCTCTCTTCGCTTTCTGCTGGCGCGTGGTTGCGGAAACGGGGTCTTCTGCTCACTCCGGAGGAGCGGAAACCTCCGTCGGAATTGCTGATCCTGGACGAGAGCGAACGGTCGCTGAACGCGATTCTGGAGGCGTTTCCGCGGCCGGCCGCAAGAATGGCCGTTGTGGATCCTTACCTCAACGCGCTCCATGTCGTCATCCAGCGGCAGACCGGCGCCTGTGTGACCATGCCGGGGGCGGAAGACCTTGCCCAAATGCTGCAGGAAGACGCGGCACGCGAGGAGGCATGGATACACGAACTGCTGCTTGACGACAATGCCTGTCTGAAAATGCACCACAGTGTGTGGGATCGGCCGGAATCCATGCTGGCCGACGACTGGAAGGAATTGCTGGATGTATACCGACATTCGTGTCGCAGTCACTTCCTGTTCAGCGACGTGCCGGCCCGAGACTGAAATCCTGCCGCAATCTCCCGGATAATTCGAGCAAAGGGTCCTTTGCGACGGTGCGCATATTGCCCCAAACGTGCCTCTGAACGTCACCGATTTCTGCAAAAGGATGGCTTTTGTGCGGGCACATGATATAGTAGGGTGCTAATTTGCTGGAAGGTACATCGGCGTTCTGTTTTGAGGATTTGCAACTCATGGAGAAGAAGACGGTTCGGACAGGAATTGTGGGTGCGGGTTTTTCAGCGTCCTTTCATTACGAAGCACTGCGGAAGGTGCACGGAGTCGACGTGGATGTAGTCGGCGTATACTGCCCCCCGGAGGCAGAACGACGCGCCTACGCGGCAAAACGGGGCATCTGGGCTTTTGACAACCTGGAAAGCCTGATCGAGGCGGTTGACGTCGTTCATGTATGCACCCCCCCTGTCGCGCATGAGGCGGTCACGGTTGCGGCTCTGGAGCAGGACAAATTCGTGATCTGTGAGAAACCGCTGACCGGATACTTCGGCGACGGCTCGGATGGTTTTAGCGGCGACACCTTCCCCAAACAGGACGCACTTGATTTCGCGCTGGCCAGTGTCGAGCGGATGCTTGCGGCCGAGGCAAAGAGCAAGGGAAAGATCCTGTATGCGGAGAACTGGGTATATGCACCGGCCATCCAGAAGGAACGCGAGATTCTGGAGAAGACAGGAGCACAGATCCTCTGGATGCACGGCGAGGAGGCCCATTCGGGGTCTCACGCGGCGACATACGCCTACTGGAAGTTCTCCGGCGGCGGCGTGATGATCGGCAAAGGGTGTCACCCATTGACGGCAGCGCTCTATCTCAAACGAGTAGAGGGGCTCAAGCGCAACGGCAAGCCGATCCGGCCGCGGGCGGTAAGTGCGCGGACCCATGCGATAACCCGACTGGAGGGCTTTCGCGATGAGGGACATATTCGTGCGGATTACCATGACATCGACGATTTCTCTCTGATGCACGTCGTGTTCGAGGACGGCACGATTGCCGACATCTTCGCGTCCGACATCGTCCTGGGCGGCATTCACAACTGGCTGGAGGTGAGCGCAAACAACCACCGGACGATCTGTAACATCAATCCCAACACGGCGATGCAGACCTATAACCCGGTCGAGGCGAACTTTGCGGATGTCTACGTGGTGGAGAAGATCGGCACCAAGCAGGGCTGGTCGCTGCCGTCCCCGGACGAAGACTGGATGACGGGCTATCCGCAGGAGATCGAAGCGTTCTACCGCACGATTGCATACGGCCAGCCGGTCGAAAGCGACAGCCGACTCGCCGCCGATTGCATCTCGACGATTTACAGCGCGTATGTCTCGGCGGAAAAGAAGGGCGCCGAAACGGCTGTCCGAGCTTTTTGAGGCGACAACGAGGTTTAGCATGATTTCACCGGACCGGTTTGCAGGTGCATACAGGGTGATCGACATTACCCGAAAGACGGCGATTGTGGTGCTGTTTGCTTTTATTATCGTGTCGATGGGGCTCCAGATCGTTCTGCGCACACTGGAGTGGACGGATGAGATCCTCCGCTACCTGAATATCTGGGTGGTGTTCCTGGGGGCCGGTTTGGCAGTGCCCAAGAGCGGGCATCTGCACGTCGGATTTGTGGCCGACAAGATCGGCGGCCCCCGGGGGCAGCAAACTGTTCGGGCCGTGCGGCTGGGAATCATTATTGCGGGTTTGCTCGTCATGGCGGTTGCGGGGGCGATCAAGACCGCCAGTCAGGCGGGCGTACAGGCGCAGATGGCCCCGATGTCGATCGCATGGTTCTACCTGGCGATTCCCGTAGGATGCCTGCTTATGGCGATCGACTATTCGCTCATCCTGTTGTACGGGCAGCATCCGTTTGCAGGGAACAAAGACGATGGAGAGGGATCGGCATGCTGACGGTTGCATTGTGCTTTCTCGCTTTGATTGTGCTGATTTTGCTGGGTTTTCCCATCTTTGTGGCGATCTGCCTGGTGGGAGGCGCAGCCACGGTGGCATCGGGCGATTCGCTGATGTTGGTGGTGACAAACGTCTTTGGCGGTATCGACAGCTTCAGCCTGATGGCGATTCCCCTGTTTATCCTGGCCGGCTTCGTGATGACCGAGTGCAATATCACCGAGCGGCTGGTAGACTTGTCTGACGCAATGGTCGGGCGTTTCCGCGGCAGCCTGGGGCACGTCAACATTCTCAGTTCAATGTTCTTTGCGAGCATTCAAGGATCGGGCGTGGCGACCACGGCGGCGATCGGCCCGATCATGATCCCGGCTATGATCAAGCAGGGATACGGCAAAGATTATGCGGTGGCGGTAACGGCCTCGGCCGCGGTGATCGGCCCGATCATTCCGCCGAGCATTGCGATGATCATGTTCTCATACTATACGGGGCTGTCGGTGGCGAAGCTGTTTCTGGGCGGGTTGATTCCGGGCATCCTGGTCGGTTTGGGCCTGATGGCGGTCAACGCCGTTTATTGCCGTATCCGCGGCTACGATCCCACGCCGCGACCGCACGGCCTCAAATCCATGCTGCGGGCCTTTGTGCGGTCGCTGGGCGGATTGATGATCCCCGTGATTATCGTAGCTGGCATCGCCGGGGGCAAGTTCACCCCGACCGAGTCCGGTGCGGCGGCGGTGATCTACGGTTTGGCGTACGGATTGATCAGTCGCCGATTTAAGCTGCGGCGGCTGCCGGCGGTGCTTATCGGCGCAGCGAACACGACTGCAATAGTCATGATTGTCCTGGCCGTGTCCAAGGTTTTTTCTAACGTGCTGGTGAGGGCAAAGTTTCAAAGCCTCGTGGTCGAGCAAATCACCGGCGGAATCGGCAACGCCTATATTGCCACACTGGCGATCATGGCTGTTCTTATCTTTCTTGGCTCGTTTCTCGATCCGACCGTTTTGATCACGATGTTCGCGACAACCGTTGCGGCGGTCGGGGCAAGCCTTGGCTTTGATCCGGTTCATTACGCGGTGCTCATGGCGATCACGATGCTGCTGGGCGCCCTCACGCCGCCGGTGGGGTCGATGCTGTTCGTTTCGTGCTCGATTGCGGGGCTGCCGATCGAGCGGAGCGTTCGCGTTCTGCTGCCGTTTTTTGCGGTCCTGATCATTGTGGCGGTACTGGTTTTGTTTGTCCCGCAACTGGTGCTGATTCCCGCGGGCTGGGTTGACGTCGCGTTGCCCGCTCAGTAGGATGGAACAGAAAAGGAGCAAGTCTATGCAAAAAGCAAGAGCATCGCGTATTCTGGCATTCGCAGCAATCGCGGCGACGGCTGCACTTCTGGTCGGAGCAGGGTCCTGCCGCAGATCGGGGGAAAAGACGTATCGCATGCGGGTCACGACGCCGCTTGCGTCCCACGGGACCGTCGGCAAGGCGATGGCTCGATTCTGTGAGCTGGTCGAGGCGAAAAGCGGCGGGCGGATTCGGACAGAGGCTTTCTACATCGGCGAACTGGGCAATCAGCGGGAACTGGTCGAGATGGTGCACGACGGCTCCCTTGAGATGGTGACTACGCTGGCGTCGGGGACGGCGCGATACGTGCCGCAGTTGGCCTTATTCGAGTATCCGTACGTGTATAAGGACGAGGCGCACCAGGTTCGGGTGCTGGATGCGATGGAGGGTGAGGTGTCGCGCCTTCTGGCGGCGCACAACTTTGTGGCGGTCGGCGGGCAGGGCATGGGGTTTAGGCATATGCTGAACAAGACGCGGCCGATTGTGCAGCCGGGGGATTTGAAGGGCCTGAAGATGCGCGGCCCCAACCCGATTTACGTGGGTATGTTCAAGGCGTTGGGGGCGAATGCGACCACGACGGACTGGAGTGAGGTGTACAGCGCGCTGCAGACGGGCGTCATCGACGGACTGGAGGCCTCGCCGGACATGCTGCTTTCTATGCGGTTCAACGAGCAGGCGAAGTTCCTGTCAAAAACGTCGCACATTGCGGCATGCGTCTATTACATGTTTCGCAAGGACTGGCTGGAGGCGCTGCCCGCCGACCTTCAGGAGGTGGTCAAGGAATGCGCGCGGGAGGCGGCGGCCTGGCAGAATGCACTGGACTTGGAGGTGCAGGCTGAGGCGCTGAAGACGCTGGAGGCCGAGGGGGTGAAGATCAACCCGGTAGCCGACGTGGAGGACTTCAAGAAGCAACTGGCAAAATGGAAAGCCGAGTACGTCGAATCGCAGGGCCCGGCGTGGCGGGACCTCTACACCAGGATCAACGCCGTCGAATAACGCAAAAAAGTTTCCCGAATCGAGATGCCGAGGTCCGGGCCAGCAGGGTCATGATCAGGGTTGCTCTCATAAGCACCGGACCGAAGAACAGGGGCAAGCCTCCCCGATAGAGCCGCTCAATCCTGCAATTGCTGTTGGCTCTCTGGCCGTTTACTGGTATAATGATATGATCACGGGCTGGGCCGGGCCGGACTGATCTGGGTTGACAGGGCTTTTTGGAAGGAGATTCGTTATGAAATCCATCAGACGTCGCGATTTTCTCAAAGGTGCTCTTGCCGCTTCCGCAGCGGGCGTTGCTCCGTTCAACATCCTCAAAGCGGGCGATTCGCCCAACGGCAAACTCAACATCGCCGGCATAGGCATCGGCAGCCAGGGATCGGACAACCTGAGATACCTGACGCGAAGCAACAACGTCATCGCCCTGTGCGACGTCGACGAAGACCGCTTCGGCAAGTGCATCGCCGGTAAGCCGGAGCTTCAAGGCATCAAACTCTGGAAAGACTATCGCGTCATGTTCGACAAGATCGGCAAGGACATCGACGCCGTCTGCATCGCAACGCCGGAGCATAACCATTACACGATCTCGCTGCATGCAATCCGTCACGGCAAACACGTCTACTGCCAGAAGCCGCTGTGCCACACCGTCAACGAAGTACGGCTGCTGGCCGAAGAAGCCAAAAAATACCCGAAGGTGGTCACACAGATGGGCAACCAGGGACATTCGTCGCGGAGTTCGGCGATGCTGAGGGACTGGGGCCTGGCCGAGAGCGTGGGCAAGATACGCGAAGTGATCGCCTATTCGACGAAGAACTACTGGATCGACAAGCCCCTCATCCAGGGCAGCGTCATCCCCAAAACACTGGACTGGGATCTCTACCTCAATCGCGCCGAGATGATCCCCTTCAGCGACAGCTACATGAACCGCGAGTGGATACGCTACACGCACTTCAGCGGCGCCGTCGGCGACATGGCCGCGCACATCTTCGACCCGGCCTATTACGCCCTGGACCTGCGCATCCCGCTGAGCGTCCGGGCCGAGGTCAATACCCCCGCCTATCCCGGCTCGCTGCCGCGATCGGGCGTGATCACATGGGAGTTCGGATCGCGCGGCGAAAAGCCGCCGGTCACTTTGAAATACTATCTCGGCGCCGACATCGAGTTCCCCTGGCCCCGCGACCTCGAAAAAGGACGCACCCCCATAACCAGCGGTTCGGTGATGGTCGGCGAGAAGGCCTCCATCATGGCCGGCAGCCACAGCCAGGGCGCACGCATCATCCCCGAAAGTGTCATGAAGGAAACGCCCCGCCCGCCGGAGGTAGCCTATCGCTGCAAGGGCCAGAGCCACTTCGACAACTGGACATTAGCGTGCAAAGGCGAAGACAAGGCCATGTCGTCGTTCGATTATGCCGGACCCTTGTCCGAGATCATCGTCCTTGGCGATATCGCCCTGCTGCACCCCGGACGCACACTCGTTTGGGATGCCAAAAACATGAAAATCACCAACGACGAAGAGGCTGACAAGAGCCTGTTCATGAGACGCATCGCCCCGCGCGACGACATGAACTGGTGCTGAGAAGGCGTTCCTGTAGAAGTGCACGATGCACCGCCGGCACTGCGCATCCGGACCGGGCTGCCCTTGCAGGACCTATAGGACAGAGTCACCGCTCTCATATACCCAAACCAGGGACAGCCACCCTGTTTCTTTCGTCAAGAACACAAGCGTACCGACAGTCACCTGTCTGGCGCTCGTCAGCATCCTTACCGTGGACTGTTCAGGATCGCGTGGGCGTGCCGTGAGTAGTAGCCGCGGTAATCCTTCTCATATTCGCCGAGTATCCTCTTGCCCAGGCCCCGGTAGTCCCCGCAGTTATAGAGGGCGCGGGCCAGCACAAGCTCGCGCAGTGAAACGTTGCGGGTCGTGTTGTCGGTCGAACTGGCGGGCTGCTGCTTTCGCATGGCGGCGACGTCGGTGCAGGCGTGACCGGTCATGCCCGACTTGCCCAAGAGTTCGGCTATCGGCCGCGCGGCGGCAGGGTCATTGAGGGTTTCACAAGCGACGGCGACAGCCCTGTGGTGAGAAAACTCGGCCGCGGCGTCAAGTTGAGCGACTTTGGCGAGGATGGGTTTGAGGGCCCTTTTGTCGCCCGTCCGCGCCAGGGCGATGATCAGCGTATCGAGGTAGCTGAGGCTTCGGCCGAACTGGCCCATGCCGGTGTAATTCCAGCCTTTGTCCCATTCGGCGGCGGAAACAGCGGCCATAAGGGTTTCGGCGCCGGTCGCGTCTCCGAGAATGCCCAGAATGTGGGCGTAGACGAGTTTGTGGGCGTCGGAAGCCGCCTTGCCCCAGGCGTCCCGCAGCATGGGAAGGGCCGCTTCCGGATGAGCCAGAAGGGTCTCAATCTCCTCATAGTCGTTGACTACCTTCTTGATCGCCGCGGCGATCTCGGATTCAGCTAACGGGAACGAATCGCGGTCGGTGAGGACGCGCTCCGGGAGAATGCCCTTTTCGACAAGGTGCTTCTGGAGCGATTTGATGTCCAGTGTACGCGTAGTGAGATTGTCGCGTGCAATCATGGCCGCTGCCACACCGGCGGCATAGCCCTGGTTCTGGATGTCCGGCTGCATGCGAATGACCGGCATCGCGTCGCGGTGGGCGCTGACGCCCAGGCCGGTCACCAGAATGCCGTCCAGACCCTTGGGCAGCAGACAGCGGTACGGAACGTCGGCGATCATTCCTTCGCGATCCGGCGGACGGATGTAGAACGCCGGGTGCACGGTATAGCCGTGCGAATCGAAGTTGCTCATCGCCACAACGATCGTGTCGGGGAAACTGCGGCGTTTATAGATGTCGACGGGTGACAGAGTGAAATCGCCGACGATCTGACGTCGTTCGCGGGTGTCGATAAGCTGACCCATATCGTACGCGGTCTTGAATTTTTCCCGGCCCAGAACAAAAGATGCCCACATGTCCGTCACGTCGGAATCGTCAATAAACGTGTAATCCGTGTTGGTATAGCTGGCGCCGAGTTCACGGGGCGGCAGCCCGGTGCCCTGAACGGCGATGTGGCTTTCATCGGTAATCACGCATTCGGCGCCGGCGGCGGCGGCGATGCCGGCATTGCCGGTGGCGTCGATCACGCATTTGGCCAGCACAACCCCCCTGCCGTCCGGCGTGGCGACGATGACGCCTTTGACGCGACCGTCTTCCACAAAGGCGCCGCTGCCGAGCGCGCCGAACCATATATCGGCGCCCGCCTCGCGAAGCCGGCGGCGGTACCATTCCATTTTGAGTTCGACGTTCCACGAGCCGCCGCGGCTGATGGCGTCGGGATGCATTTGCCGCATGCCGTTGTCGATTTCGGCGGTGAAGCCAACCCGGTTCCCGTGGTAATAACTGCTGATGAGTCCGAGCGTTCCTACGCCGCCGAGTCCGTGCAGATACTCGATGACGAGGGTGCGTGCCCCCTGGCGTGCAGCGCCGATGCCCGCGGGCGCCCCCCCTGTGCCGCCGCCGACGACGACAACGTCGTATTCGGCGAGCACGGGAACGGCGTGGGACTCATAGCGAACCGTCTCGAGAATGCTGCGCCGAGGATAGATATCGTTGAGAACCTCGGCGACCTGTCCTTTCACAGCGGCCTCGGCGGTGCGGGCCGGCGGCTTCACACGGAACGGCTTCTGCAGGTTACGGGCCTCCTGGGCCGCGTGCTTGCCGAGGCGCGCCCCCAGATTCATATACTCCAGCGGCCGAAGCAGCGATTCGGCGGACTCGCGCGAAACATCGGCACACCCGCCAAGCACATACAACCGCTGCACACCGGCGGGACGCAGGACGTCCATATCCACGCGATCGGCGCCGGGCCAGGGACCGGCGAGCGTCTTGTTGCCTTGCACGGGCTCGCCGGGAAGTTGGAAGAGGATCTCAGATGCGTCCGCCTGGGAGACCGCAAAAGTCTGGTCGCGGGCGATCTGCTCGGCGCGGGCCAGGGCGGCAAAGGAGTTGTCACTCGCCGGAATGGTGAGCGTATATTCGAACGCCTCAAAGCTCCGCCGCTGACTGGGGCGCGGGGCGACGCGAACGGGCAGACGTCTTGCGTGGGGGGTGTCCTGGTCGATCTGTTCGGCGAGCACAACGCGTTTGAAGGTGCGCAGGCCTGCGGGCAAGTCATGAAAGGCAGCGCCCGCCATACGGGCGACAGCGGCATTCGGAGTGGCGTCGATAACGACCTTGGCCTTGACAGCCTGCCGGCCCGAGCGGTTGGTCATCACAATACCGGCGACGTTGCCGGCTTCGTCGGTGAGGACGTCGGTGGCATAGCAGCCAAAAAGGAACTGTACGCCGGCATCGAGCAATGCCTCGTCGAAGGTATGCTTGACCTGCATGGGGGTAACCATATAAGGCAAGGGCCGGGGAGCGGCCGCGTCCGGGCCGGCTTCGGCATCTTCCACGATGATCTCGCCGAGCAGAATACGTTTGGCGTTGGGGCCCCTGGTGCACTGGCACTTAATGTAGCGGGCCGCGGTGTTCACATCCGCAGAAAGGATAAGGGGATCCCCTTCGAAGCCGCCCTGCCCGAGTTTGTCGTTGCGGACCGCGGCGACAGGCTGCCAGGTCGCGTTGTCGACGCTTGCCGAGATGCGGATGCGGTCCACCTCGAAATCGTCGTTCCGCTGAAAAGCCAGAACGTGTACACCGCCCACTTCGCGAACCCGGCCGAGGTCGATATCGACAGTTACGTCGCCGTCGTACTGGACGCTCTGATTCGACGCACCGGTCCATTGCCCATCGGTAAGTTTGGGGTTGGCGTCTGAATCCTTGTGCAGCGGCGCCGACGGCAAGTCGGTGCGATACTTAAAGGCAACACCTTTGCCAATGGCCGTAGCGACCGGTTGTTGAAACAGCTTCCGGGCGAGGTCCGAGGCGGGTTCTTCCCCCTCTTCAAGCCACAAGCGATAGGTTGCGCACATATCCTCCCCCAGATACGGCCGCGGCGCAGCAAGAAAGACGCTCGCGCCGCCGCGCGCCGCTTCGATCGCCGCGGCGACCCCGCCGGATGCGCCTCCGACGACCACAACGTCGACGTCATAAGTGACGGGAATGCTGTGGGCCGGTTCCACAACCGCGCGGGTTGCGGCATACGAAATCGCGGACAAGAGGCAGCATGTAAGAGAAATGACGGTCGGCTTTTTCATCGCAGGGACTCCTGTTTTCATTGTAACGGGGTGAGCAGATACCACATCGTCTTGTAGTGCGGTGACAGTTGGATCGTCGCGGGAATGGTCGCGTTGTTGACGGGAACATCGGCCTGTGGGGTTCCGTCGGGAGCGAGCGCCCGGCATGTCCAGCGGCCCGCGGGCACTGCAATGCGGGCACTGACGGCCTCGATGCGAACAGGGCCGCTGCCCCAGTTTCGCCCGACGGTCCGCCGGTCTTCCGAGAACTGCATTCCGGTGTTTTCGCAGCGTCCGCAGGCGGTGACGAGGATCTTCTTTGAGCGATTCAGAGCGACGGCATCCAGCGCCGTCATGGTCACGGCCGCAAAGTCAGGCGCGTCCACAACAATGCGGCCGGAGGAGGCGTCACCGAAGCGACCCGCGTGGCCCGTGAAGACCTCGGCGCCGCCGGCGATCACCGCATACATGCCGTTCTTGTCTGCATCAACGTCCCACCGCAGCCGCACCGGAGGCCCGGCGGAAACGATGCCCTTCATGGACCGCGAAGACAGCCGCGACGCGACCTGCGTCGTCAGGAGGTCCTTCCATTCGAGTTCCGCCTTGCCGGTGAGCACGCCGAACATGTTGCGGTCATAGCGATTGTGCAGCGCTACAAGCGAATCCGCCACGTCGGCGCCGTCGACCAGGCCGGCGGCAGTCAGGTGGTTGAGCGCCGGCACACCGCCCATGCGAAAAATGGCCGCGGCCGCAGGCATAAAACCCCACTTTGCCGGGTTGGAGTCCACATCGAAAAAGCTGTTGCTTCGATCGCGGTCCCAGTCATCGGTGCCGTGGCTGTAGGTATACAGCCACACGCCATCC
Organism: Phycisphaerae bacterium; assembly: GCA_014859965.1. Taxonomy (GTDB): domain Bacteria; phylum Planctomycetota; class Phycisphaerae; order Sedimentisphaerales; family Anaerohalosphaeraceae; genus JACZKQ01. The sequence continues at coordinate 40,836 of JACZKQ010000037.1, forward strand.
CAATCCTGGGCCGCCGCGAAAGACGCGATCATCGGAACACATTCCGCCTGTGAATCGAGCGGCGCGGGGTGGTTGTATTCGGTCACCGTGAACGGTTTGCCCGCGAGACGCTCGCACGCAAGCCGAAACAGCGCCGCCTCCGCGGGATGGTCCGTCATCGGTTTCTGATCGATCAGCCAGTTGCCGGCGTCCCACGGCCGCCCGGGGAAACGCGGGTGCTGCCAGTAAGCATGGGCGTCGACGAAGTCCATATCGCTCTGCCCGTAAAGGCCCAAAGGCCCGAACACAATCGTCCCGGTAACAAGCGATTTGCTGCCTAAACGATCCTTCACATAAATCCGCATGTCGTCGAAGTACGTCTTTTCAGTTTCCGCAAGGAACCGCATGCGGTCAGCAATCCGTTGCGGCGTCTCGGTCTCTGAATACAACCGTACGGATGCGTCTTCGATGCGTTCGCCGCCGCCGAGTCCTTCGAGACCGCCGGGCCGCAGCCGAACATCCGCCAGACACACCGAAGCCTTATCCCCGCCCAGGACAAAGCTTACGCGCACGTTCGCATCGCCGGCCTTGGCGGTGAACCCCAGGCGAAACTGCTGCCATTGACCGGTCAGGTCGATGCGGCGGCTCAGCCCGAGATTGCTCCACGGCTCATGGGCCATGGAGACATTGCAGGTAACGCTCCTCGGTGCGCCCGCGGCGGCACTGAAGCTGACCGTGTAGTAGCGATTCTCGTTAACAGCAAAACCACCCTGGTTGAACTGGAGATGCCAATCCGTGCCGTTCAGCGCAACGGGCTTCAGCTCCAGTGCGGCCCGGCCCTGATAGTTCGTCAGAGCCGCCTCGGCCTTACAACCGGAATGCTGTTCGAGGTTCCAGCCCGCAGGTACCCCCGCCGCGGAACGCGCGCCCGTCCAGTCGCCGTTTTTCAGCAGGTTCTCGCCAAGCGCTTCGGCCTGCTTGCTCCATTCGCCCCCGAGACGTGCGGTGCTGCCGTACCGCCGCACGAGCCATCCGTTATACTGCTTTTGCAAGATGTCCGCGTAATAGACCGGCAGCGAACGAAGCTTTTCATCGGCGTCCCACATGAACAAGCTGTTCTCATTGGTGATCTCGACGATGGCGATTGCCGGATCGTCGGCGTACGTGGTATTGCGGTACATGTTGACGCGGGAGAGGACCTCGCGGGCCAAATCCTTCTGAGCCTCGACCAGCGCCGGAGTAAAAATGTTGATGATCTTGTCATAGCTGGTGTTGCTCTTTGGCAGGTCGAGATACTCGCTATGGGCCCGGCCCACATGGAGATTCAGATTCACGTAGATGCCGTTCTTCGCCAGTTGGTCGATGAAGTAATCGAGTTTGTCGAACGCCTCCGGTTCGATGGTCTTTCCATCTTTGGCGGTCCACCACCCGCGCGGATAACGCGAGGTGTCGAGATGATGCAGCCGCACCGTATTGACGCCGGCCGCCGCCAGCCGCGCGGCCACCTGTTCGGCATCGGCATGCGTCGGCAGATTGGCCCCAAAGGAAAGATTCACGCCCCAGAGGCGAATCCGCTCGTCACCACGATAGAAATGGGCCGAGCGGACGACCAGACGATCACTTTCGCCCTTGATCGGCTCCGGTCTGAATCCGATGAGCGAATCGGGATTCGGCCTGGCGGGGATAACAAAAGGCACGAACTGCTCTGCAGCGCCAAGGCTGCCGGCAAGCCAAAGACAGAGTATGATTACCGCGTATCGCATCACTTATCCTCCGAAACACCAGGTCTTGCGTGCCGCTCAATAACCCACGCAACAATTCTCGCCGCGCAAAATGGCAGCTTACCGCAACCCGCGCGCTCGGCGGCTCACTCAACTCCGCCGCAATCGCCATTCTACCATCTTAACCGGTCGGTTTCAATCCCGGCCGGCCGCGGTGCGGGCAAGAACGCCGGGATCGCCCATGGCCGGGTCGTACGGCCGCATGCGGAAGCTGTAGCTGTAGGATTTCGCCGGCAGCATGTACTCCGGATGCGTTCGCGCCCCCCAACTGTCATCCCCGCCGACGCCCATCTGCCGGCAATCGATGTTCAAGGTAATCGTTTCGCTGCGGGGCAGTTCGTGGATATGCGTCGCCTGCTCCAGAGCCTGGGCGGTATAAGGCCAAGCGCTGAAGTCGACGGTCGGCGCGCCGATGACCATAAGGCCTGCCCCGGCGGCATTAGTCAGCGTCAGCCAGCGCACGTCCGAACGGTTACCGTTTTCCTGAGGACGAACATACTCGTGAATAAGTTCCTCGACCTTGCCCGAGTAGCGGCCCACGGCCGCGCCCGTTTTGCGGTCCCAATAGGTTTCATGCGGCCCGCGTCCGAGCCACGCAACAGTGCTGAATTCACCCGGCGTCGCCATCGTCATGCCGAACCGGGGCAGTTCCGGCAGTTGACCCACGGGCTCGACAGCCGCCTGCACAATCACCTCGCCGCTGCCGAGAACGGTATATTCAAAGCCGCACGACGACTGCCCCGCGGGCAGCGTCGCGGCGACACGAATCACAATGCTCTGCGGCGTCAGTTGTTCGACGGTGACCGCCGTGACCGTGCGATTGGCGGCGGCATCTTTCCACACGCCGTGCCGGGCGGGCATTCCATTGCCGCGATCGTTATCGATGGGAACACGCCAGAAGTTAGGCACAAGCGGCGAAGCCATAAGTTCCGTGCCCTTGTATGTAAAGGACCCGATGGCGCCGTCAGCCGTGCCAACCGTAAGCAGGAAGTCGACGCCTTTGACGGTGACCGCCTTGTCGGACCGTAGGAAGCTGACCAGGCCCAGGCTTTCGAGATCGGCACCCGGCACAGGCGGCGACTCGACGGGAAATTGAAACTGCTCCCATGCCGCAACGTGACCTTTGGGGGCCCAGCTCGCTTCTTCCGCCAGTGCGAACGTTACCTTCAGATGGTACTCGCGCCCGGGGGCCGCCGTCGGCGTCTCCAGAGGGATAGTCACTTCCTGTTCTGTCTGCGGAGGCAGATTCAGGCCTCTCAACTCGCCGCTTTGCAGCACCTTTCCGTCCTCGGTGAGTTCCCACAGCGTCGTGATCAGGCCCATATCCTGAAAATGGTAATCATTGCGGACAAGGATCTTGCCCGAGGCGAGATCGACCGGGCGCACCTGTATCTGCTGATACACCTTCTTGACCTCATGGAGCGACGGGTTGGGTTTGCGGTCGGGACCGACGAGACCGTTGCAGCAGAAATTGCCGTCGTTCGGGTTGTCGCCGTAGTCGCCGCCGTAGGCCCAGTACTCCTTGCCCTCGGGCGAACGTTTGCGCAGGCCCTGGTCGGCCCAGTCCCAGATAAAGCCGCCGATGAGCCGCCGATGCGAGCGAATGGCATCCCAGTATTCCTTCAGATTGCCGACGGAATTGCCCATTGCATGGGCGTACTCGCACATGACCACCGGCCGGTCGTCATTGGCACGGGTCCCGAGCGCAACGAGTTCTCCGATCTTCGGGTACATGCGGCTCATAACGTCCACATAGTACGGGTCCGTGGGCTTGCCGACGGCCCCTTCGTAATGGATCGGCCGCGTCGGATCATAATCCTTGATCCATGCCGCCATGGCCGCGTGATTGGGCCCGCACCCGCTCTCGTTGCCGAGCGACCAGAAGATCACGGACGGATGATTCTTATCGCGTTCGACCATGCCGACCGCCCGCTGCACAAACGCACCGTGCCATTGCGGCTCATTGGCCAGCAGGCCCCCCACACCGTGCGTTTCGAGATTCGCTTCATCGATGAGATACATGCCGTACTGATCGCAAAGATCATACCAGATCGGATCGTTTGGGTAATGCGAGGTCCGCACGGCATTGATGTTGTTCTGCTTGAGCAGTTTGATATCCTGGATCATGCGGGTAATCGGAATCGCCCGGCCGTGGTCCGGGTCGTGCTCGTGGCGGTTGACGCCGTAAAAGAGGACGGGCTGACCGTTGACGAGCACCCGACCGCCGGCGATCTCGATCTTGCGGAAACCCACGCGGCAGCTTTCAGCCTCCATCAGATTGCCTTCGGCGTCGTGCAGCGTCAGGACGAGCGTGTAAAGGTTAGGAATCTCGGCGGACCATTTTTTCGGCGCCTCGACCGTGGTCTCCAGAAGCGCAAACTTCACGTTGTCCCGCTGCGGATATTTCTCATTGATGATCTGGTTCACCGGGCGGCTCAGCACGACGGGCAATACAGGTTGATTGTCGCCGTCGTAAAGCTGCGCCTGCACCGTCCAGCCGCGCGTGTCCACCTGCTTGAACATACGAATCTTCGGGCGAATCTGCAAGAGACCGTTTTCATACGTCTCGTCGAGATCGGCCCGCACATGAAAGTCGCTGATGTGAACAGCCGGCGCGGCCATAAGATAGACGTTGCGGAAAATGCCGGAAAGCCGCCACATGTCCTGATCTTCGAGATAGCTGCCGTCGGACCAGCGATAGACTTCCACCGCCAGCGTATTGGCGCCGGACTGAAGGTACGGCGTCAGGTCGAACTCGGCCGGCAGCATGCTGTCCTGGCTGTAGCCGACCTTGTGACCGTTGACCCAGATATAGAAAGCACTGTCAACGCCCCCGAAATGGATGAACACCTGTCTGCCATGCCACTCCGCGGGAACATAAAACGTGCGCCGATACGAGCCGACGGGGTTGTAATCGTGGGGAATGTACGGCGGGTTCGCTGGGAACGGGTATTGGATGTTCAGGTAGATGGGCCTGCCGTAGCCGTGCATCTGCCAGTTCGACGGAACGGGTATCGTATCCCATGCGCTCACGTCGAAATCCGGTCTATAAAAATCGACGGGTCGGTCGGCGGGTCTGCGCGTCCACTGAAACTGCCACTTGCCGTTAAGAGACAGATAGTACGGCGAATTATTTCGAATCCCGCGGAGGGCAAGCTCCACATTGGGATACGGAATAAGCGTGGCGTGAGCCGGCTCCTTGTTGATCCCGTAAATCTCAGGGTTTTCCCAGTCGCCCGCCGGCCCACGCGCCGGGGCAGCCGAATCGGCCTCGGCCTCGGCGGTCTCGACGATTTGCGGCGTCTGTTCGGCGGTGACGGCCGCCTCGCCGGGCGGCGCGTCCATCGCCTCGCAACCTGTGAAAATCGACGCCAAACCGATCAGCAGTAAGCCTGACCAACGGACCATATCGGCCCCCTTTCACTGTATCCTTTTTCCGTTTGCAAACGTGTCTCGGCGCACCGGGACCCGTGTCCTTGGGGCTCCGCGTGACCTAAGATTATCTCGCCAGGCCAATGGGACTGAACAGGACATAGAGAACCACAGTGAGAACCACCACCACGATACCCGCGGTTCGCGCGCCTTTGGAGCCCTGCAAATCGATGGTGGTCTGCTGCTTGAACTCTACAGGCTGTGCCAAAGGCCTTACGATGGTGATGACCGTCATGACAGCAAGGCAGACGACAAAGCTGATGGCCATCCTGTTAAGGAAGTTGCCGATCAGCGTGCTCATCAAATGATGCTCCATAAGGCCCGTAAAGGTAGAAACATACTTCAGCCCGCCGTAGACAATCACGTTGGTGATGAGGCCCACCGCCCCGCAGATTCCCGGGGCCTTTCGTACGAGCAGCCCGAAAACGAAGACCGAGAGAATGCCGGGCGACAAATAACCCTGGCTTTCCTGAATAATCGTGAAAATGCTGTGGCTGAACTTGGGGTTGCCCAGCGCCGGCGCCAGGAGCACCGCGATAACCGAAAAGACGACGACACAGATACGCCCAAGCAGGACAAACGTCTTCTGCGGCGCGTCCGGCCGAATCCATTTCTTGAAAATGTCCATCGTGAAAATGGTGGAGGCGGCATTGAGCATCGCCGCCAGCGAACTGACGATCGCACCCAGAAGGGCCGCGAGCACAAAACCGACGAGACCGACCCGCCGCGGAAGCACATTGGCCAGCAGTTGGGCCAGCGCCGAGTCATACTTATAGCCGATGAATTTTTCCGTATTGACTTTTGCGTTGGCCTCTTTGGCCGCCTTTACTGTCGCCTCATTGTACTCAGACAGTTCGGCGCCGAGGGCAGGAAAAACCTCCTGCCACGATTTGTCATCCGACTTGAAAACCGTATACGGCTTCATCTCCAGCGTGTCGTAGGCTTGCCGGGTGATCGGAAGGACAAACGCACTCCTTGGCTTATTCGCTTTCAGCGCAGCCGCATCCGGGTAGATGCCGACTATGATCGCATCCTGCGCCGCGGCCGAAGCAGCCTCGGGCGACGGAGACTCGGCAACACGGACGAACGCCGTGTCCGGATTGGCCATCTTGTACTTCGCAAAAACCGGCGCATTATCGTCGACGGCCTTGAGTTTCAGGCTGGGTGCGAACAGATTGAAGGCGATGATCCCGGGGATCACGATGACAAAGGGAATGAGCAGCTTCATAAACGCCGAGAACACGATGCCCTTCTGGCCCTGTGCAAGCGACGCAGAACCTAAAGTCCGCTGCGTAATGTACTGGTTGAGACCCCAGTAATAGAAGTTCGGAATCCACAGGCCCAGCAGCAGCGCCGTCCACGGCAGCACCGCGTCATCCTTCGGCAGGAACATATTCAGCCGCACCTTGTTAAGCGACACAAACCGCTCCAGAGCACCCTGGTCGGGGGTGAAAGACTTCAGTCCGACGGCCCCTGTGCTCACGTCTTCGATGTAGTGGGCTTCCGTCGCGCCGCCCAGCATCTTGAAGGCAAAGATCATCACAATCGCCCCGCCGATAATCAACGCGCTGCCCTGGATCAGGTCGGCCCAGGCACACGCCTTCAGCCCGCCCGCCGCAACGTACACCATCGCGATCAGTCCGATCACCAGCGACGCCTGCGCAAGCGACGGTATAAAAGGCATCTGCATCTCTTCGGCCATCGTATTGACGGTAAGGGCCCCGGAATACGTCACCGCCCCAAGCAGCAGCATGTAAATCAGCAGCATCATCACGGCCATGATCAGCCGCGCCGAAGGATTGTAGCGATATTCGAGAAACTCCGGAATGGTGTAGATGCCCGCCCTGAGGAAATAAGGCAGAAAGGCGAACGCGACAACCACCAGCGTAACGGCCGCCATCCACTCGTAACTGGCGATGGCCATACCCACGTGGCTCGCGGCGTTTCCGCTCATGCCGACGAACTGCTCGCTGGAAATATTCGCCGCAATCAGCGAAAAACCGATCAGCCACCAGCGCAGCCCCCGGCCCGCCAAAAAGTAGTCTTCGCTGGTTTTCCCTTTACGGCTCTTGACAAGGCCGACGGTAATGACCGCCGCGACAAAAATTACAAATACCAAGGGGTCTAAAATGTTCATACGCTCCATAGCATGCTCTCCCTGATTCAATAATCGCCTTAGCTAAGCCGTTTGCCTGCTGACTCTTCCTTTGAGGCTGCAATTATGCGGATTCCCACGCTGTTTGGCAACAGGATTCTCCAGGGCAAACACATTCTCCGGATGTCCGCATCCCAAACCCAACCTGCGCCGACCCTGGAGAGCAAAACCGGTTGGGCAGAGGCCAAAATCAGGAGCATCTGTTCGCCGGGGGGGGGATTTTGGCCTCTGGGGCCCCGGCCGGTTTTGCTCGGTCCTGGCGGCCGCCGGCTGCCCAGCGAGTTATGAGGAGAATGCGTTTGCCCTGCAAGATTCTCACGCCGACGGCAGGTGTTTTTCGAGGAACGCCTTTTCAGCATGCCTGTCCCAGTAGGACACTCTTTCCAGCGCCGTTTGCCCAATGTGGGGGTAAAGAATCGCCTTGCCGTCGATCTTGGTTTCCTTGATCATCTTCAGAACATCAAGGGCGTTGTCCAGCGAGCCGACCGCCGCTACATAATTGCCCGCATCGATATCCCCCGCATGGATCGCCTTCAGCGTCGCGGCCATGTCGCTGGGGTCGCCTCCGCTGGAGCCGACCAGCTTGATCTCCCGGTAATGCACCGCCAGCGCATCGAGATCAAGGATATGACTGCCCTTCGGCAGCCCGCCGAACAGATTGGCAACCCCCCCGTCGGCAAGCAGCGCAATCGCCGCCTGCTGAACCCCTCGCACGCCCACCGCAAGAATAATATCGTCCGCCCCCGCCCCGCGCGACGCCTCCCGAACCGTCGACTCCAATCTGTCCGCCGTAACGCAAATCAGTCGAGTGCCCTTCTGTGCTGCCTTGTCGCCAATGCATCGCGCCGTTTCGTCAAGCCGCTCCTGCTGCAAATCCGATACAATCAGCACGGCCGGATTATAACGAAGCGCCAATTCGGCATGCATCCGCCCCATCGCGCCCGCGCCCACAAC
>JACZKQ010000038.1 GCA_014859965.1 Phycisphaerae bacterium
ATTGCTAAAATGGTCTTCATAGCCAGATGCTCCTCGATAAAGTTGTCATTACAGCAACTGCCGTCCCAGCGGCGAGTTTGTCACGGCGAGTATAACCAATCACTCGCCACCGGGCATCTGGCTTTCATAGTTTCTTAATTCCCTTGCCGTCAAAGAAATCGCGTGCGTCCTGTACCATTTGCGCAACCACGTCCGGGTTGGTGAAGCATAATTGGCGTACGAAGCCTCCCCCCGTGGTTCCTTGTGCAAAGAAGTCGGGGCGCTCCTTCTCAAACAATTCGGGACAAGCCGGGTTCTTGTGCAGGAATCGGTCCTGGAAGCTTCTAATCGAGTGATTCCCTCCCCATTTCTCACCCCCCATACGCAGGCGGCGCCAATAGAGCTTGAGTTGGTCGGGCGTGGGCTTGTTCCACTGCGCTTTCACAATAGGGTAGCCGTCCCCAATGCCTTCGCGATACGCAAAGGCGGGCGCGCGTTTCACGTCGTCACCCTGCACTGCGAGTGTCGGCTTGCTGGGGATAATGATGTTCAAGTCGGTGGGGCCATACCATCGCACACCGCAAAAACGTTCCAGGAAATCGTAGGTGGCATAGCAGGTGCCCTGCTCGTCAAAGATGCCGGGTAATTCGATGCGATCCTTGACATTGCTATCGCCGGTTGCCGCCGAGTAGTCAATCACTTCGCGCCACTCGGCCAGCGTTGTTCCATAGCGTGTTCCCCGCCCCATTTCGGCGCGGTTCTTGGGCGTGTCCTGCCAGTCGCGCCCCAGGAGCACGATCCCTTGGGGAACAAATCGAATCAGGTATTCCTGCGGTTTGAGTCCGGTGGCGTCCAATCCCAGAGCCCGCGTTGCGTCGCTTTCTCCTACGTACAGACAAGGCCCGGCGACCTTTTCGCCGTCCGGCACGATCGGCAGAACAGCCCCGCTGATTTTGCCAATGTGATGCCGAAGTTCCAGCGATGCCAGGCGCACTGCCGGAGTCGGATTCTTGGCGATCACGATGGTAGCGCGCGGTTGACCATCCACCGTCAGCGTATGCTCTACACCCATCGCGGCTGCTGCCGCGCCAAGAACTTGTAGCAACACCAGCATCCCAAGCCGCAACGCGTTCTTGGTCGTCTTTGGTGTGACAGATGCGGAATGTGTCTTTTGTTTCGCAATTTCCATAGCATCTTTTTCCTGTTGATTAGAATATAAGGACGACATACTTATATCATTTTTTATTCCATCATGCAAGAGACAAAGTAAGTTTCCGGCCAAGTGGTGCTATTATGCTCGTTGCATGCGGATTCGCCCCGTCCTTGCGAAATGTCCCCCACATGACGCAACTTCGCTGTCGACCGTTTCCAGGGACGCACAAGCTTTACTATCGAAGGCTTTATACCAACAGTTGGGGCAAACTCATGTGGTCTGACACCCCTAAACTGTACCATTGCGAATTTGGAGGTTATCTGATAGTATGAATCAGTTGATTCTAAACGAAAGGATGCCCTATGAAACGGAAGAATTGCGGGCCAGAGCAGATTGTCGTGCTGCTTCGGGAAGCTTAGGCCAAATTGTCCGAAGGCCTTACGGTGGAAGAAGTGGGCAAACAGATCGGGATCAGCGACGCCACGTACTACAACTGGCGGAAGCAGTACGGCCAAATGGACGTGAATCACGCCAGGCAGCTTAAGGCGGTTCAAAAGGAAAACGCCCGGCTGAAGAAGTTGGAAAGCTTGAGTTGTGGAGACACATGTGATGTTCTATTAGAAAAGCAGCTCAGCAGCGTAGCCGAGCTAAGGATATACTGTTATGTGGGATTTCCCAGCTTATATTAAGGTTTGTGAACAGGCTAACCTTGAAGATACTGTTCATCTGCACACGGAGTAATTATGAAATTACATAACTCTTGCCTGATTGTATTTGTAGGCATGTTACATTTGCTCAGTCTGACCGCCAATTCAATGGCAAACGATGTTAATTGTAGCAGTGACGTTAAACAGGCAGACCCTGTTAAGGGAAATATTCACATTATTCCCGAAGCCGACACTTATGTTCGCAGTGGACCTTTTGCCGACACAAACTATGGAAGTGCGATGGTTTTGAACACAGTCAATTCCGATAACTCTCAGATGGAAGTTCTGATACGTTTCGATTTGCCGAAAACAAGAATCGCTCCAGATAATGCCTTTATATGGATCAACACAACATCAGACCAAACAGCCCCGGTAGAAAATGCCGCATATCTAGTGACCGATGACACTTGGCTAGAAAACACTGTAACTTGGAACAACAAGCCGGCCTGCAACCAGGAACTGGATGCCTGGGTGACAGATAATGACCATTCGATTAAGATTGACGTAACCAATCAGGTCAGAGAAGCACTGCGGGGCGACGGCAGATTATCGATAATGATTAAGTCGCCCCACAACATAGGAAGCGACGGCCAAAGTGTATATTACAGCAAAGAAAGCAGTAGCGGGTTATCCCCAAAACTACTTATGAGCTTCAATCGCCCTAAAACCTATGTAAAGCCAGGCCAGTCAATACAGCAAGCCATCAACGCCATTCATTCACAAGGGGGCGGCCAAGTAATACTCCAGAGTGGCCAGCACTTCATCAACGACTCACTGACTCTTTATAGTAATATCACACTTCAAGGGCAAAGCAAAGAAAGCACCTCAATATGCATGGACACTTCCGTTAATAAACCGATGCTAATTGGTACCAGTGAGGGGACAGTAAATAGCGATATAACAATATTAGAGTTAACACTCAATGGGCTACTGGATCAAACTGAGCAGCATTATCCATCAAGTACAGACCGAAAAACAATCAGGGGCAATGTCTTTGGGATATTATTCACCGATACGGATAGTGGCAATACCTTTAAAAGAATACAATTTAAAAATGTTGGTGTAACACGATGTTCCATGGGAATCCATATCAAGGGCGTTAATGATTTGAGAATATCCAACAGCGAGATTGCTCATAATGGCAGCATTATTGCTTATGACCATAATATCTATTTTAGAAGGGCTAACAATGCGTTACTGAAAAACCTTAACATCAGTAACTGCACCGCAGGTAACGGCTTTAATCTCTCAACGAACTGTAAAAACGTGATTCTTGATAACTGTGATGCCTCGGATAACAATTTCCGTGGGATAAGGTTCGATGCAAATGATGGTGGCAGTCGAATGATGGTGATAAACTGCATCACAAATCGTAATGGCCAGACTGAAGGCCAGCCTGGTGTAAGAATAGCGGGTGTCCCGGATTTCACTCTACTCGGTTGCACCGCAAACAACAATGGCAGCTTCGGTTTCTATTTTTTGGGCTCCAGACGCGGTGTGATAAAAGAAAACTCCGCTGTAGAGAACGCTGATACGGATTTGTATCTAAAAAGCTGCAGTACCGTTGAAGTGGTAAACAACACTGCTGAGACTTTTCTGGCAGAATCCTGTTCGGACATCACAAAAACAGGGAATATTTTTTGAAGAAGAATGGACTCTTTTTCTTTTCGGTTTTGGAACTTGACTTCAAGGGACTTACCATGCCCGCAACGTCCGCGCAACCCTGAAATATCTGCCCCCTCGTTTTCTATGGCTTTCGCCCGCTAAAATCCCGTTTCGCCGGACAAAAACACTCGGATTTGCGGAGCAAAGCAGATGAGCGGATCTCTTGTCGCCTTGATAACAATGACCCGCGCCGAAGCGACTGAGAGCGACTTCGCAGAATCTCTCCGGAGATTTCGACAGCCTCCAGCAGTCCTCTCAGATAGAAGCCTTTGCTGCCCGCATCGATCCGATTGAGAAGCAGATCGACCCGTCTAGTGCCGTTTCCAGTAATAGACTTTTGTGATTGAACATGAGGTTTACGCTGCCTATGAGTACGATACATGTGCCAATCCTGGATGCTGATTTGACGTTTGCGGTTCCGCCGTACCAAGTGCTGTTCAATGGCAGCTTCTTGTTCCGCATGACTGCGGTAGTCCGTATTATCCAATGCAAATTTCTTCAGCGCTGTAAAGTGACACTCGATGCGATTGAGCCACGAGGCATTCGTCGGCGTCCAGTAGAACTTAATATTGTGCGTGGCCGCGTACGCCTGCACCTCCGCTTTGTGATGGTAGGAAATACTCCCGCAGTTCGGAAGCGACCAGACGCTCATGCGAATGAGTTGTTCTGGTGGCGACAAGGCGACCTCGCAAATCTGCTCGACGATTTCGGCCGCAAACTTCCGCGGCCCGGTCGGCCCGCAAAAGCACGGCTACCACGCAATAGCTTGAATGCCGCCGCCATTGAAGCGGTGAATAATGGTTCGGACCCAGGCCGCCGAGCAGCCGCACTGTTCGGCAATCCCGGCGTTGGTGCAGCCGCCGCGAGACAGCAGAATAATTCGCGCATGAAGCCTGTTGACAGCATTGGTTAATTGATGTTTCATATATCTGAGCTCCGGCCCTCATAGGGTCTCAGCGTCCGTGCTTTTACCGTGTCCATTTTCGGTTCTCCACATGAGCGAGGCTGCCCCATGCAGCCTGTGGAGAACCTATTTATAGCATTTCAGAAGATGGCGCAAGACCATGTGTAATAACAACTTATGAATTCTTTAAAAAAACGCGAAACGGTATTACTGGAAACGGCACTAGCCACCATGCGGCATTCATAGAAATACATCGCACAAAAGCTGCGTTTTCCGCCCAAAAACAAGTGTCCATTCGCCGCAAAACCGCATAGCCAGCGCTACCTCATGATGAAAATCGCAGCCAGAAAGACGGATGCGAACGAAAAGGAGGGACAAGAAGACAGCAAGCGGTAGTAACAACGCTCATCTACACAGCCAATCGAATGCCTGAGCAGTTCCTTGCCCAGACCACCTTGGATAGCCCCGGATTTACTACAACCAGACTACAACCCCAAGAAGTGATATCTGCATTCCACGCGATATTTGCCTGTTGGTAAGTCCTTGGGAACGCCGCAGTTGCAAAATAACGCATTTTTCGAAAAAAATTGGAAATCCGTTGCTCTATCCGGCTGAGCTACGGGCGCTGTTGCTGATCGAAGTGTGAAATATAACGGGCCGGGCGGTGTCCTGTCAAGCTGCATTCTGAAGCAAAGCGGCTTCATGCCCCGGGGGGGCGGGACGTGCAGCCCCAACGATACCGCCGGCGGTGGACGACAGGCCGAACATGCCTGTCGCAATTCATTTCTTTGGGAAAAGTTTGTCGGCGACAAGATTTTTGTTGCCGCAGATACTCAGGATATATATAATATTAATCGTTGAAACAGGCCGAGCCGTGGGAGGTGAATGCACCTTCTGAATGGGTCGCAGGTTTTCGAGAGAGGCGGATGAGGTAAGGGGGAAAGGGCATGGAGCGTGAATCGGCATGTAACCCAGCGGGCGCTGGCAGGTCGATCCGGCATTCGTGCTTTATTACACACCACGCCTGAACGGGCAAGCCATGTTTTTCATTGATAATCGTCTTGTCAGGCACGGTGTGCCTGCTATGCGGGTGAATTATTGCGCGGCAGCGATGTGCATCCTTGCCGGCGACTGTGCGAGGCGAAAAAGCAAGGGCAGATAAGGAGGATCGATCAACTCAACCCTTCACGAAGGCGAGAAAAAAGGTGGCCGCAACGCGGTGAACTGATTCACAGGTAATTTCCTTAGTGTATTTGCGCTAATGTTACATGGTTCCATTCTGTTTTAAGGAGGACTCCAAAATGAAAAAAGTGTTGATCATGTTGATGTGCCTGACTTTGGCTGGCGCGGTGTCGGCGGGACGCGGTCAGGTCTTGTATGAGGTCTGGGATAATATCGGCAGCGCAACCAACGTCGCCGCTCTGACAAGCCATGCGGATTACCCGAACAATCCCACGTTCAGGCTGGTGCTGCCCAGCATAGACGGGCCTGTAAACAGGCTGGATTCGGCGTACGCCGCAATCAACAACTTCGGCTCTCGGATCAGAGGGTACATCGTACCGCCGCAGACCGCCAACTACACCTTCAAGATATGTACTGACGACAACGGCGAACTGTGGCTGAGCACCGACGCCGACCCAAACAATCTGCGGAGGATCGCACGCGTCACGGCCTACACGGCCCGCAACGACTTCGCGGATCCCGATATCGTTGTCGACGAGTCGGCAATCCCCCTGCAGGCCGGTCAGAAGTACTACTTTGAGGCCTTGCATAAAGAAGGCGCTGGCGGCGACAATATCTCCGTCGGATGGATAAGCGACGGGACCGTAATCGGAACTGTCTATACCCCTATTCAGAGGGAGTATCTTTGGATTCCGGGCACGCTTGAGGCGCTCGCCAAGGACAACCGGGGTGTAGTCTTGTATGAGACGTACGACGATATAACCGGTGGTAATGTCTCTGACCTGACGAACAATGCGCGGTACCCCAACCAGCCCACGACTTCGTGGATGCTGTTCAACGGAGTCGACGGCCCTGCATCAAGGGCGGACAATTATGGCAGCCGCATTACGGGTTGTATCATACCGCCTCAGACCGCTAACTACAGATTCAAGGTATGCGTGGATGACAGGGCCGAACTGTGGCTCAGCACGGATGCCAACCCGGCCAACCTTGTGCTGATTTCAACGTGCACAGCCCATGCCGGCAGTCGCAACAATTTTCTTGCAGAGACCTGCATTGAATCGGACACCATACGTCTTTTTGCAGGCAAGAAGTACTACTTTATGTCCCTGCACAAGGAGGGCACCGGCGGCGACTACCATTCGGTCGGATGGGTGAGCGACGGGACGGCCATTGGCTCTGCGTGGCAGGCGGGAACTGCTAATGTTATTGGCCGTGATTACATTACGGCTTTCGGATACTGGGCCAGTACGGAAGTGAGCCCCGACGACGGCGCCCTCGGCGTTAATCCTTCGCAGCCCCTCACGCTGCAATGGCTGCCGGGATTCATGCCGAACCCGATAGTCGAGTACAGAATCTTCTTCAGCAATGATCCGGCGATCGGCGTCCCCGATCCAAACGGTATTCCTCATGCGGTCGTGGCCGCGGGTGACCCGAAAGAGGTGGTTATTGCCGCCAACACGCTGGGAGAAGGCGTTGATTATTACTGGCGTGTGGATGCCTATACCAAACCTGCCACAGACTTGACCGATCCGAACAACATGGCCGGCGAGTTGTGGACCTTCAAGACGATTCGGACCGCGCCGATTGTCGACGCCGCTCCGGTCAACGTCAACGCGTGGCGGGACGAGGTGGTTACCTTCAGCGTGCAAGCGCGAAGCGGCGAGAACAACAACCAGGGCCCGCTGACATACGACTGGCATGACGCTGCGGGTTCTCTGGGAGCCCCCAGCCTGCCCGTACTGGAGGTTACCGTCGGCAACGAAAACCGCAGTTTCTACTGCGTCGTCAGCAACATGAACGGGTCGCAGACCTCCGCGGCGGCCAAACTCCATGTTAAGAAGTGGGTTGCGCACTGGACCTTCGACGAAGGAGAAGGTTATGTCGCATACGACAGCAGCCCGGCGGAATGGCGGACCACGCCCGTACCGCACCATGCAACTTTGATTGCTCCGAGTCCGGCGGGGATATGGCGGGCCGACGGCAAGATCGGCGGCTGTATCGACCTGGACGGCGTTGACAAATATTTCGACACGTTCGCACGGGCGTCGCAGTTCGGACTGGGTGGAAATAAACCCGTCACCTTCAGCGCATGGGTCTATCCTCGTGCCTATAATGATGGCGGTATTTACGAGATGGGCAACCGTGCCGCCCTGCAGAACTTCAGCCTGAGAACGCGGGCCGGCATCAACGAAGTGGAACGCTGGCGTATTCAGTACTACAGCGGCGACCGCGATATCTGGACGTGGCGCCAGGACTCCAACAAGAACGCCAACCCGAACTATCATTTCCCGTCGATAAACGCATGGGTGCATTTCGTGCATTCTTATGACGGCCAGAAGACGCAGGTATACGCCAATGGCGTGTTAATTGTCGATTGGCAGCACAATCCGCTGAACGTCGCCGACAATTTGACACTGCGGATCGGACAGTACAGTGCTGCAGAGTTCGACGGCCTCATCGACGACGTGCAGGTGTTCAACTACCCATTGAGCCGCGAAGAAGTGATCGATATCTATCGCCAGGGTGTGCCCGACGCGAAGTTCTGCGATGGCGCCAATCCCATGGACATTAACGGCGACTGCAAGATCGATCTGAGTGATCTGGAAGCAGTGCTCAGCCTGTGGCTGAATTCCGGTCTGGTTGACTAACCCTGAACTGTTACCAAATGAGCAACTGATATGCGAATGAACGCGAAAGATGGAGGACTTTAACATGAAAAAATTATTGATGTTAGTAATGGTTCTGGGTTTGGGCCTCATCGGCGCCTATGCTGAAGGTGAGGTGTTTTACGAGGTGTGGGACACCCCTGCCCCGGGCAACGACTTGACGCAGGTGGACTGGAATGCGCCGCCGACCGAGGTTGGCCTGCTGCCCAATTTTGTCATGTGGCCGCGGACGACCAAGATTGATTACACGTTCCGCTACAAAGCTTACCTGAATATCGAACAGGCCGGCGCCTACGCCTTTTGGGTCGATTCGGACGACGCAAGCTGGGCGCTGATTAATGGGGTGACTGTCGCCCGCTGGAACGGCGGCCACGGCATGGACGCAGGCGACGGACGCAGCGGCGGCAGCGCGATCGCCGACGGCGGCACGGCGCCGGTTTATTATACGCTGGATGCCGGACTGCATGAGATGGAGGTGCGGTATTGCCAGGGCACCGGCGGCGCCGGTCTGGAAGTGCGCTGGGAAGCGCCCACCCTCGGCATCGCAAGGGATTTCATTCCGGATGACGTGCTCAGCGTCTCTTCCACGGCGATCAATCCGCCGATGGGCGCTAAGGATGTAGCTGAAACGGGAACGGTCCTGCAATGGACCAATCCGTTTGGCGTCAGCCATTTTATTCTGTACTTCGGAAAAACGGCCGAGCCGAATGAGCTGACCGACAATTTCGGGAAGGTCACAGGCACATCTGCAAGCCTGGATGCGATCTACGGCGCCCTGAGCACCATGACGACCTACTACTGGCGGGTGGACGCCATCCTGGACACGGATGCAAACACAGTAAAGGGCACGACCAACTGGTTCGAAACGTTCAGCGACGTGCCGGTGATTACGCGCCAGCCGCAGAACGTCAATGTGCGAACCGGCTGCGCCAGTGTGTTCACCATCGAGGCGACGGGGGATTCGCCCCTGACTTATCAGTGGTACGATGCGGGGACCAACCAGCCAATCGCCAACGCCGTGGATGACATGTTTGCCACGTCCGTTCTGGGCAGCTACTACTGTGTGGTGAAGAGCACTGCGACCGGGCAATCGGTGACCTCGCAGGCCGCCAGCAACGCCGTTTATACGGCCGACATTCTTGGCAGCCTCACGGGTATCGAACTGGGCAACCCCTATACCGGCCCGGCCAGCAGCCATACTGTGCAAGGCAACACGGTTACGATTACCGCCAGCGGCAACGATATCTGGAGCGGCAGCGACCAGTGTCGCTTTGTTTACGCCCCTATGATCGGCGACGGTGAAATCATTGCCCGCGTGGCCAGTATTGTCGCCGACGACTGGCCCGTCGCCAGTCCGTTGGACACCGCCAATACGGCCGTACAAAACTGGATTAAGGGCGGTGTGATGATTCGCAGCGGCCTGGACCACAACAGCGCACATGTTTCGGTGTTTGGCACCAGCGGCAACGGCGTTCAGTTGACAAATCGTCGCATCAGCGGTGTCACCGCAAACCACTGGGGCTCGAATGCCACCGGCGGGCAGTTTACGCAGCCTGTCTGGCTGCGGCTGACGCGACAAGGCAATGTCTTCACGGGCTACTATTCTGCCGACGGCGTCAATTGGACGAAGGTCCCCGGCGGCGGCACCACCACGCCCATCACGAATCCGGTTATTCAGCCTTTTCCTTTCCCGGACCTCGTTTATGTGGGCCTGGCGCTTACCGCTCATGATGATACCTCCGACGCCTGCAAGGCAACCGTCGTGTTCGACAATATCCAGGTGCGGACCTGGGGCGCCGCAAACCCGACGCCGGCCGACGGTGCGACGAATGTCGCTGTGCCTGTCACGCTGGCCTGGGAGCCCGCGGCGTATGCCCCGTGTGATATGACGTATCAGGTGCTCGTTGACAATGACGCGAACCTTCTGGATGTCACACCGGTTTCGGTTGGCACAAGCCTTTCGTATACGCCTGCCGGCATCACCACCGACATGACGATTTACTGGCGCGTCGACAGCCTCTACGGCGGCATGGTCGAGGTTGGCGGCGTCCAGAAGTTCGAAACAGTCAAGATGCGTCCGGTAATCCTCAATCAGCCCGTCGGCGGCACCGTGCCGGCCGGCGACAACGCCGTGCTGACGGTCACTGCGGCCAATGCCAATTCGGTGGCGTGGTACAAGGTCGGCGACGCCGTCATCAAGGGAACCGGCAACACGCTCACGATTGCCGCTGTCGGGCCTGCGGACACTGGTGATTACTACTGCGTCGCAACGAACAGCCATGGCGACACACAGTCCGAGATCGTGCATTTGAAGGTGGGCATGCTCGTTGGCCGTTGGACGCTTGACGCCATCGCGTTCGGCGACAGCAACACGGTTGCCGATTCCGTCGGCGGCCGCAATGGCACGGTCCTGGGCACTCCGAGCCTGACCACGGGCGTCACAGGCCTGCCGGGCGACAATGCGATGGTTTTCAACGGCGTGGACGATTGCGTCATCGTCGGTCCGGTCGGTATCAGCGGGAAGATGCCCCGCACGATCACCGCCTGGGTCAAGGCGTCGCTGCCCATCGCCGGCTGGTCCAATATCTTCGGCTTCACCAGCACCGCGTCGGGTAACGACCTGAGCTTCGACTTCCAGCGGCGCGGCACGGCCGGTTCCGAGCAGTATTGTCTCCACGTCTACGGCTGGGAGACCGATCTGCACCAGATCGACGGCGAGTGGCACTTCCTGGCAAGCACGTTCGACGGCACGACAATCAAGTCGTATTGCGATGGCGTGTACCTTGGCGCCAACTCGACCCGGGCGCTCAACACCGCCGACAATGTGCAGATGGGACGCCGCGGCCACTACAACGATGCGGCCCTAATGACGTACAACTTCTTTAAGGGCGTTGTGGACGATTGCCGTGTGTACGATTACCCGCTCACGGGCGCGCAAATCGCCGGTCTGTACAAAGAAGTGGTCACCGATGCGACCGGCCTCTGCACCGGACCAGTGGCTGGCGACCTTAACAACGACTGTACGGTGAACCTGCTGGACTTTGCAATCTGGGCGCAGGAATGGGGATGGTGCGAGATACTTCCCATTTCAGAATGTGACTAATGCATAGTCGCTGAATTGACTCGCCTTCGGGCGAAGATTAAGGTCAACTCAAGGGCCCGCGCCGCAAGGCACGGGCCCTCTTTAATCAATTGTCCCATTTCTGCCGATTCTTACCTGTCCGGACCGCACGGATTCGACAAAGATGCTCGCGATTTCATACTGTTTTTATTGACATAAAAATTGTTTTGCAAATCTTTTGCCGGGGTCTATAATGCACCGTTTATTATTGTTTTTGCGGTATAGATGCCTGTGAATCGGCTGCCGGGAGACGGTCGATCCGAACGCAGGCCGGCTAATAACGTAAGTTGTCAGATGGGAACAGGCCGAATGCTGGCTACCGGGTACAGGCCTGATGACGTGACAGAGAAAGGGAGCAGATAGAAAATGGCTACAATTACAGGCTCGGAAGTAGACCTCTTTGGGTCCAATTTACCGGACACAGATACGATCCAAAAGCTGGGGGCTTGGGTCAATAGTGGCGAAAGTAACCGGGTCGCGTTCGAAAAGAAGGTGAAAGAGAACCTCTCCAACAGCCTTGCGGCGGGCATTGGCTTGTATCTGCTCGGCAAATACCGCGATGCGATTCCGCTGCTGGAAAAAGGCCGGGACTGCAAGGAGAAGCTCCTGTACCTGGCCTTGGCCTATCGGCGTCTTAAGCGGTTTGACGAGGCGATCGGGTGCCTGGATGGCGCGGCCAAACAGGGGGCCGATTCGAGAAAAGTAACTCTGGAAAAGGCAGGCACCTATGTGCAGGCCGGGCGGCTCGATGACGCACGAAAAGAGCTGAAGAGCTGCGCCAATTTTGAAAAGGTCAGCGCGGAGTACCACTATCAACTCGGACGGCTGGCGGATGCGGAAGGCGAGTACGCCAATGCTCTGAAGAATTATCGGACGGCCGTCGAATTGGATTCGCAGCACACCGAGGCGGTGTTTCAGTTGGCCTACGCCTGCGATCTCCGCGGCGACGAAGAGGCGGCCATCGATTACTACAGGCAGGTCCTCAAACGCGTCCCGGCGCACGTCAACGCGCTATTGAACCTTGCGGTGATTTACGAAGATAACGGGCAGTACGAAAAAGCGGCGACCTGTGTGGACACGGTCCTCAAGGTGCACCCGAATCACGCCAAGGCGCTGCTCTTCAGCAAGGACATCGAAAGCTCCATGGTGATGATCTACGACGAGGAGAAGGAACGCCGAAAAGACAAGCGGGCGAAAATTCTCGAGATACCGATCACCGATTTCGAGTTATCGGTTCGCAGCCGCAATTGTCTTAAAAAGATGAACCTGCTGACGTTGGGCGACCTCCTGAAGGTGACCGAGGCGGAACTGCTTTCGTACAAGAACTTCGGTGAGACATCGCTCGTGGAGATCAAACAGATACTGGACTCGAAAGGCCTGTCGCTCGGAATGGCCCTGGAGGATGCAGGCGCCGCAGTGGGCAGCGAGAGCGCCACAGTGCAGGGAGCCAGCGAAGACCTGCTGCGAAAGACCGTCGAGGAGATGGAACTTTCAGTGCGGTCTCGCAGGGCACTGACAAGGCTGGGAGTCAAAACCATTCTGGACCTGATTCAGAAAACGGAAGCGGAACTGCTGGGCTGTAAGAATTTCGGCGTGACGAGTCTTAATGAGATCAAAGACAGGCTGACAAGTTACGGACTGAGTCTTCGGAAGTTGGAATAGGCCCGGGTGACGACGGCATGGATGGGCCCGCCGGTGGAAAGTAAGCGTTTTGCCTTTTGCACGAAAGACCACTCTTGCAGCATTGGCGCTGCTTGCAGGGCTGATGGCGGCCTGCGTTATCTGGTACGTCGCTGCGCCCCTGCCCCCGCCTGTGCCCCCGACCCCGGGAATGGACACAGAATCGAAATTCTGGATTCGGGTTTTGCTCTTTGACAACATTGCGGAATTCTCCCTGTGGGCGGAGAACGGGTTTGCGGTCTATGACGCGCAAGCCAGTACGACGGCGCACTTCGGCAGGAACACACAGGCGGTGCTGGCGGCGGTGCTTGACGGCAGAATCCTCATCGGCGAGCACGTCTTCGGTTCGGACGTGGAGATTCGGCCGGTGGAGCCGTTTGTCTTCGGTCTCAATGAGACCGCCTGGCGGGGCAACCTGCGTTTGATCGCCAATGCGGAGTCTGAGACCATGCGGGCAATCAATGCCGCCCCGCTGGAGAGTTATCTCGCGGGTGTCGTGGGCGAAGAGATGCCCAGCTATTGGGAGGGCGAAGCACTCAAGGCGCAGACTGTGGCGGCGAGGACTTACTGCCTGTTCATCAAGTACAGATTTGGCGTCAATCGGCTGTGGGACGTGCGGCGCACTCAAGCCAATCAGGTGTACGGCGGCCTGGCGGCGGAGTCGCCGATGGTCTGGGATGCGATTCGTGCAACAGAAAGCCTGGTTCTGGTCACCCGCGGGGCAGAGGGCGATAGCATCTTCCCCACGTATTATAGTTCGACCTGCGGCGGTCACACAGAAAACAGCGCCAATGTGTTCGGCGATGTCTACGCCCCGCTGGAGGGGGTGCCCTGCCCTTACTGCCGGGAGGTAACACGACCCAGTTTTTTTGAATGGTCGTCGCCGGCAGTTGACGCCGAAGAATTGAGCCGGCGAATCATTGAACGCTATCCACGATTTCGGACTCTGGGAAAAATCATAGAGATCGCACCGGACAAGCAGAGCCAATACGACGATTTTTCCCGCATGGCGTCACTGTGGCTCAAAGGTACTGACGGCCGCAGCAAGAGCCTGCGTGCAGAGGATCTTCGCCTGACGGTGGACCCGACGGGAACGAAGATCCGCAGCAACAGTTACCAAATTGAGATGCGCAAGGGTGCCTATGCGTTTGTTAACGGGCGAGGCTTCGGCCATGCCGTCGGTCTGTGCCAGTACGGCGCAGAAGGCATGGCGCGCAAAGGCGCCGATTTTCGCAAAATTCTGGATTTTTACTTTCCGCACTCGAAATTGCGGAGTATTCATTAGGGTAGAAAAAGGCCCTTTGGCCTTCAACGAACAGGACGGCCTCGCACGGCCGTAAATGCGGTTATGGCTTGTTTCCAAATCACGGCAAAAGATCTCCACTCTCGCGGGCGGCGCGGGACACTCTCGACGGCGCACGGGACCGTGCAGACGCCGGCTTTCATGCCGGTCGGCACGCGAGGCTCCGTCAAGGGACTTACGCCCGACCAACTGCGGCAGACGGGATCGGAGATGATTCTGGCCAACGCCTACCATCTCATGATTCGCCCCGGCTCGGATGTCGTCAGAAACCTGGGCGGACTGCACGGTTTGATGGGCTGGGACGGCCCGATTCTCACGGACAGCGGCGGCTATCAGGTCTTCTCACTGAGTACGCTGAACCGTATCACCGATGACGGCGTAGAATTCGCCAGTCACGTCGATGGGGCGCGGATTTACCTTGATCCGGAAACGGCGACCCGAACGCAGAATGCGCTCGGTGCCGACGTCATTATGTGCTTCGATGAGTGTGCGCCGTATCCATGTGAGCGCGGACGCCTGGCGACGGCTGTGGAGAGAACCGTCCGCTGGGCCGGCCAGTGCAGAGAGGCTCACACCAACGAGCGGCAGCTGCTTTTCGGGATTGTTCAGGGTGGCGTGGATAAGGAGCTTAGGACGCAGTGCGCCCGACAGCTCGTCTCGCTGGATTTTGACGGTTACGCCATCGGCGGCCTGAGCGTCGGCGAGGGCCATGACCATATGGCGACGACCGCCCAGCATACGGCGCAGCTCCTGCCCGAGGACCGGCCCCGATACCTGATGGGCGTTGGAATGCCCGCCGATATTATCGCCGCCGTAAGAGCGGGCGTTGATCTGTTCGATTGCGTGCTGCCCACGAGAAACGGGCGAAACGCGTTTGCTTTTACCGCCGACGGGGCGATTCGGCTGAGGAACACCGCGCACATGGATGACACGTCCCCGGTCGAGGCCGATTGCGGGTGTTATTGCTGTGCTAATTTCAGTCGCGGGACGATGCGGCACCTGTTCAATGTGGGCGAGATGCTGGGCCCTACATTGTTGTCGATTCATAACATAGCTTTTTTCCAGCGTTTGATGGCGACCATTCGGGAACGGATCGAAGCCGGTGACTTCGATTCCTGGGCGGGTGAGATGATTTTGAGATTGCAGGCCCAAAGTGGGAATTGTTAATTGTAACGGAAGCGCTTTGAGGGTAAACTATTTAGTTTTCCGCAGCATCGTTGCATTTATTTGTGGGTCGCGGAAATACGACAGGAATGAACCTGAAAAAGTCTAACAGTTAAGGGAAACGTAAGATGAATAATATTTGGATAGCGGCGGCTTTTGCAGCGCCGGAAAACGCCGACACGGAAGGAACGGAACTGACCAGCGAACCCGGGCAGGTTACCGGCCAAGAGAGCACGGCAGTCGATTCACAGGTGCCTCCGGGGCAGGAGCAGGTCGCACCTAAAGGCAATCCGTGGATGCAGATGGCGCCTTTTTTCGTAATCCTGATCGTCATCTATTTCTTCATGCTCCGCGGCCCCAAAAAGAAGCAGCAGCAGCATCAGAAGATGGTGCAGTCCTTGAAGAAAAACGACCGCGTTCGGACGATCGGCGGAATCATGGGCACGGTGATCGACGTTCGGGGAGATGACATAACGCTGAAGGTCGATGAGTCGAACAACACCAAGATCCATGTGATTCCCGGCGCTATCGCCACGGTGATGTCGGACGACGCCAGGTAGCTCCGTGTCAGTTGAACTCAACGCATTTTAGGAAACAATTATGAACAGAAATCTCATCTGGAAGCCTCTGCTGATTGTGCTGCTCGTCGTGGTTGCGGCCTGGAACGTCTATCCTCCTCACGAAAAGCTAAAGCCTGGTCTGGATATCGGCGGCGGCACGCGCCTCATCTATGATATCGACACCAGCGACTTGAGCCGGACGGAACAGAGCGGGCTGGCCCAGCGGATGATCCCTATCCTGCTGAAGCGCGTGGACCCGACCAACGTCGCGAATATTATGATGCGCCCCCAGGGGGACACCCGGATCGAGATTCAGCTTCCCATGGCCAGTGCGGACACGCTGAAGAAGCGTCAAGCGTACGAAGAGGCGCTGAACGCACTGGAAGCGATGAACATCAACCTGCTGCGCGTCAAGCGCGCTCTGTCGCTGGAAAGTGAAGCGCGACAGGCGGCATTCGCAGAATTCGCCGCCGGCGACGAAGACCGCAAGGCGATCCTTGATAGTGTGGCGGAGATCCAGGACAAGCTCAAGGCCAAGCAAGCCGAGCGCAATGCCCTCAGCGATGAACGCGCTGCGTTGAAGGCCAGGCTGAATGCCGAAGGCCTTCGCGGAGAGTTCGTGGAAACGATGGCGCCGCAATGGTCCAAAATGGACGATGCGGCCCTCACTGAGGCGGTCAAGCAGCACGTCCAGAGCAGCAAGCCCGAACTCAAAGAGACCGATCCGAATGCGCCGGCTGACGGGGACAAAACCCAGCCTTATGTCACCCTGGTGCGCGATTACGTCACCACTTACCAGAAGTGGGCCCAGGCCGCCAATGCCCTTGCCGAACCGGAAACCGGACTCAATGATCAGTGGAGCGCCGCGGCCGACAATTTGACGGACCTGAACCTGGATACCGCACTTGTAACCCAGGTGCTCCAAATGGATCCGAAACTGCCCAGGCGGGCCGAATACATTGCCCAGTTCAAAGCGGATTTTCCTGAACGGGAGGCGCAACTGGACGCGGTTGTCAGTGCATTTGACACGTACCGTGTAGTCGGCGGCCGGTTGGACGACCCCGAAGATCTCAAACGCATGCTCAAGGGCGCCGGCGTTCTCGAATTTCGGATTCTCCCGACCATCGGCGACGGAAAGAGCAGCGAAAGTGAGTTGGCCGCCCGTCTGGAGGAGTTGAAGACAAAAGGTCCGAAACTCGGATCGGATTCGAAATACGTGTGGTGCGAGGTTGAGGCAATAGACGATTTCCGCGTGGGCGGCGCCGTGATCGGCCAGTTCGGCGAAAAATATTACGTCCTGGCGAGCAATCAGAAAAATGAGACCATGCTGCGGAGCGCCGAGAAACCGTGGAAGCTCAAACGCTCCCGCCCGAGTGTCGACGACATGGGGCGCCGGGCCATCTCCTTCGAACTGGATGAGACAGGCGGCACGATGTTCTGGAATGTGACGCGAAGCAATGTCAACCGTCCGCTCTGTATCCTGCTCGACGGTGTCGCTTTTTCGGCGCCGAACATCAACACGGGTATTCGCGGCAGCGGCATTATCGAGGGGGATTTCTCCCCTGCCGAACAGGCTGACATGGTCAACAAGCTCAATGCCGGTTCGTTTCCGGCACGGCTGTCGGATGTGCCGATCTCGGAACAATATATTGGCGCCACACTCGGCAAAGACAACCTTCACAAGGGGATGAACGCCGCTCTCATTGGACTGGCCGCCGTGGCCGTGTTCATGATTGTGTACTATCTCATCGCCGGCGCCGTCGCCGATGTCGCCCTGCTGATGAACCTGCTGTTCATCCTGGGTATGATGGCGATGTTCCGGGCCACCTTTACACTGCCTGGCATTGCGGGTTTAATCCTCACCATCGGCATGAGTGTGGATGCCAACGTGCTCATTTTCGAGCGTATTCGCGAGGAGCAAGAGCGGGGTTCGTCACTTCGCACCGCCATCGCCAACGGCTATCAGAGGGCGTTTCGAACCATTTTTGACGCGAACATCACCACGTTTTTCGTGGCGTTGATTCTGTACATGGTGGCTTCCGAAGAGATCAAGGGTTTCGCCATCGTGCTGATGCTGGGTATCGTCTCGAGCATGTTCACTGCGTTGTTCGCAACTCGAGTGATCTTCGACTTCCTCACGCGTACGGGCGTCCTTCACGACCGGCTCATGATGCTGCGGTTGCTGCGCAAGCCAAGTATCAACTGGATGGGACTTCGGCCCGTGTTCATGGCGGTGTCGTTGTCGCTCATCGCCGGAGGTCTGCTTGTTTTCTTCACGCGCGACGAGAGCAAGAACAGCAAGTACGACATTGAATTCACCGGCGGCACGAGCGTTCAGATTACGCTTAAGGACGAGTTCAAGAATATGACGCGGGACGAGGTCGAGGCGTTGTTCCGCAAAGAGGCCGAGAATCAGGGCAACAGTGACCTTGCGGCGGCCAAGGTCTACAGCACCGGCGAGTCCGGCCTGGAGTACGAGATCACAACGACGGAAACAAACAAGACGATGGCGACGGTAACCTTCAATGAAGGCGGCCGCACCGTTCCCGCCGTGCAGGCGGAGATCGCCGCCGCCGCCGAAGAGGCCAACGGAACACTGTACAATCTCCGGGTTTCGACCGCCGATAACAAGGTGTTCACCGTCTCGACGAGTCAGGTAAACAAGGCACTGGTGTCCTCTGTTCTCAACCGAGCGTTTGCGGAGCAGGCCGCGATTTCGGAGCCCGAGGTCGATGAAGTCGTCAGCCATGCAGTCCGCGAGGCCTTCGCGGGTCGGCTGCAGGCGCGCCAGAACCTGGGCTTGAGGGTCGTCGGCGAAGAAAAGATCACCGACGATGCCGTGGAACTGGCGGATTATATCGGCGGAATCAAAGTGACCGTGGAACTTGACGAACAGGCCACGGCAGGCGAAATGCGCAGCCGCATAAAGGAAATGCGATTCAAACCGGATGCCGAGGATTTGGCGTGGTACCGCTGGGAACTCTTCAGCGAAGATCTGGCGGCACTAAATGACGAGGACACAGCGAAGCGTTTCGTTTACGTGACGGTTTACCCGGAGGCCGGCTACCGCGAACTGGGTGAAGAGGAATGGGGTCGCTTCGTCGACAATGAGAAGACCAAGCTTATGCGCGCAGGCTCCATGGAGACGACACTGGCGCGGGTAACGCAGGTCGACCCATCAATCGGCGCCCAAGCGAAGACCCAGGCTTTGATTGCGATCATACTTTCGCTGGCTGCAATCGTCGCCTACATCTGGATTCGGTTTGGCACGGTCAGCTATGGTGTGGCAGCGATTGTCGCACTGGTGCACGACGTCTGCATTACCCTCGGCGCGGTGACGGTCTGTACGTATCTTGTCGGCAAGCCCCTGGGCAACGCATTGCTATTAGGCGATTTCAAGATTGATCTGCAGATGATCGCTGCATTCCTGACCATTATCGGGTACTCGCTTAATGATACCATCGTGGTGTTTGACCGCATTCGCGAAAACCGCGGAAAACTGGCGATGTTGACGCCGCAGATGATCTCTGAAAGCATTAACCAGACGCTTTCACGAACATTGCTGACATCCTTCACGACTTTTATGGTCGTCTTCATTATGTACGTGTGGGGCGGCCAGGGATTGAGGGGCTTTACATTCGCCATGCTGGTGGGTATTATTGTGGGTACGTATTCGTCGATAGCCATTGCGGCTCCGATACTGCTGTTAAGGAATAAGGCGGATACGTCGAAACTGAAGAAATGATTCAGACGCGGTTTTCTTCGGACGCAAGATGAGTAGGGATCTCAAAACGGGGATGCTCATCGGTCTGGTGGTTGTGACGATCGCCGCGATCGCCATATCCATGTGGCCGGGCGCTGCCGTTGAAGACCGAATGCGCAAGAATTATGACCGGACGGCGCAAAAAACAATCATTGTGACGCCGGCCGCGCCAGCAGCCGGTGAACACGTCAACATCGCTTCGCGAAACGAGACGCCGGCGCCGCAACGGCAGGAGGTCGCCCGGGCCGCCCAACAGGTGGTCCAGGAACGGCCGCAACCGCCTGTAACGGCGCCGGCGCCCCGGATTCATACCGTTACCGCGGATGAGAATCTCAGCACGATTGCTCAGGTGCATTATGGCGATGCAAGCAAGTGGCCTCTGATCGCCGAGGCCAACAAGGATGTGCTCCCCGATGTGCACCGTGTCAGGCCCGGTATGCGGCTGGTCATTCCATTGCCCAAGAGTGACTGAACTGCGGTCGTCACATCATTCAAGGGGCGTCAAGCAGTCGGCCGGCTTCATCGTCGATGAACCAGGTGACTTTGCTCAGAATGGGCCATAAGGTATGCACAGGATACTTGACCGGATCCGGTTCGCTCGTGAGCACTTCCTTAAGAATGTGTGCTTTTTCAGGTCCCGAAACAAGGATCACCAGATGTTGTGCCGCGCATAGTACGGGGTGCGTAAGGGTAATCCGGCTATAGTCACCCTGTGTCATATACACAATGGCTACGAGGTCTTCCGTGTCGAAAAGGGCATAACTATTCGGAAACAGCGAGCCAATGTGTCCGTCTTCGCCCATGCCCAGCATGATGAGATCGAATACGGGCATTTCGCCCCGCTTCACGCCGAACACCTCGCGAATGGTATCCTGGTACTCGCTGACGGCCATGCCGTAATCGATGCTTTCGCCGCTGACCCGATGCACGTTTTGCGGCGGAATGGACACCTTGTCGAGGAATGTATTTGCAGCCAGTCCATAATTGCTGGCCTCGGCTTCGGGCGGCACACAGCGCTCGTCGACCCAGAAAACCTGAATTTTCTCCCAAGGCATCGCCAGTGATGCCTCTTCCTGCCCAAGCAGTTCAAAGAAACGCTCCGGGGTGTGTCCCCCGGATATAGCGACATAGAACACATCCCTTTCGCCGATTGCCTCCCGCGCGTTCTGGATAAACATATCGAGGGCGGCGCGGGCCAGTTTCTCTGCATCAGGCGCCCGGGCCACACGCATTGCGGCATCGTTCATCGATTTCACACTGCACCTCCATTCATTTTGCTATGCCCCCCGCGATGCACCCACTGTTATTATTACGCCATTTCGGCGGTGGGGCCAGCGTATTTTCGGTAATCCAGCCTGGAGAAACATGACCTTATTGCCTGCTCTGCATCTCCATCGCCTGCCACGAGAAATCTGTCTGCAGCCCCCACGATTCATTAAACCCTTGCTGTGCAAGTGTTTATATCGACGCTCTCACCGTTACCGGCCGTTTCTTTCGTCAATAAAGGTTTGGAGTATGTCCGCCGCGGCGATTGCATCAAGATGTTTTTTCTTCTTTTTGCGAGTAATGCCGAGTCCTGATATCTTTTCCTTGGCGCCGAAACTGCTGAGCCGCTCATCACAGAAACTAATGGGCAGATTGGTGCGACGCCCCACTTCTGCGGCAAAGGCCCGGACGCGCGCCGACTGTTTGCCTTCCGTGCCGTCCATGTTGAGCGGAAGCCCGATGACGATCCCGTCGGCGCCTTGCTGTCGCACCGCCTCGGCAATCTGATCAACAAGCCGCTCCTGCCCGGTGAGCACATTCAGCGGTGACGCCAGCGTCTCGTCGGCATCACAAACCGCCAATCCAGTCCGCTTCAGCCCGTAATCGACGCCAAGATAGCGCATAGCTGGTGTCCTCGGCGGCTACAGAAACTGTTCGCCTTTGTTGGCATTGATCTGCTCAAGGAGGTCCTTGAGTCGCTCCGTTTCGCCGATGGGACAGACAAGGGTCGCATCGCGGCTGTGCGCTACAACCATATTCTTCAGCCCAACAACGGCAATGAGGTGCCCGGTGTCTTCAGTGACGATAATGTTGCCGCTGCTTTCCATGAGTGCACTATGGCCGGCAACGACGATATTGCCGTCAGCGTCGGACGCGATGATGTCGGCAAGTGCGGCGAAGGAACCCATGTCCAGCCACCGGCAGTCGAGGCGGATGGCGAACACGTTTTGAGCCGTCTCCATGACCGCGTAATCGATACTGATCTTCGGCAACTTGGGAAACCATTCCTTGAGCGCCTCATCCTGTTTTGGGCCGTCCCAACTCGCCTGGATACGGCGCAGCGGCTCCAGCGCAGCCGGCAGCCGCTCGGTCAGTGCAGCCAGGACCGTCTTGGCTTTCCAGACAAACATGCCGGAATTCCAGAAATAATCCCCCGACGCGACGTAATCGGCGGCGGTTTTCTCGTCCGGCTTTTCGCGGAAGGACCGCACCGGATAGATTTCGTTTGCCGACTCGCCGGCATGTTGCGGGGGGCCAAGCTGAATGTAGCCCAATTGCGTACTGCCGCACGTCGGCTTGATGCCGAATATGATCATCGCCTCCGGGCGGGCATTGACAAACGCCAGCGCCGACCGCATGGCCGTCTGAAAGACGTCGTCCGGTTCAATGATCTGGTCTGCTGTTACAACGGCCATGGTGGCGTTCGGGTCGTATTTGCTCAGCACAGTCGCGGCCAGACCGATGGCCCCGGCCGTATCACGGACGGCAGGCTCGGCAATGACGTTTCCGTATGGAACTTCAGGCAGGTTTTCCCGCACCAGATCGGCGTAACCGGCGTTGGTCAGCACCAAGATGTTTCGTTCGTCGCAGATGGGCCTCAGCCGTTCGAAGCACCGCCGCAGCAGCGTCTGACCGTCGAGCAGTTTGAGCACCTGTTTGGGGCGACACTGCCGGCTTAACGGCCAAAGCCGTTTGCCCGACCCCCCTGCCATTATAATTGCATAGTCCATTTTACAATCCTCATCAAACGGTGAGGCACATCCGGCCCCCGCCGGATTGTATACCATGTCTGCATATATCGGGCGGTGAGGCCCGTTGCATTCATTTTTCCAAAGGGGCTCCACCCTGACGCCGGGCGTGCGATCCTGTCAGACGAGAAAATCTTCGTCCAAT
Organism: Phycisphaerae bacterium; assembly: GCA_014859965.1. Classification (GTDB taxonomy): domain Bacteria; phylum Planctomycetota; class Phycisphaerae; order Sedimentisphaerales; family Anaerohalosphaeraceae; genus JACZKQ01. Next base: position 23,010 of record JACZKQ010000038.1, read on the forward strand.
GCCCGGTAGGGCCCTATCTCGCCGGCAACGTCCTCGAAACCTTGCCGGCCCATCAACGCAAACGTCGCTTTCTTGCCCAGTTCCACCGCCGGCTGATCATACGCATCGATGTTGAACAGGGCGCCCGCAATGGAGGTCGTTACCTCGTAGAGATATAAAAACTGGCCGATCGTAGCGGCGCTGATATCGTCAAACAGAACAGTCAGGCACGGGCGATGATCCATCTTGAAAAGAGCGTACTCCGTCGCGAGTTTCTCCGCATTAAGCAGGGTCGACATGGGCTTGCCTGCAAGATACTTCAGTTCCGGAGCACTTTCCGGGCTGGCTGCGATTTCAACGTCCCTTTGGAATGTCTTGGTCTCAAGGAACGTGAAGACCTTATCGTTAGGGCCTTCCCGGTACAACTGCACCTGGCTGTGCTGGTCGGTCGCCCCGAGGGCTTTGACCGGCGTGGGACCGACGAACACCTCAGCGCCGCTGCAATCGCGGGCCTTGCCGAGACTTTCGGCCCAGAGCTGACGATACCAATCGGCCAGATCCTTGAGTGCGTACGCATAGGGCATCATCACGGAAATGTTCTTGCCGCGCTGGTAATAGTGCCACTGAATCGCCGCGTTCATGGCCGCGGGGTTCTCTCGCAAATCGGAGCCGCTGACTCGCGCGTCCATCGCGCGGGCCCCGGCCAGAAGCGCGTCAATATCGATTCCGCACACCGCGGCGCTCAGCAATCCCACCGGACTGAGCACACTGAATCGCCCCCCTACCCCATCGGGCACCACAAGCGACCGATAGCCTTCGGCGTCGGTGATCTTGCGCATAGTCCCGCTTGATGTGTCCGTGGTGGCGATAATGTGCTCTTTGGCCCCCGCCGGACCGTATTTCTCCAGCAGCATCCGCCGAATAATCAGAAACTGAGCCGCGGTCTCTGCCGTCTGACCGGACTTGCTGATCACGTTGAAATAAGTCGTGTCGAGCCGGTCGCCAATCCAGTCGAGAAAACTGCCGAACTGGACGGGGTCGACGTTGTCAAAAACGAAGAACTGAGGCCCCTTCCGCTGTGCCGGGTCGACGTTATACATGTACGGATTCAAAGCCGTCTGCAGGGCAATATTGCCCAGGGCCGAGCCGCCGATTCCCAGAACGACGAAAACCTCGCACTTGCCCTTCAGTTCGGCCGCGACCTCTTTTGCCGAGCGCGGGTAGGCTTCGTTTGTCGGCAGATCCCTGTACGGGGTCTTGCCGTCGCGGCGGTCCCGGTTGACTTTCTCGACGGCGGCCACGGTCTTTTGTGCCAACGTCTCGAATTGTGCGTCACTGATCCCATGTTCGGCGCCGATCCGTTCGGCGGTTACGTTCTTGTAGTAAAGACTCACCTTCGGCTGCGACATTCATTCTCCTTTCGCGGCTCACATTACAGGACTCTACAGAGCTGGAAATCGAGGCGGCATTATAGCAGATATCGGCGCAGACGCTACCGTCATACAGCGGGCAATGGGGTTTTTTGCATTTTACTCTGTGCCAATACCTGGGGCCGCGACGCAGCATACCTCAAGATGCTCAGCCCAGCCGCACTTCTGGGCAACCTGTTGGGGCCAGGCCCACCTCTCCGGGTGCTTATCCCAGATCGTGAGGCGGCATTTCTCGGCGGCCATAGCCATCGCGGCGGGCATGTCCAAAAAACGCAGGGCGTTGAGGAATATCGGCCCCTCGCCATGTGTTGCTGGCGGATTCCAGAGTCGACATCCGGTGATAGCCGGCTCGAAAAGCACCGCATAGACGGCCAGTCCGGCCATGACGCCTTGACCTTCGACTTCAATTGCCGCATCGCGGTTGTCCGCAAGATCGCCAATCACCCGCACCGCCTGCCGAACGTCCCATAGACGCATGCCGTCGAGTGTCTGGCCCAAAAGCATGAATCGGCGGCGGATGTGCGTCTGCTTACGCTCGTCGCCGGACGCCCACGCCGTCAGGCCGATGCCGCGCGGAGCAAAAAATGCGACAGCCTCGTCGCTTTTCGCCAGTCGCTCCCGGGTTGCCTTCCAGGAGACCACATCCGTGCCGATAGTATCAAAGCCGCTGAACTGCTCGGGGAAACCCACCCGAAACGCCCCCACGAATTCATCCCAGTCCGCTTGATCGGCAATCCGCAGGACGACCCGCTTGGGCTTCCTAAGACCCGTGCGGTGTGCCAGGTAAACGCGCAGCCCGACGTTCTCCTGGCTGTTGAAATCGTAGGCCGCCAGGGAGATACCCTCATGCTCGGCGACACAGACCCTCTCGGCCGCCGGGGCCTGACCGGAATCCGGCGCGGGCCAGCCTCGAAAACACTTCTCACGCAGCGCCTTCATCCATGACCGCGAAAGACCCCGCCAGACCTCAAGCGATTCCGGAACAGCAGGCAGCAACCACTGCGGGGTGAATGACTCCTGGATCCGGGTGTTGATTTGTTCTTTGGGCAGCGTCTCGAAGACTTTGAGCTGCCGAACGTCAAAAAGCTTCTCGGCGGTCTTTTCGATCTGGGCCATATCGTTCTTAAGCCATCGGTTGAACCACCCGAACGCGCCGACCTGCAACTGCTGTGTGTCTGTGTGAGGCCCTTCCGTGATGTAAAGGCCCAACTTGTCGCCGGCGCCGTACAGCCGGTAGACATGCCGCACCTTTTCGTGCAGCCGCACCACGCCTTCCAGTGGAAAAATGCTGTCCTTGTCGCTGTTGGCTATCAGCAGCGGCCGCGGCGCCATTAAGGCGGCGACCAGCGGATAGTCCCAGCCGTAGGTATTCACCATGTACATGCAATCGCAGTGCCCCTCCACACAGCCGTCGACCACATGGTTCTGCAGGTCCGTAATTCCCGCGACCGGCACTGCTGCTTTTATTCGCTCGTCCAGCGCCCCAATCCACCAACTGTACGCCCCGCCCCCGCTGCGACCGGTAACGCCGATGCGGTCCTTGTCGACTTCCTTGCGGGTCTCGAGATAATCGAGCGCGCGAATGCAGTTCCACGCCTCCGCACCCGCCGACGTATACCCCCTGCTGTTCCACCACCACATCCCGTACCGGTACGTGCCGTGATGAATGCCTTCGATCTCGCCCATCTGCACCGTGTCGATAACCAGGCAAACGTAGCCGTTGCGCGCAAACCACGCACCGTGATGCTGATAGGATGCCTTGTTTCCGTAACTGACACCGCCGATTTTCTGAGGGCCATGCCCGCAGACGTAGAGAATTGTCGGCGCTGCTGCAGTCAGCCCTTTGGGAACGTAGAGATTTGCGGTAACATACAGGTGCGGCATGGATTGGAAATACAGATTTTCCACGGTGAACTCATCGTGGTCCAGCGTGCCCGTAACGACCGGCCAAAGAGGCGTCTTTTCGGGCATGGGATCAAGACCCAGCATCTCAAACATTTGTTCGCGCAAAACGCCTCGGCGAGCCTTCCAGTCGTCCAGCGTTTCAATTTCCGCCATGCACGCTTCTTCAAGCCGTGCCGTCTCCGCCCGGAAATACGCCTCGATCATTCGGTCGCCCGCCGTGGGTGCCGCCGCGGACGCCCACACATTCGCCAGGCACAAGCTGACGGCCGCAACCCAGAAAATGCCTGCCTTCTTTTGCTCAATCATGTTCACGTTCATCGTAATTCCTCCTTTAATTTTCCATGATCCTGCTATTATACCGCTTCGCACACGGATTTCAATGCGCCGTTGGATATGGATTTGGCTTGCCACTTCGCCGCTTTCGCGTATGCTGGTTCTATATTCTAAAAGGAGACGGCGGGACAATGCGGGCGGTTTTACAAAGGGTTTCGCAGGCGTACGTGGAGGCTGATGGCCGGATAACAGGTCGGATCGGCCGGGGCCTGCTGGTTTTGCTCGGCGTCGGCAAACAGGACACTTCCAATGATGTCGATTGGATGGCCGACAAAATTGTAGGCCTGCGTATCTTCGCTGACGAAAATGACCGCATGAATCTCAGCGTCGCCGACATCCGCGGCGGTATTCTGCTCATCAGCCAGTTTACCCTTTACGGCAACTGCCGCAAGGGCAAGCGTCCCAGCTTTGACGCCGCCGCCGACCCGGAGACAGCAAACCGCCTTTACGAATATGCGATTCAGCGAATCGGCGCCACGGGCGTCGACGTCCAGACCGGCATCTTCGCCGCCTCCATGCAAATCACCTGCACCAACGAGGGTCCCGTGACCCTTATCATCGACAGCAAGACACCTGGGTCAGTCGGCTAAGTCTCTGAGACGGGCCGAGCCGTCATTGATGATGTTGCGAAGAGCCGGCTGTCGACAGCAGGCTTCGCCGCGTCGTTTTACTTGAACTTGCCCACCGGCGCCTGCATCGTGATCGCGGGCACCCTCCTTTTCCTGTGCTCCCTGCTTATCCGCCGCATCCTCGGCCCCGCGGCTGAGAACCGTTATCCGGCACAGGTTCTTGCCTCGTCGATCATGGCGAGGTAGTTGTCAACGGGAATATAGTTGGCAACGGTGTTTCCCGTGCCGAGACAGAACCGGCCGCCCGGCAGGCACTTCTCGACGACGTCGCGGGTGCGTTTGCGGATTTCGTCATGGCTGCTGCGGCAGAGGAAATCCACATCCATACCGCCGATGAGTGCAATGTGCCGGCCGTAGGTGTGTTTGACCTCGCGGACATCTTCAATGGTGTCCTCAAAGCTGTGCTTGGCGTCGATTTTTACGTCGTGCACGAGGTCGTCCATGATCTCCGTCAGTTTGCCGCAGGAGTGCAGCAAATAGAGGCGGCCCGCATCATGGGCCAGTTGAGCGAGTGTCTTGTGGCTGTCGAGCACAAGACGCCGCATGTTCGCTTTGTCGAAGAGCAGGCCCGTTTTGAAGCCCATGTCATCGCTCGCCCAGATCAGTTTAATGCGGTCGTATTCGAGATATCGCCTGGTCATGGCGACGTAGAACTCGCGCAGCTTGTCGGCAATGGCCTTAACCAGATCGGGCTGCTCGAACAGGGCGTAGCAGAAGGTTTCATAACCCATCAGCCAGGTGACCTCCTCGCAGAAATGGCCCGTGAGCCCGCCCACGATGCACATGTCATCGGGCAGATTTTCCTGGAACCATTCCAGATCGGCGGCGATATGCGGGGCCGACATGTCCGGCCACGAGTATCTCTCGAAATCCTCCCATGACATGATCGGTCCGGTGTGCGAATTCTGAAATTCCCGGCCGCCGGCGCGTTTAAGTCCGGCGGTATCCTCGACTGCACTTCGGTGGAACGTCAGTTCAATATCCAGCCCCGCCTTGACGTAGTCCTGCCCGCAAAAACGGTTGACGGCAATCAAAAGCTTGCGGTCACGGTTCGGATCGTCACGGCTGATGCCGGCGTCGAGGTCGAACCTGCTTACCAGCGTGTCCATGATCTCGGCATCGTGAAAAAGCTCCGCCTGAAAAACCCGGCCAGGTGTATCTTTGCCCCTGATATTCTCAACCAGCCCCTCCCAGTCCGGCCGGAACGCCTTCTGTAATCCGGGATAGTCAATCATTTGCACCTCGCCTTCTGAACTCGTGTGCCCCCAGATCAGGTTTGCCGTCGCGAACCTGCCTGTCGATGTCTGTGCCGCCGTCCTGCAACTCGACTCCACGGTCAATCACCCTTGCATCGACCCGGGCCAGGTGCAGATCGCCGCGTGCCGGATCGACGAACAGCGACGCCAGATCGCCGGCGACATTGGCCGCCTGCCTGACTGGGCTGTCCGACTCCATCCGCACGTCCGGCCCGCACAGGAGGTTGTTGGCAATGAACAGCCCCTCATTATCAAAGACCACACGGATCAGCCGGCCGAACCGACTCTCGGGCTCATAGATACTGTTATTAAGCAGTCGGCAATCGCGTGTATACACCGTCACGATGCCCGCCTGCGGACCCCGCGTGATGAAGTTGTTGCGGACAACGCAGCGGGTGCAGTGGTCCCGGACGTCCTGGGGCCGATGGGGGTTGCCCAGGCAAACGCCCGCGTCACAGTCGATAATCACGTTGCGCTCAATAACGCAATCTTGCGAATCGTGCCACACGAATATCGCTCCGCGTCCCTGCCGCGTCCGGCCCTGGATGCCGACAAACACGTTGTCGCTGATCGTCCAGCCGGCGGCATACATCACATCGATGCCGCCGATGTAATCGCCGTTGAAATTGGCCGGGGTGTCGGCGGGGTCGTCGCTGAACTGCTTGGGCCGGTCATTATAGAACAGGCAGTACGAAATGCGGCAGTTCCGCGGCCGGATCGTCTCGCGGTTTTCCAGCGGCACTTTCACACCCTTGACGCCCCGCTGCCAGATGTTACGGACCACGCAATTGTAGAGAGTCAAGTCCTGCACGCCCGTCTCGCTGTTGATTTTGAAGCCGTTCCATCGGATGTTCTGAATCGTCAGATCGGCAATCGTCACACCGGAGCAGGCCGTGATCCCGATCAGTTCACCGTCGCGGCTCTCCATGCCGTCGATCACCACGCCCTGGCGATTGCCCGACGCCGAGCGCAGCGTCACGCCGTCGGTCCGAATCGCGACATAATGCGGCATCATATAATGACCGTCCTCCAGCAGGATCGTTGTGCCCGGTTTGGCCTCATCCAGCGCTGCAATAAAGTCGCGGACATTGCCCGCTCGGCGCACCGCGCCTGCGGGCGGCGGCAGCGCCGGCGCCTTCGGCAGCCATTCCTGATGCGTCAATTCGGTCAAGGATATAACCGTTGCCGCAGGTTCAGCTGCAGAATCATCTTTCTTGCGTTCTTGCGCAAGGCCAAGCCGTTCGATGACCTCGCCATGCTTCATCAGGGACAGATAATTGCGAAGCATGTAGCCGCTGTGGGCCAGGGCCTCGGCCGAGTAATCATCCTGGTACTTCTGCGGATTGCTCGGATGCACACCGTCTCGCGCCAGGAGCGTCGGCACGTTGTACCCCTCATAAGCGGCGAACTTCTCGGCGGTCCCATCCCAATCGTCCGGCCGGCGCTGCATTATCTCCGCATGAAAATCAATCAGGGGCACCTTCATCTCGCGAGCAATCCGCCGCACCGCATCCGCGTAAACGGCTGCCTTCTCGACAAAACCACGCCGCGGCGGGATCGTGCTCAGGATCACCACCGTCCCGTTGTCGAGACACTTCTGCACAACCCGGCGAGTCTTCTCGCGGTACTCCTCCAGCGGAACGGAATTGAGGTCATTTGTGCCGAACATAATCACCGCCGTCTCCGGATTCATCGCATCCAGCCATTCCTCCACATGCTCCGACGCCCAGCGAATCGTCATACCGCTCTGGCTGCCGTACTTCGCCCCCTTCCAGAGCCGCCAGCAGTCGTGCTTCATGTAGCGATACACCATTTGCCAGGCGCGCTCCATCTCGGGCGAGGCGTTGTTCCGCGCATACAAGAGCGGCGTCCAGTACGCCAGCGTCACGGTGATGGAGTCTCCGAAGTGGGCCAGCGTGCCCGGTTCACCGGCAAACCCCGCGTGCACCTGCCGCATCGGCTCGACCCAATCCGGCTCTTCTCTGCCTGCGTTTGCCATGCCTCCGCAGCATACAAGTCCTGCCCATGCGATGATTGCACATACGTTTTTTCTTTTCACGCAGTAAGCTCCTTTTCCTCACTCGCGAATTGCGTCACGGTTACCCCTTTTGTCAACTACCGGCTTTTCCGCCTCGATCGTGTTTCCGGAAAGCGTCACTTCGCCGACATGCTCCTCGATCAGCATCCCAGGCGAGGTGTTCAAAAGAAAAAGTGACTGTCCCGAAACCGGAAGCAGTCACTTTTTCACATTTATGCGCTTATTTGCCGCCGATCAATAACAGAACTCCACCGGCAGCCTGTTGCAAGCCAGCCACTGCCCGGCAAGAGCGGCCAGATCATGCAGGTCGACCTTGCAGTCCGGCGTGCCGTCCGGGCCGGACACATCGTACATCGGATTCATAACGCAGATCGGCGCATCCGTCACGATAGCGGTGTACATGCCCGCAACATCAAAAGGATCCAACGCGTAGTTGTAATACTGCACGTCGTCAATCTGACCCACGAGGAAGAAGTTATGCGTAACCGTCTCGTTTTCACCGGCCCCGATAAGCAGACTCCTTCGCGGATTCAGCAGCATGGTCGTCTCACCTGAGGCGGCGACGACGCCGTTGAGGTACAGCGTCCTGACGCCTGTAACGGCGCCGCTGTCAGCAATTTCCGCGGCGTCGAACGTGATCGCCAGATGGCTCCATGCGTCAAATGTTACTGCGGGAGAACCCACATTGCTCCATCCGGTATTGCCCGTCCAAAACGCCCACTGGCCGTTAGGATTGACGTACAGGATGTATCCTTTCGCCGGGGCGTCGTCTCGCGAACTCACAACCGCCTGGTAGGCGCCGGTCGGCGTCGGCTTAACCCAGGCCGTCACGGTAAAGCTGTCGGTGTTGAGCTTATCCGTATAAGGAATCTCCACGGCACTGAGACCGTCCAACAGGATCGCCTGGCCGCCGGCAATGCTTCCGTCGATGTAGTTGGGCTCGCCGAACTTAACGCCGTCGAAGCCGCCGACGGGCTCGCTGAGGTCGCCCTCGAACTGCCAGCGGGCTACGAGCTTTTCAATCGCCAGAACGGCCGTTCTCGACACATCCGATCCGGCTGGATTGGACAGGACACAGTAATAATAGCCCTCGTGATTCGGCCCGACCGTACCGATGGTCAGCGTATCGGCGTTCCCACCGACGGCCACGTCGTCATCAGGCGTATCGACGGCTGCGTCCAGTGATCGGTACCATGTATATACTGTCTGATTCTCACCCGCTACGGCAAAGACCGCGGCCGCGCCGGCCGGAACGGTTTGGTTCCGGGGATGGGCCGTCACGTAGGGCGTATCGGGAGCGCTTCGGAACGACCACACCTCGCCGCGGTGTATGATGTCGGCGCCAGGTGCGTTCGGCTCTCGCGAATCAACCCGCCAGTAATAAAGGGTATCCGGCAGAAGCGGCGCACCAAGCGTGTAGGCGGCTTCAGCCCAGTCTTCTACTGCAAGCACCGATGCGTCGCCCGCCGCCACCTTGGACTCATTAGGATCAAAATAAACATCGAAGCCCGAGACTTCATACAGGTCGCGAACCTGCCAGCTCAGCGTACTGTCCTTGACGACGGTCTGGTTATCCATCGGGCGCGGGTTCATCGCCGCCGAATCTGTGACGCCGAGGTACAGGGCCGGGTTAAATATCCGTCCCTGGTTCCAGTCGCCGCCGCCGCCCGCCCAGCGGTTGATCCCGATGGGACGATTGAATCCGTCGCCATAGCTGCTCTTGGTGATTTCACGCGACGCCACCAACTGCAGTCCCTCTCCGGACAGATCATCGATCCAAAGCCGCGCAGTACCCGTGAGGGCGCCGTCCACAACCGTGTTATCGCCTGTGTCAAACTCAGCGATACAGTGGTACCATTTCTGCCCCTGGATCGGATAAGCCAAAGAATGGTCCGCAATACTCGCGTTGAAAACAAACAGAAGCCGTCCTCCGTTTGTCTGCAAATTCTCGGTGCCGGCGTAGTCGATCAGCTTTCTTGTGTTCGTGTAAGTCCCCTCCCAAAGAAACCACACATCCATGGTAAATCCGCCGGCAGCAGCGATCGCCGAATTGCTGAGTAGAAATGTCGCGTTGGTCTGGCCGTGGCCGCCCGACGCCCCTGTCAGCGATCCGCCGGAAAAGCCCGGAGGAACCTGACCAGGCAGGTAACCACCCAATACAGCCCTTGTGTCAATAAGCCCGTCATTCCCTGCGGGACTCAAATCAATGAGTAAGGTCGATGTATTATCATAAGAGGCTGGGAACGAATACTTAAATACCGGCGTTAAGCCGCCGAGAGCAACCCCCCCCAGCACCATAAGAACAACCACACTGAAGCACCCTTCTCCTCTTTTCATTTTGTACCTTTCTAAAATTGGAATTGGACATATCACATCGATCATCGCAGATCGTCCCAGTAATATAGCAAAGTCCGGTAAATAAGTCAATCCGGGAATTCTTATCGGCATGCAGCAGCCGCCAGGCATTACGGAGATGTTTTGACCGCTTGACAAGATGGTGACAGTATGACCCGCCCGGTCCACCAGGAGCCGCCCGGTTTTCGCATGCGCTCTCGGCGTGCAAACCCGTCCAGTAGCTAAAATCTCAGAACCGTGCTCGCCCGCCGGCAAGGCCGCCCTTGCCCTTCTGCGCTTCGTACCTGCCGCACCAGTCCTGCTCGTAGGTAATCGGCCAGAGCCCTTCGTAGACCTGCCGTCCCTGCTCGGGAACGACCGCCAGCCGCGGCTCCGAACAGCGGCATTCGCCGATCGCCTCGCCGTCGCGCCCGCACGCCCGAGGCTGGTCGCCCCGCGGCGGCGACTCAAGCTGCGCCCACCACCGGCATATGGTGCACTTACCGTGCTCCTCAATGGGTTTGTCGTCCTGCAGATGTGACAGCTTGTAGGCTTCCGTATGTTGTATTTTGTCCGCCATGAATCCTCCTTTCGCCAAAACTATTCACGCGGCCCCCACACCTGCGCCATTATAACACTGCCCCCCAACGGCTGTAAACGGCTCGTTTTAAAAAAACTTCTAACGGCCGGGATAGGCCAGCGACTGTATCAACGATTCTGCAAATCCGTCCAGGTCCGGAAACAGTGACTCACTCGTAATATTCATGTCCTTAAGGCGCTTCAGAATCTCGTTCCGCTCGTGCCTGCACGGCCGCAGTTCGATCCTGTAGAGACTGTCTTTCAATTCCTGCACGCCCCCATAAGCCGCCTTAAGATTATCGATGAACGGCCTTGTGATATCACCGACCAGAAGAAACAGCCCTTGCTGCACCGTCAGCCGTCTGTTCAGCCGAAAAGGGTTCACCGCATATACGATCGGCAGCGGATGCTGCATCAGATAGGCCACGATTGCAACATCCGTGATTTTGTCCCCCAACTCACGAAGACCCAATACATCCGTCTGCCCGGTCAGCTTTGCCCTTAAGCTTTCCAAGGCACGCGGCTGTCCGTCCTTTTCAATTCGATCGACCACCCTGCGTGAATTGTTCACACCTTCACGCCGCAAGGCCCAGACGATCCCGCTTTCATTTTTGGCGAGGGCAAGATACACGGCCACATAGAACGAGTAGGTCCAATCCATCAGACGCGTCGGCGCGCCGTGATGACGCATCAACGCCATCCACTCCAGAACGTCGTCCTTGTCCGGCTCGTTGGAGATGTAGAGTAATGCCTTGCGCTGAAACTCGCGAATCATTTCATTTTCGCGTCGGCATTTGTCTCCAGCCTGCACCTCGTACATCTCGAACGCTTTTTCGAGGTGTGTCGCAAGTCCACAATCCCGGGCGCCCTGGTACCCGCATTCAGGGCATTTTGATTCGTCCAGCCGGTCCGCCCGATATATCCAATCCTCAGGATGTTCCGTCAGCTCCCGGCACTTGCCTCCTTCGGCAATGTCCTGCCATGTGCCGGCCTCAATTGCCTGATACCAACGTCCGCCTGCAACTGTGTCACTGTGTTGGCTCACAGGACTCCCCCCTTACAGCCCCTTACAGCACCCCTTCCAAAACCGCTACGCCGTCGACGACCTTGCAGGTATGTACCGCGAACTTTGCGGCGAAGTCCGGCCGGCTGCGGGGATAGGCTGTGCGCACCGCTTCGTCCAATGCGGCTGCACTTTCGGCTAAGACCAGCGCCCCGGCCGCCCCCTTGTCGCCGCCGCCTAACATCCGCTCGCCCTGCACACCATCCACTGTCCGGGCGATATCGCACATCGTCTCGAGCTCCGGCCCGCTGATCTTGTAATCATCCCGTAACCCGATGCCGTCGGCCCGGAATATGGCCCCCACGCGGTCCACCTGACCGGCCTTCCATGCGTCCATCATCTCATAAAACCGTTTCTGCGCTCCATAGATGTACTTTAACCTGTCGCACAACTCGGGGCGCAAATCCCCAAACGCGTCCGTCACCTTGCTGTAAAGCTTTTCATCTCGCACATCCGCCAGGCAAGACATCTCAAGCCCCGCCTTTTGTGCAAGCGCCACCAGTTCCTCACACTCGGCCCGCCGCACGCTATACGTCGACTTCTCAAGCCCCGGCCGCACCGTACCGGTATCCATCACCATGATCCGGAAATCCCGCGCTCCTTTGCCCAGCGGCACGTACTCAATCATCCGGGACGCCGGTCTGTAATGCGTCCCCATCCCCGCCCGCGCGAATTGTATCATGATCTGATCCAGCTTGCCGCACGGTGACCCGATGTAATCGTTCTCCACCATCTGCGCCAGATCGACGATCCGCATCCCGTCGTCCATCGCGATCCCATTGACGTCCAGAAGCGACCCGATCAGGTTCAACGTCAGCGACGCCGACCGCGACATCCCTCCGCCCGGAATGTTGCCGTACAACACAGCATCCATCCCTTTGGCCAGCGGTAGGCCCTCGCGCCGCAGAACATAGTCCACGCCATAGGCAAACCGTCCCCACGTATCGGCGATCTCCGCCGACCGCGGCGCCGGGCCCTTGCCCAGTTCAAAATCGATGACGCCGTCATCCGCAAAATTTCCGCTGAACAGGCGCAGCCGGTTGGTCCCGTTGGGTTTGTACGCCATCCAGATGAACCGGTCCGTCCCCACGCCAAACAACTCCGTTCCGTTATAATCGCCGTGCTCCACACCCAGGCAGAACCGGGACGACGTCCGCCGCACCTTGCCGCCGGTGATATCCAGCCGGTGCATCCCGGCCCACTGCACGATCTTCTTTACCGCTGCCCGTCCTTCCGGCGTCAATTCCATGCCACAGCCTTTCTCTTCGTCATTCCATCACATTAGCGGCCGCACGGTTTACCTGTACAGCCTTTGATACCCTGCCCGCGGCACTCACTGCCCGCACGTCGGCTCCAGCGCGCCGAGGAAGGTCTCATAACTCTTCTCATCGAACAGACAGAAAATCACCTTGCCGATCCCCGTCTCGCCGCTTAGATATTCAATCGTCGTCCGGATCATAATCGCCGCGCAGCGATCCATCGGGAAGCCGAAAACGCCCGTACTGATCGCCGGAAACGCGATGCTCTTAAGCCCGTTCTCATCTGCGGTTTTCAGCGCATTCCACGTCGCATTCTTCAGTTTGACATCTTCGTCGCCCTCGCCCATCCGCGGCCCAACCGCGTGAATCACGTGCCGGGCCTTCAGATCACCTGCCGTCGTAATGACCGCCTCCCCGACGAGAATCGGCGCCTTTTCATTGCATTCGGCCTGAATCGCCGGCCCGCCTTTTTTCCTTATGGCCCCCGCCACGCCGCCCCCCAGCACCAACTGACCGTTGGCCGCATTCACAATCGCATCCGCGGCCTGCTCCGTAATGTCCCCCTGCACCAGTTCGAGAATCGCCCGGTTAATTCTGCACTCCATTGTTTCCCCTTTCCGCCAAATCCCAAAGCCGCATATTACCCCCACCGCCCCGGCGACTCAAGCCAAAATCCTCAGCAGCAGGAGCCCAAATCAGCAGCGGCAGGCGAACCCAAAGATTCGATCTTTTGAACCGTGCCCGTGGTCCAACCCCAAGAATTTCATGTTTTCCTTGCAAACCCCAAATCGGATGGGTAAAATCCTCCCCCATGCACGCCGGGGTGTAGCTCAGTTTGGCAGAGCGCCTGGTTTGGGACCAGGAGGCCGTAGGTTCGAATCCTATCACCCCGACTTTCACAGCCCGTCGTCAGACAGTGACAATGGGCTTTCTTTCCTGCCGCAGGGTCCGCTTTTCTGTATACAAAAAGTTGAGGGGCCGAATTTCGGCCCCTCCGGAACGCACCGATTGGGATAGGGCTGGCTGCGGCGGAACTTCGAAGGCCACAGAAGCCTATCGGTGCATATTCAAATCTGCTGCGTTGGGTTGAAGATTACATCGGGATGGCTTTCATAGCAGCTTTGACCTCAAGACATATGCTGCAATTTTCCCGGCTCGTACTGTGCATGCGGACAACCGGGGCCTGGATCAATGTCGCTTGCGGGCGGCCACAATGATCATGACCACTCCGAGCGCAGAAAGCAGCACGACGGAATAGATGATGTATTTCAGTACGGTATCGAATGAACCTGCGCCTTCCGCTGCGGGTGTAAAGGCAAGGCCCGCATTGGCGGCCGTCGGGTCCACAGCGGCCACCGCTGTTTCATCCAGAAGCCCTGCGCTCAGCGCTTTGGCGTCGGCGGTCGGAGCCAACAGGGCCGCTTTGCCGTCGAGCAGTGCCCCGGGTTTCTGCGGGTCCGACAGCAGGCTCATGACCTCACTTTCACCCTGCGCGCCCGGACTGTATTCACTGATGTACAGAAGGGTCGGCGAATCGGTGTCTCCAAACGTAACACCTGCAAAAACTCTCACAAACGCAGAACCTGCGACGATTACCGCAATCCACACTACCAGAGGAATCCCCGTTCTTTGGATAACCATGCTTTTCTCTCCCTTCCAGATTTATTTTTTAAACTACGCATTAAGGCATCATTGGTATTCCTTGACTTTTCGCGGTTCACATCTGTACGTCGTAAAAACCTTTGTACCAGCTTATAAAGTTGTCGACGCCCTGCTGAATGGGCGTATTGGGGCGGTAACCAAGTTCGGCTTCCAGATCGGCGACATCGGCCCAGGTGGCCGGGACGTCGCCGGGCTGCATGGGCAGCATGTTCTTTCGGGCGGTTTTGCCGAGGGCCCCTTCGATGGCTTCGATGAAATCCATCAGCCGCACGGGCGCGCTGTTACCGATGTTGTACACCTTGTACGGAGCGGGCGAGCAGGAGGGGTTCGGCGCTGCGCCGGTCCAGTCGGCGGCGCCGGTCGGGGGGTTATCGATGACCCGGACGACGCCTTCGACGATGTCATCGACGTAGGTGAAGTCCCGCTTCATGTCGCCGTGGTTGAAGACGTCGATGGGCCGATCCTCCAGAATGGCCTTGGTGAACAGAAAGAGCGCCATGTCCGGGCGGCCCCACGGGCCGTAGACGGTGAAGAACCGCAGGCCGGTGGTGGGTACGCCGTAGAGATGGCTGTAGCAGTGGGCCATGAGTTCGTTGGCCTTCTTGCTGGCGGCGTAGAGACTGACCGGGTGGTCGACGTTGTCGGCGGTTGAAAACGGCATCGACGTGTTGAGGCCGTAGACGCTGGAACTGCTGGCGTATACAAGGTGCTGTATCTCGTTGTGGCGGCAGGCCTCAAGGATGTTGACGAAGCCGACGATGTTGGCGTCAATGTAGGCGCGGGGATTGACCAGGCTGTATCGCACGCCCGCCTGGGCGGCGAGATTTACGACGCGGTCAAACTTTTCGGCCTTAAAGAGCGTGTCCATGCCGGCATTGTCTTCCAGGTTGAGCTTGACGAATCGGTAATTCGGCTGCGTGCGGCTCCGGACGGGGCGGCCGTATTCAATAGTATCCCGATCGATGCCCGCCTGCGAAAGGCGGCCGTACTTGAGGTTCGGGTCGTAATAGTCGTTGATGCTGTCAAGACCCACGACTTCATCGCCGCGGGCGAGGAGCCTCTGGGCCAGATGATAGCCGATGAAGCCGGCGGTTCCTGTAATGAGTATTTTCATAGCGATTAGCTCTTAGCGGTTAGGGGTTAGCCGTTAGCTCAAAGTAATTCACAGGGATGCACAAAACGCTCGAAACCACGGAGAGCACGGAGACAAGCAACCACAGATTCTCATGGATTACACTGATGGAGCAACAAAGAGCCTCAGGGACGAGTAGTCGAGTAGGCATTCGGCTGTTAGCTCTTAGCTATTAGGTATTAGGTATTAGCTGTTATGTTTTAGAATACTCAGTTTTAATAGATCCTTCGGCAAGCTCAGGATGACAAGCACAGCGGTTAACGATTAGCCATCAGCGGTCAGGCGGACTGTTTGTCTTCGTGTTCGGCTAAGAGGCGTTCCTGGCGGGCGATGCGCCAGTCGGCTTCGGTCATCATGCGGGCGATCTGCTTAAAGGTCACTTTCGGTTCATCGCCGGGGCTGACCATCCGGTTGCGAAGCATCCCAGACGATCTTCCCCTTTGAAGCCGGTCAGTTCACTCCTTTTATGGGCAGTCGCCATCCACACGATTACAGATAAGCCAGTTGCTGGCCATAATCGCCAAGTCCTCGATATTGACGATACAATCTTTGTTTATGTCGCCTGCAATCACATATTCGCAATCTGTGTCCTGCCCCGCGCCCCCGTCCGTTTCGTAATACAGGTAAGGTCCAATCTCCCAGCCCGAGCCATGAGCGTTCTGATTCCTGCCGTCGAAGTCCAACTGGTATGCCGTACCAAGATTCGTACCCGCGTTAACCAAAGGGCTTGCACCGTAGGTGTCGTAGACCGGCCGGTAGTCCGTGTACTCCGTATAGGTGCGGCTGAATGTGCCGTCCTCGTCATCCGTCCACAGGCCGGAGTCTCGAACCGTGTCGGCGAATATCTGATGCGACGTGACGACAAGCGAATCGCCGAATTTGGACCACTCATCGCAGGCCCATCCCCATTCCTCAATGCTCAACTGGTCGACCGTATGCGACAGTATCGGGATCGCAAAGCCATTCTCCACGGCGATTACAGCCAGCCGTCGGGCTTTCTGGCGAACTCCATCTTCCGTTTCGGCGTCCAGATAATCCGCCACCGCCAGCGTGCCCGCGCGGTACAGGTCCACGTCGTTTCCATAGGGCAGTTTTATGGCTGTGGCGACACCCTCCGGATTCCCACGTCCCATGACATACCCGCTCAGCCGGATGGCCGCACTGACATCATCATCCATGCCGTTGTACGGGCAGGCCAGTGTCCGCACGGCATACACGGCACTGGTCTGCGGGTCTGTAATACCCCCAAGCGCATTCATCGTCGCGGCCCATGCTGTACGGGGGTCGAGCAATTCGTCTTTGAACAACCCTGCATTATACGATGTCCGATCAAAGTCCAGATCGCACGGCACCGCCGTCGGCCCCGCGACAAGCAAGCTCGTAACAAGTGCCGAGTCGGACGTAGAGGTTGCTGTCTGCCCGTTTGTAGTGCTCTTTGCAAGCGTCCAGTTTGCCGGAGCCGCCGCGACGATTTCACCTATCGTGTCATAGCTGGCGTTCGTGGTGTCGATGTCGGCGTCGTCGTTGCCTTCGGTCGTCCGAAATTGCAACGCCCCACCCGCCGTCAGCTCCACTGTGGGATTTGTATCAGCCCCGGCATAGGTCACGGCGACAGCGTGATCGTGCGTCAGGTTCGTATGACTGCGCGTGTGCCATCCGATCTCCATTACGCCTCGCCGCAGCATCGCCCGCGGAATCACCGGATCAATCGTCCATGTAAAAAACGTCCCCTTCATCCCATAGTCGGCCAGCACTGCCTCCAGTAGCATGGCGTACGCCACATTCGAGCCGTCATCCACGCACGGCAGAATCCAGCCCCGCCGGGCGGGTTTGCGGTACACCGGCCATGCGTCCGTAACGATGTTTCCCGTATCCACGGCCTCTGTTCCACTGGTCGCCGAGTTCGTTTTCCAGGGGCCGGTGATGATATGGTTATTTTGCAGATTGAGAGTGCCGCCCGTCTGCGTCACCGTCACGGCGGCGACGTTCCTCGCCCCACCTTGCAGGACACAATTCGATGCCGTCACCGTGCCGGAATCGATACGCAAGGCCGCGTCGTGCGCCCCGACAATAGCGCAGTTGGCGTACACCGCCGTCCCCGTGCCCCCATAAAACACGATGCCGCTGCTGTGCGAAGTCTTTGCCGGGGCAAAGACGCAGTGGTCCCAGACCGTCGCCGCATCGCCCGCCTGCTGCACGGCGTATGTCGTGTTGCGATGCGAGAACACCCGGCAATGACGAAAAGTAATGCTGCCACCGAGGACGCGGATGACGTTGGAGGAATGGTCGGACAGGCCAACGAAATCCACATCCTCCATCACCCACCCTGTAATGCTCGTCTCTCCGTGGAAGACACGCGTTGCCCCACCTTTCGTTAGCGTCATGCCCGCAATCGTCACATCGTTCGCAACGCTTCCAGTAATGACTGCGCCGCTGGCGGGCGACAAAATGGTTTTGTCCCTGCCCGCTCCGGTTACAGTCAGTCCATCATGATTGGCATGATTAATACTTATTCCACCGATATACATCCCCGCCCCAATATGCACCGTGTGCGGTCCCGTCGCCCCCGCCGCCGCCGTAACCGCCGTACTCGGCAGATTCGCCGCCTTCGCCCAGGTATCATAGGGCGAGATGTTTAACCCGCTCGGCGACACATAATAGGTCGCCGCATTCACACACGCGGCAAGGAGTACAAATATCGGTGCAAAGCGTTTCATGTCATGTCCTCCTTATGCATTGTTTCGCCCGCTCCCGCCAGCAAAACCACACACACAGCCTTTAGCCATGGTGTTTACCTTTTGATTGCTACGCCATTCTGTACTGACAGGATCCCGGCGACAGAATCAGTGGACACGCAGAGAATAAGGCGATTAAGACACATAACTCAAAGATAGTATGCAACAACTTTCATTAATCACGGCGACCATACTTACGCTGGTTCTGTTTCCGCCCGTTCGGATACGGTATCGATTCTGCGGCTGAGGATGAAGGCTCTGATGCCGCGTTCTCTGACCGCCTCAATGGCAACCCGCGCGGCGAAGCCGGGAAGCTTGCACTGCCTTCGCCACCGCTTGGGCTCGCAGATGAGGCGGTAGAGAAACTCGGTTCCCGTGCGCTGAAAGAAGGCCGGGGCCCGCTTGACACGGCCCGTCAGCACATCGAAGCTGCCGCCGACGCCCATGCGGAACGGCACCTCCAGGGCGTCGCTATGCTCTGTGAGCCATTGCTCCTGCCGGGGCGAGCCCATTGCCGCGAACAGCAGATCCGCCCCGGAGGCGTTGATCTGCCGAACGACTTCGTCGGCGTCCTTGAAATAGCCGTCTTGCATGCCTGCGATGCGCAGGGCGGGATGCTTCTCGCGCAGGACCTCCGCCGCCCGTTCATTCACTTGGGGTTTGGCTCCCAGCAGAAAGACGCTCAGGCCCTCGCGCTCGGCGGTTTTGACCAGTTCATAAAACAGGCGAACGCCAGTGACCCGCGGGATTCGCCAGCCGGTGATCCATTGCACGGCGATCGCCGCCCCGATGCCGTCGCAGATATGCACGTGGGCATCGCGCACAATGGCCCCAAAGGCGGCATCGCCGCGCGCGAAACGCACCTTCTCGGGATTAATCGCAATACAAAGTGTCTTGTTCTTCCGGCGTATCCTGTCCACGATATATTCCGTCGCGTGATCGTAGGAACAGAAACACGTCACCGGTACGCCCAGAACACTGGTATGTCGAACGGTCGTGTTACTCATGGCTAATCGGTATCCTCACGAGTCAGCAGGTATTCCGTCAATGCATGGAACGTCCACAACTGCGACCACCGCAACAAAAGAACAAGATTATTCAGACCAACTCGCACAATGAGGTACTGCTCTGAATGGAGGCTACTAGAGATTTGAAAACCACTCCTGCGGACACTCCTCCCCAAATAGAACGTTGCGGTGGATTGCTCTTAGCCTGTCTGCCACTCGTAAAGGGGCGAAATACTTCAAGGCCAATGCCCTGTTCTCTCTAGCAAGCTTAGATCTCAAGTCAGCGTTCTCAATCACTTTGGCCATAAGGTCAGCAAAATCAGCAGGATTGCGGCTTTCTGTCATAAATCCAACTTGGCCTATGGCGAATAAGTCGGGAATCGCGCCAACTGAGCGGGTGACCAAGGGGAGACCATATGCCATGGCATCAAGAACAGCGTTCGGCATGCCTTCTCCCCAGGAAGAGGGAAATAGAAATATATCAGATTGCTCATATACGCATCGCTTTGCCTGGCCCACAAGCCAGCCTGTAAAACTTATATTGGTTATCTGCTGCTTGGCGACATATTGCTTAACGTTCTCCACTTCGGCACCGGTGCCCGCAATTGTCAGCATCACGGATGGGTGTTTTTGCTTGAGCTTTCTGAAGGCATTGATAGCCTCGTAAACACCTTTTTCTTTCTCGATACGGGACAGAAACAAGATGCGGCAACATGCTGATACAGCATCGGCGCTCGTTGCAGCAAATTTGGGTGCATAGCTAAATGCTTCCTCCGAAAGAACTGTAGTCTCTACGTATATTGGTTTCTTGCAACCGATTCGTTCCAAAGCTCGTTTGAATTCTACACCTTGCACGATGATTGCATCAGCACGGAAATATATCTGCCGAAGTAACCAGCGGACACATCGCCTCTTGATTGCATCCCATCTCCAACCTCGGATGTAAACAAGAGTCTTTTTTTTGTGGCCCTTTGCCATTAGAATAAAGGCGGCTTCGCGTATAATGGCATAGCGGCCGAATGTGGGATTTACCAGAACAGCGTCGTACTGCCCACCCCTAAGTCTCTTGAAAAACGTCCAGCAATCGTGCAGAAATCCGAATGGCTTCTGGACCAGTCGTTCATCAACAGCTCTCGCCCCAACTGCGAGATAGTCCATATCACTCTTGAGATAGCTGTAAAGTGTAGAGTAGTAGCTCGCTACGCCACCAGGCTGCGACAAGTGGGGTACCGTCGCCAATATCCTCATATCTCTGCCAGTCATAGAGGCACCATCCACTCGCATGTTTCACAAAGGCAACAGCAGCAGTTCATACCCGTGCCTTAAGTAAGTAACTTCGCACTTGGAGCACGATATCCCCGGTTCCGAGGGCGATCCTCACAGTTGGGCTGCGCATACGGCACGACGGACTAAGGAGCCTTCGCCTTCAACGCTCTGAGCTGCGCATTGGAAGCCCCCATGAGCAACATCCAAGTTCCCAGCGACGACATTATGTAATACTGTCCAGAGAGTGAGATTATTAAACCCGCGCCAAGAAGTGACATCAGGAGTACCCGCAAATTACGTAAACGCCTTACGTCGCCGCAAACGGGCTTTTTCGTAATAACGCGCATATGGTACAGAGGCATCACATAGGCGATGACCAACCCCAATAGCCCAAACAGACCCGCACCATGCAAAAGAGTCCCCCAATCAGTATGCAGGTTAGTTTGTCGTGCTAGCCAATCCGCTGGCGCTCTGTCTGCAGCTCCAGCAAAGTAGTTTTCTGAATTGAACAATTCTGTTCCGAGTAATAACTGCCGCCAGCCTTTTGCTTCAATTTCTTTGGCTATCGTTGCGAACTCTAATACACGCCCCTGTTCTCCCATAGAATAACGTGATCGCTTTTCTCGTACCAAGCCTATTTGTTCCTCGAACACAGAAAATATAATTGCGGACAGGCCGACAGTGACTAGCAACAGCACACACAGATGGCTAAGTTTATCCCGACGGTGAATAATAGCGAGTAGAACTCCAAAGGCGAAAGCAACTATTGCTCCCCTCCGGTAGACAAGTAGAACCATAATCCCGCCAAGGACAATCACAGTCCAATACGCTATTGTATTCAGGCGAGATTCACGTTCCGACGCAAACATGAGGAAAATAGCGCAATACGAAACCAGATATGTGATTTGAACATTTGAGCCACCCAAGAATATTGTACTCTCTACATATGGACAGCGGCCCACTCTGAGTATTTGTGCTGCAGCGAACTGCGCAAGTATCATAAATAGTGAAAAAAATGCACACGTCTGCAACTTACGGAATAATTTCGCATCTTGGAAGAGAGAATACCCAACTGGATACATAGCGAGAGACACGATGAATCGAAGGTACACGCTCAACGACTCATGAGGGTGAGATGAACTAATGACACCAATTAGAAGGTACAAGGCATAAGTAACGAAAAAAAGGGACATACCCCTTCCAAGTCTCAGCCCATCGCCCAGGAAACAAACGGCAACGAGTGAGGCAAGCAAGAACCTCAAATGTCCAAAGTGAATGCCACCCTCGGGAAAATAGCCGATGGTAATATCCGATACTGTACTAACCAGCGGAAGCAGGAGTATGACCCAGCGAAAGGAGTTAGCCTTGTGGCCAACAACGACGCTCCGGAAAGCCGACCTAGATGTAATGAACATTTGCGGCATTACTTTAAGCTTCCAAGAGAAACTTATGTAAAAGAGTCTTGTTAAGTAACGAGAGGTCTTTGACATCTCTGGGAATTGTGAAGCACTTCGAGTTCAGAATATCTTCAAGCAGGGAAGGCAGCATGTCTACGGACAGACGATCTAACGGGACACAGAATGGCGATCGTGTTTGAGAATAGAACCGTTGGGTCTTGCTGTGAAACGGCAGCCCCATGACTCTCTTTCCGAGACTCATCGCTACGATTCCAACGTGCAGCTTTGTCGTCACAATCACGTCCAAATCGAATATTGACTGAATAAGTTGCTCAACACTGGTATACTTTACCACTGTGCCTCTGGAAGACACCGGGTGACTGTATGTCTGATGACGCTCATCCAATAGAAAGAAAACTTCTATGTCTCTCGTGTCACAAAACCCAAGTATTGCATCTATCACGTGACAACTTTTTTCTTTAAAGGATTGCGGCACATGCACATGAAGGCCTAATCTAGTTTTGCGGGGAGAATCAGTGCTGCCACAGCGCACTGTTGGTAACAATTCGCTTACCGTTGCAAGGCTAAGCGCTGCATCTGCTACAAGATTGACTCCGCAGTCTCCTGCAATGGCATGCACATGCTCAAGGGATTCCACATCCCTTACGCAGAACACCTTGGATTTCCTCGCCAGTTCTTTAACGAACCATCTATATGGTGAACTCGACACAGGCCCTACCCCAACGCCAAATACACCTATCGGCTTTGACATAATCTGAGAGACTAGGAAGCCAGGGACATGTCTGCAGAAATTCCTCAGCGACCAACTGAATTGTGAAGTGGGTGGCTCTCCCAAGTATCCCCCTCCAACAAAAACTACCTTGTCCACTAAAGGCAAGTACCGCATACCATATTGATCGGCTTCAAGCGATTTGCGAAATGCGCCTGCAGCAAAGGGAATAATTGCTGTAGCAGTGGGAACGACTTCCTTGATCCATGACAAAAACAACTTAAAGAGCAGGACGTCACCAAAATTGTCGCTGTAGCTCGAACCAAGGAACGCCACCTTCATGTTTTGTTTCCCTTTCCTAACGTGACCAGCTCAATTTCAGGCATGCTGCTCGTCTTTAGGTGAGCTACCCTGCTGATAGCCGCTATCCAATAAAGCACCATCGCTAATATGTGGGACCCAACCAATGCAAGTGCAGCACCCATCGCGTGATAAGATGGAATCAATTTGACATAAAGGCCGATGCCGACGACACTGCCTGCCAAAACACAGGCCAAGTAGACCTTCTCCATTCTCACAACGATAACATACTGTGACGCCACCACGCCGACCGCGAAAAGCAATAGATAAACTCCAAAAACACGCAACAAATTGGCTGAGCCAGCATATTCCGAGGTGAAACAGATCCTTAGTATGACATCGGGGACCAGCCAGAGCATTAGACAGATCGGCAGAACGGTGCCCACCATCACTGCGCAGTACTTGAATAGAAACCATTTCTGTTGAGCGTGATATATGGATTCTCTTGTTACTCTGGCCATGGCAGGCTTGCCAATCCGGGCGATCTGCATCAGTAGCAGCATAACTGCTCCCACTATCTGCCACCCGGCAGCATATCCACCCAATTCACGTGGACCACAGTATTTCTTAAGAAAGATCTGGCTTAGGGTACCGAAAGATAACAGCCCTACTGCAGCCAACCAGACCCAGAAATTGCTACCTAATAGATCTTTAGTAAGGCTCTCCCAAACGAGACTGTTCCAAGATAATGTGATCCGCCTCTGCGCCCATCGCTGCTGCAGGACGAGGTAGAGCACCTCAGTTGCCAGTAATGCGAAAGCGATCCATGCGAGGCTAAGGTATTTCGCCCCGGCAAGAACAACTGTCCAGATCAGCATAAAGTACAATCCTCTCTGGATCGCGTTATAGATCGCGTGGCGGGCCATGCAGTGCCAGGCGTCGTAAACCGGCTGCAGGTCGAGCGATTTGAGGGAATATGCTACGATAACGGCGATGACTGGCCACGGCAGATCGGCGGGCTGCCAGATGAGTTTCCAGGCAAACAGTACGGCCACGACCAGGGTCAGCAGGATACCACGCAGGACCAGGCTCGCCACGACGAGTTCGGAGAACCGCTCGGGGTAATGGATCAGGTCGCGGACGAGGGTGCGGTCCATTCCGTAACGGACAATGGTCTGGCCGTACATGCCAAAGGCGATACCATAGGCGAGCAGGCCGAATTGTTCTCTGCCAATCACATTGGCAATCTTCACCTGGGTGACAAAGAACAATCCTGCCGCGAGAAAGTTGAAAACGACCAGTGCAGAGAGATTCTGCAGGTTGCGTTTCTGCGAAAGCAGCAGGCTTTTGAATCGCGGCAGAAGCCCTCGAACCGGTTCAGCAGCAAGGTCTCTGGCATTCAGCGGAATCATTTGATCGGTGTCGGCAGGCATAGTCTGTGGTTACGACTCCGGATTGCAGGGCAGCTCCGGCAATTCGCCCCTGGTATGGTCATTGCTAAAAATTAGCGATTGCACATGTCAGTCGGCAGCTCGTTTACATTATATTCCTCCGCCAGCCGCGCCAGCAGCGCCACTTTGCGCCCGGCCGACTCGACGGAGCCATTGCTCGGGATGTCTACTATCAGGCGGAGAGAAGTGCCGTTACGCCTGTCCTTGACAGGCACGGCAGCTCTTAGCGATTGGCTATTAGCTTTTAGCTTCAATGAGCCCGGATTAGTCCCGGAGTGCCGGGACTCGGGGTGACCATTTTTGCGGTGCCAGAAAAGCGTCTTTGTTTCGTTGGCGCGGGTTGTTATGTCCAGCGAGAGTTTTTCGGCGCCCAGTTTTTCGCCTGCCAGGCAGGCGGCCTGCCACCAGTCGTCGAAGGTGCGGGCGTTGCGGAAGTGGAGCTGGACTTCTTCGAAGTCGCGGAGTTCGGCTTTTACCTGGCACTGGAGGTCGTACTTGGCGCGGAGGCCGCTTACCGTCTCGCGGAGGCGGACGGAGCCGACCAGGCGAAAGACCAGCAGCACGATGACCAGCAGGCACACGAAGACCGCAACGGTGGCGACGCTGCGGGTGTAGATCATGAAGAGGCCGAGGCCGGCGACGGTGGCGGTGACGCTGTAGGCGACGATTGCGACCTGATGCTGGCTTAGGCCGAGGTCGAGCAGGCGGTGGTGAAAGTGGGCGCGATCGGGCGAGAACATCGAACGGCGCTCCAGGAAGCGTCGGAGCATGGAAAAGAGCGTATCGAAGATGGGGATGCCCAAGGCCAGGACCGGCAGGGCCAATCCGACCAGTGCGTGCGATTTGGTGGTGCAGAGGACGGACGCGGAGGCGAGGGTGAAGCCGAGGAACATGGAGCCGCAGTCGCCCATGAAGATTTTGGCCGGATTGAAGTTGAAAAACAGAAAGCCGACGAGGGCGCCGAGCAGGGCCAGCATGATGACGGCCATCATCGTCTGGCCTGAATGGACGGCCAGGATGGCGATGACGCCGCAGGCGATGGCGGATATGCCGGCGGCCAGGCCGTCGAGCCCGTCGATGATGTTGACGGCGTTGGTGAGGCCGACGATCCAGAAGACGGTGAGCGGCCACGACCAGAGGCCGAATTCGACGGTGAAGAGGTCCTCGACGGCCAGCGAGCGAATGCGTGCGCCCGCGGCGCAGACGACGAGGGCGGCGGCGATCTGGGCGATGAGCTTGCAGCGGGCCCGGACGCCCTTGAGGTCATCGACAAGCCCGACTATGAAGACCACCGAGCCGCCTGCGAGCAGGCCGACAATTTTCGCGGCGTTGATTCGGAAAGAGTCGCCGATGGTGTTTCGCAGCAGGAGGACAGGCACAATCATGGCGATGACGGCAAAGAAGATCGCCACGCCGCCGAGACGGGCGACGGGCGCGGCGTGGACCTTGCGGGCGCCGGGGGCGTCGACCAGGTTGAATCGGCGCGTGAGCATGATAACGATGGGGGTCGCCGCCATCGCGAGCAGCATTGCGCCGGAGAATGTGAAGAGGTAGGTTTTCAAGAGAGTAGTGGAGAAGCGGAGGAGTGGAGTAGTGGAGTAGGTTTCAAAATAGTAGTCAGGTAGTCAGGTAGTCGAGTAGACGAGTAGGGTTTCAATGCAACCATTAGTTTTCGGCTGGTTTTACGGAGAGGTCCTGGATGAGTTTGGTGGCTGGGGCGTAGCCAGGTTTCAGGCGGAGGCAAATTCTGGCTTCGTGGATGGCCTGGTCGTACTGTTTTTCGGATGCGAGCAGCCTCGCAAGCTGCATGCGCCAGGCGACCTGGCCGTAGTCCAGGACAAGGGCCTTGCGGTAGTGTTCGATTGCATCGGGTGTGCGGTCCTGACGCGTGTAGATCCCTGCCAGAGACGCCAGGGCCGACGGGGAAACCGTCTGGGGGTCTGCACAGATGTTTTCGAGGAGCGTGGTGATCTGAATTCTCACGTTCTGCGCCAGTTCGCTTTCTTTATCCTGCTCCGCCAGGACGTTTGCAACGTAGCTGAGTCGCCAGACTTCGGCGGCGGCAAGCTTGATCGCAAGGTCGGGCCGGCCGATCTGCCGGACGTAGACGTCGACGACGTCGCGGAAGAGCCGTGAGTCCAGTTCTACGGCACGGCTGAGCCTGCTTTCGGCGGCCTGTAATTGCGGGCTGTCGCGCAGGAACGGTGTGGCGTTGGGATCGGCCGGATCGGGACCGGCCGAGGCGAGCGCCTCTTCGATATCCAGGAGGCCGGCTACGAGACAGACGGTGGGGTCGCAGGGGGCAAGGCTGAGGCCTTTGCGGATCAGGGCGGCGCCGAGGTGGTCAGGACCTTGATCGGCCGCCTGTGTCCGGGCGACCAGATCATGGCGGAGCCGGGTCAACTGGCCCACGACGCACCAGGTCGGTCCGAACGTTGGCGCCAGCGGGATGGCGCCGTAGAACTCGTCGATGATGCGATCAAGGGTTTTGAGGCTCTCCGGGGGCAGCGTGGGGAGTCCGGACTCGGGGTTCGGGACCGTCGTCATGGAGCGCCAGCGGTAGACGTTAAGCCAATGGCGGTAATGCACGCTGCCGGGCTGGCTGTCTGCGGCGCTCAGGGCGTTACGGATAAGGCTTACAAACTCACGATAATCGGCCTGCGCCTGCCACTGGCGGGCGGCGAGGTCGGATTCAACGGCACGGGCCTTGTTCCAGTGCGATTCGGCGATCCTGGCCTCGTTGCTTTGGAGCACGTTGAAACAGCCGACGGCCGCCAGGACGCCCGTCGTCCAGAGAATGACCCTGCGCGACAGAGGTTTGGCGGCTCGGGCGGGTCCGGCCGATGCAGCGTCCATGCGGGAGAGGGCAATCAGGAGCGCACAGAAGACGGCCGACAGCGCCGCGTTGGCGGGCAGGTGCTGGCCGAAGTCGCTGAAGCTGTGGATGAGGATGGCCAGCAGGCCGAAGCCGAGGCCGTAGGCCGCCGAACGGATCGGGACCTGGGCGGTGCGGATGCATTTTGCAAAATCGAACCAGACAAAGGCCCCGAAGACCAGCAGGGGAAGGATACCGGCCAGACCGAGCTCTTCGGCCGTCTGGGCATACTCGTTCTCGGCGTGGGCGGCAAGCGCGGCAATGGTCGAGCGGTTGAACATGGGATAGACCACCTCGTGGGTGCCGAGACCCGTGCCGAACACCGGGAACTTTGTCCAGGCCAAGGCGATATCCTTGAGTATCTGGAGGCGGCCGCCTTGGGCGTCTTCAAGATCGCCGAGAGTGGCCAGGCGGTCGTAAACGGCGTCAAAACCGATGTAGAGGACGCACATGAAGGCGGCCAGGGCCATGAGCACCATGATCCATCCGCGGCCGCGGATCGACTGGCGAGAAGTAACCAAGAGGGTTGTGAATCCGGCGGCGATGAGCATGCTGACGATTCCGCCGCGGGTGAGCGCGACGAAGACCGAAGCGGCGCCGATGATGATCATGGCGAGCAGGAACCAGATGCGCTTGCCCGTTCGCGATTCAAAAAAGTCGGCGGCAACGGCAATGGAGAACTGGCGGCGGGTAAAGGCCTCGTGCAGCTTGACGAACAGCAGACCCAGCGCGGCGCCGATGGAAAGATTCATGAACTGGCCGTAGTGGCTGTGATTGACGAACGGGCCGGAGTTTGCAAGCTTATGCGGGATGGGCACGATCCAGTAGATCTTATCGGTTTGGGTCATGACCTGGAGCAGCGCCAGTATGGTGACAGTGCCGCCGATGACTGAGATGGCGGTGAGGAGGCGTTTTATCTGCTCGGGGGTCCTGAAGACGTTGAGGACAACGACAAAGATCGTGGCGACGGCGACGACGAGCCTGAACTGCGAGGCCGTGATCCACGGATAGAAGCTGAGGGTCATCGTGCCGAGACGGCGCTGGCCGCCCGGCAGCATGCCGAGCAGGTCCTTCTTTATGGCGGCGGTATTGGGCGAGAGGGTCTCGACGAGGGAGACGGGCAGTTCGGCAAGCTGCAACACCGGGATCAGGCAGAAGAGGATCAGGGGCACCAGCGCCCAGGAAAACGTGACCGCCGCAGCGCGTACGATCAGGAGTTTAGCCAGAAAGCAGGCGGCCATGAGCGCAGAAAGCAGGATGACCACCTGCTGGCTCCACGCATGCACCGCTCCGAATGCAAGCGGCATAAAGGCCAGCAGTGCATAGAGCAGGTACTCGATCGCCGTGTCGAATCGTTTCGGCCGGATGTCCATTATCTGGGAATCGATTTTCAGTCTCCTTGCCTTGATGCATCGGCAGATGTGGCGCCGCTGTCGGGGGGACATCCATCCAGGATGTCCCTGCCCTCTGCGATGCATCTGGGAATATCGATAAATAACTCGCGAGCGCGGTCGCGGCCAAGTGTTTGCTGAACGGCATCGAAGGCGTGCGTCATCATGGGTCTTCGATTCACGAGGTCGTGCGCGTCGGAAGCGACGACACAGGGCAGAGGCGATTGGAGCAGATGCCAGGCGAAGGTCCGAAGGGCGCCCCCCATACCGCCTTTGGGCGGCAGGGCTGCGGCGGTGATCTGGAAACACGCGCCTAAACGCGCCCATTGATGAAGGACGGGCAGGCGCTGCTTGAAGAAGGCACATCGTTCCACATGGGCGATTATAACCCGGATTTGCGATGAGGCAAGCTGCTCGATGAGCGGGGTGATATCGATGAAACATTGTGAAGGAAGTTCCAGGAGCAGCCAGCGGCCGCGGTCGGCAAGCGTACTGATCTTATTGGCCCGGAGCAGTCCGCCGATGCGCTCGTCGAGGCGAACCTCGCCGCCGGCGAGGACGCGAAGGTGGATGCCGGCGTCGACGAGCAGGACGTTGAGATGGTCGACCGCGGCGCGCACGGCATCGACACGGCAGGCGTCTTCATAACGGCCCAACTGGTGCGGTGTCGCGATTACCGTGGAAACGCCATCGGCGACAAGGGCCCGGCACAGGTCGAGCGAACCGGCCTCGTCGGCGGGGCCGTCGTCCAGACCGGGGAGGCAGTGGCAATGAATGTCAATGTATTCAGCCATGGGAAGAAGTAGCGGAGGAGCGGAGTAGTGTAGTAGTGGAGTAGTTTTTCAAAACAGTAGTCGAGTAGACGAGTTGGTTTCAAAAGAGTAGTCAAGTAGTCACGGGCCGGGCACACTCCGTCCCCGTCGGTTACAGGTCAACCGATTGGGTTCCATCACATTTGCGGCGGCGAGAGCCGAAAGAGGCCGACGAGATCAGCCTGCCGCTTTTTCTTTGTGGCCGTAGCTGTTGCCGTAGCCGTAGCCGTAATAGCCCTTGCCGGGCGATACGTCATTGACGATCGTTCCGAGCAGCCTTGCGCCTACGCTGTAGAGGCCTTCACATGCATGCCGGCTGACGTTCCGGGTGGACTTATTGGCACGCACCACGAGCAGCGTGACATCGCAGATCGCCGCCAGAATCCTCGAGTCGCTGACGGGCGCGACCGGGGGCGAGTCAATGATGATGCGATCGTACCTCTGGGCAAGGGCCTTGAGCTTTTTGCCGAAGGCCCGGTTGTTGAGCAGTTCGGACGGGTTGGGCACATCGGGGCCCGCCGTCAGGATGGACAGGCCTGGGACTTCGGTGGCCTGGATCGCCTCTTCTTCCGTGAGGCGACCTGCAACAAGCGCCGAGAGGCCCCTGTCCTTGTCGGCTCCAAAGATGAGATGCTGCTTCGGTTTGCGAAGGTCGGCGTCTATCAGGAGCGTTGTCTGGCCCGCCTGGGCCATGGCGATCGCCAGATTGCTGGCGAGCGTCGTCTTGCCGTCGCCTTTGTCGGGAGACGTCACCAGGAGGGTTTTGGCGCTGCCTTCCGGCACGCCGAAGAAAACGGCGGTGCGGACCGTGCGATAGGCCTCGGCCGTGATGGAGCCGGAGTCTTGGTGGACCTTGGTGCCGCGATCAGAGATGCTCTGCCGGCTGGACATGGCGGGGATGGTGCCGAGGATAGGCGTACCGAGGATGGCCTGGACCTCTTCGGCGGATCGGAGCCGGTGGTCCAGGAAATCGCGCAGGAGCGACAGGCCGCCGCCGGCCATCAGGCCGAGCATCAGGGCCATAGCGAGAACACGGGCTTTTTGCGGCTTTGAAGGGAGATCGGCGGGCCGGGCCACTTCGAGGATGCTGATGTTGAGGGCGCCGACGTCTTCCGTGACGTTGAGTTCCTTGATGCGGTCGTCGAGCATGTCGGAGAGTTTCTTGGTCTGCTGCCAGTCGGATTCCAGAAGGGTGTACTGAGCAACCTGCTCATTCAAAGTCAACGCCAGGCTGCGTTGATTTTCGAAATATTCGGTGATCTCTTTTTCACGCTGGCCGGCGGATTCGCACTGCTGCATCGCGATGGCAAGCTGGGCCTCGGCATAGCCCTTGTCCAGGGCGGACAACTGCGAACTAACCTGAGCGATTTTGGCTTTCTTGGCCAGGACCGAGGGATGGTCTCCGGTGACCTGAGCGGTCAGGTCGGTCAACTCCAACTGCAACTGGTCGAGCTGCCGCTGAAGCCGGAGGTTCTCCGTCTCGGAAGAGACGTAGAAGCCTCTGGCCCGCTGGGCCCGGACAAACTCCTGCAGCTTGAGAGGGTCCGAGACCATGGTGCGGATCGTCTCGTAGTTTGATTTTTCCTCGATGGTCTTGAGTTGGGCCTGGGTAACGGCTTCAGAGAGGCGGGAGAGACGATCGAGAATAATGTTGGAATTCTTATATTCAAAGGCCAGGGCCTCGTTTGCCTTCTTGAAATCGACCATGGCGGCCAGTTTGCCGTTCAGCTGCGTGTTGATCTTCTGTTTTTCTTTCTGGAGGATGCTGAGGACCTCGGCGGAAGTGTTTTTCTTTGTTGTGGACTGATAGGTAATGTAGGCGTCCACGAGCGCGTTGACCAGTTGGGCGGCTTCGGTGGGGTACGGCGACTCGAAGGCCACCGTGATGATATCGTCCTTTTTACCGACGGATACGTTGACGTTTTTTCTCAGGTAGGCGACTATATTGTCAACATCAGCAAATGTCTTGAGGCCGGTTGTACCGGGGGAATCCATTGCATTGCTGATAATGGGCGTTGAGATCAGCAGCGCCGCCTGGGTATACAGGTAATTCTTGGACTGGGTCATGACCCCTTCGGCCTCACCGATAATCCGGGGACCGCTCTGCTCGACAAAGATCTGCGAAGTGCTCTCATAGATCGGGGTGGCCTTTTGGACGTAGACGAAGCCCGCCGCGACGCTCAGCAGGACACAGCCCAGAATCAGCCATCGATTTCGCCAGGCAATCTGAAAAAGGCTCTCGCCAATCAGACCGTTTTCCGGTCCCTCGCGCATCGTATCCTGCGCGAATTGGCCTTTTGAGAAGATGTCAGCATTTCCGTTTTCAACCATGCTTATCACCGTTTCTAACAAAAAAAGGCTTAAATAACGTTACTCGTCGTAACTCCGGTAGAAACCCTTACCCTGAAGGTGCTGATACTGACCGGTCAGGTTGGCCCCGACACGTACGGCGAAGATCTCGGCCAGCAGGAGGTTTCTGTGGGTCCTGGGGGTCTGCTCGACAGCGACGACGTCTCCGGGTTTGATGGCAATGGCGGGCGCCCCGACGGGCGAGGTGCCGTTAATTGCAAACGTGGCGTCGACCAGGCTGCCGTCGGCGGCCTGGCGGTAGACGCGGATAAAGCGGGGATCGGCGACTTCATCGACGCCGCCGGCGAACGCCAGGGCCTGGAGCAGATTGTACTGCACATCAGGCGGGTAGGGGAAGGCGCCGCTCTTCTTGACGAGGCCGACCACGGTGAACACTTCGGGGTTCAGCGCCGTCACCTCCACGACCGCACCTCCCTCAAGAGCAACATCGGCAAACGGGACATTGAGCCCTTTGACAGGCAGCAGGAGGGCGGCAGCGCGTTGATTTGCGTTACCTTGCGGACGGCTGGTCGCCTCCAGGGCCACGCAGAGCGAATCTTTCGTGTTCGCGCTGTCGGCGAGCATGTCGTTTGGGGCGCCTGGGGCGAGGACCCTGGCAAGCTCGTTTAACTGATTCGTGACGGCCGCCCTGGAGACGCCGGGACAGGCCTGGGCCAGGCTGCTGACGAAGTCTCGGCGCAGGCGGGGGTCGGCCATGTCGAGATACTGGGAATGGAGCAGACCGGAGCCGTCGCGCGCCGTCAGTGTGCCTTGCGTCTTGCCGGAAGCAAGGAACGACAGTTGGACCTGTACGTAGCGGTCCTCAGCCGGGTCCTTGCGGGCACCGGTTGTTCCGGTTTGCGGGGCGGCGGTCGGCGGTCTTTCAATCGATATGACGGCTGCGCCTTTTTCCAGGATGCCGCCGGCCGTCATGATCAAAGACACCAGCGACATCTGGTCATGCTGGAGGGAATAGACACCGGGATTGGCGACGCCGCCGGTGATGGCGACTCGAAATGTTTTGTACTCCTCGACGCGGGCGACAATCGACGGCGGCGTCAGGCAGTATCGCGGATAGTAGGCATCGATAACCGTCTTTTCGAGCTGCGGAAGGGTCTTACCGGCCGCTTCTATCCGCCCGATCAGCGGAAGAGTGATCGTGCCGTCCTCGGAGAGGCGGCACAGGTGCGGGTGGTATTCTTCGGATTTGCCGGCGTTCTCCGCCGTGGTATCGCGCAATACCGACGGAATCTCCACTTTAAGGAGATCACCGGGGATGAGTTGGTAATCGCCGCTGTAGGAGGCGCGCGACTGGAGGAGCCGGTTTACATCGACTTCCGGGCGCACCGGACCTGCCTGGTGGAACGCATCCAGCTTATCGCCCGTGGTCAGTTGTGGTTCGGGGCCGCAACCGGCCATACAGAGCAGCAATGCACAGACGATAGGGAAAACGCCACCAACACCGCGCAGGGCGGCAGACTTTTTCTCGAAGTTCACTTTGTAAGCTCCCACTTCCGGCGATCATTGCTATCCCCAGCAATGATCGCCAGTGCATAGACACAGGCTCCTGTCCATTAAATGCCTGTACATATTGCGCGTACGCAGCTGCGTACGCGTTACTTACCTGGGACGCCCGGGTTGGAACGGACTGCGAAAAGGCGGCGGCGGTGGAATTCGTATCCACTCACGATTTTTCAACGCGGGTCCGACTCCGGGGAACGGTTTTTCTCCGGTCCCTACGCCGTTGTTCGACTTGACCTTAAGATCGAACGGGTCGAACATGCCCATCTCGGGGTCATCCTTCTGGCCGGCTGCCGGCGCGTCGCTTGTAAACAAAACGACCACCACCGTGATAACCAGCGCGACAGAGCCCCATCGGGCCAGAACTTTTGGCAAACCACTCACTCTTTTCAACATACTCACTCTCCTTGGAAACTACTTACAAACCACTACTTATTAAAATGCAGGCATAAACGGGCTGCGAACCGGCGGGCTGTACGGGATGCGTATCCACTCTCGCAGGGTGGGAATCGGGGTTGTCGGCCGAACGGGCGGAGCGACCTTTGCCGTCATCATACTCAGGTCGAACGGGTCAAAAAATTGCCCTTCCTCTTCCGTCGTGTTCAACTGAGCGGTAATTGTGGCGCTTGTACCCACGATAAACAGTCCCGCAATGATTGCAAACAACAGAATACCTCTGGTCAGATTTTTTCCAGAAACATTTGGCTTCAGACTCATATTTTTCTCCTTTATTAGCGTCATACACAGATCACATTACGCATGCAGATTCAACGAACGTTTATGGAGCAGGTACACATGTAGCGCTGCAGCCGGCATTCGGGGGCCAGTGCTGAATCAGCACATTGACATCTGAAAATGTGATCTGTCCGTCCTGATTGAAGTCGGCGTTCCAGCGATACGGTTTGGGCGGCCAAGCGTCTATCACTGCCTGGACATCGGTAAATGTGATCTGGCAGTCCCGATTCGAATCACCCTTCGCAAAGCACATGCCCGGGCAATTGGCCGGGATCCGTCCGAGCCCACTCAAGGCAGCGAGCATCTCGGCGGCATAGACTTTCATATCCGGGCTGTCCTGCCACAGATGACCGTATACTGTGCCGTCAGCATTGACGCCCTCCCACAACGCTTTCTTTGCAAGCCCGATCTCGTCTCTAAAATTATGGTTCGTGTACTTGTCGGCAGAGATCAGCCCAAGCGTTCCGAATATGGCGTCTTCCGTGAACCCGCTTGTAACGCCAAGAGCGCTTCCCGCGCCGTCGGTGTGATCAAACCGCCAATAGAATGCGCCTTTGCTGCTTTGGTGAGCCAGCAGGAGCTCCGGAAGATCCGCAAGCGTAAGGCCCGTCCACATCGGCCGACCCGTTCCGTCTGCATCAACGGGCGCGTCATTCATTTGTCCGGATTCGGCCAGCGCCCACGTCGCAATACCCAGCGCCATGACCGGGAAATCGGCCGTGCTGTCGTCGACTGTGGCGAGATAGCCAAGCAGCGCTTCACGGAAGAGACCTGCATCCTCTGCTTCGACATAATGCGCCGCGATTGTATGGAACGCAATATAGAAAACGGCTGTCGACGGCTCGGCGCCGTAGGTGTAATCGTCGATAAAGGCAGCCGTGCCGCCGCCTTCGGCTTTGATCGCGCTGTAAAAATACGCCAGGTCATCGCGATACGGATTATTGGACGGATCCGCCGCTGTGCCACTGAGCATCGCCATCGCCAAGGCTTCATCGCCGTACCCATAATACCCGCCGCTGACCGCGTTGATGTAATCACCGGCCAGTTCGGCGGCAGCAAGATACGAGGGCTCGCAGGTGCGTTTGTAGGCGTCGACCAGTCCGATCACCATCGACCCGGTGAAATACTCCTCGCCCGCCCAACTTCCGTCGACCTGCTGGTCCGACACCAGACGTTCCGCAATCGCCGTGATTGCCTGATTGGCATTGTTTATGGGCTGCGCACCGACGGGCGGCCGGATACCTGCAACACCCAGCAATGCTACTACTAAAACTATTCTCGCTCGCTGCATAACAATTCTCCTAACTAAATAAAGGCCTCCAGTGGCGCATTTACGCTGCGCCGCGTCTCGCTCTGTTCCATTGAGGATAAGGAAGAAATGATTCCAGGAAACTTCGGCCCCAGATCCTTTCCTTCACCATCATCCAAGTGCGATAATATCAGAACTCAACAAGGGTGTCAAGCCCGATAATATTATTTCTGCAAAAAAAACCACAATATCGGGTGTCCAAGGGATCACATGAGCGGTTATCCGCGATTATGGGATGTGCCCTGAAGCACAGCAGATTGTTGTCTCCAGCATTCATTTTTCTCCCTTTCCCTCTGCCTGTTGTGCTCGAATTTTACGTCCCAAATAGCATCTCGAGCAACAGCCACAAAATCAAGCTCTCAAATTAACCAATTTCGGCAGGTGAAAACACCCATTTGCCTCCATCCACCGTACCGATTTCATCCAATATGGCTTCTTAGTCACTCCAAAAACACGCGGCAATGTGCAAGATACCGCTTCAGATCACGCCAAATACACCTTCTTTTGGCATTATAGCCATGCCAAAAGGAATGTCAACTCCGATAAATAACTAATTTTAAGTAGTAATAATACCCATTGCATTGATCAAAAACAGGTGAGCCCGTTCCGCATCGCATATTTTACCAATCCAAGAATGTTTTCAACGCCGATTTTCAGCATTATGGCAGAGCGGTGACGCGCGAAAGCGGGGTTTTGCTGGTTCTTGCAGAAGAGATTGTAAAAAAAGAGTGGAGACTCCACTGTGCCATCGGCGATCAGTTGGAGGACCTCCACCTTGGAAAATCAGGGCAACGCCCCTCTTCTTGCGTCGCGCCCTCAGATCAGGCAAGTCCAGGTGGAGGTCGCGCTGGCGACCCCCTATAGACGGGCTGAACCGTGTCTTTCCCCGCTGGACCTCTCGAATCGCCTTAGAGAGGACATGGGCGGAGGTTTGTTTGATCAGATATCCCACCGCTCCCGTTTACTGAAGCACCGACATTCTTTCTATCTGGTCCTTTCGGATTTCGTACTCTCTCTGGTCAATCCTGCCAGCATTATAATCCTCTTCGATCCTCTTCATTTCCCGGTTCGAGACATATTCATAGCCGCCGCCGGCAGCGACCGCGCCGCCTGCCGCACCCAGACCGGCCGTTCCCCACTTACTCTTACATCCGCCTGCAAAAAGCCCGACAAGCGCAACCATCGTAACCATAACCAGCAAAACCCTTAATCGCGACATACGTCTCTCCTTCATCATTAAACTTCTGTTATACCCACACTCAATGTCCCGAACACGGGCACCGGAAAAGTCACGTCGAACTATTCGCTGTGACTTCATATTGATCGGCGGCTTTTTGGATGTTCTCTCCGGTTCTTTCGATGTCTTTCCTGCGCCTTCAAGCTCCGGCATCACCCGTTGAGGAAATGAATGTTTTCGCCGAGCACGCTGAGATCGGCGACACACGCTGCGCAGCGGCAGGCGGCGTAAGGCAGCCACAGGTAATCATCGGATAAGTGCGTGCGTACGCCGCGCCGGATTGATAAAACCCGGTGCGACCCCGGAATCGGCAGCTCAAGGTCTGATACAGGAGGAGCCAGCCGTTGGCCATCACGTTCACGGCGGACCGGGCGTGTCGACAATTACAGCGCCGAGGGCCGTCGGCACAGGATTACGACGCCGAACAGGGTTGCCATGGCCGCCGCGCCGGCCGCTGCGCTGTATGCCCAGCCCACCCCGAAGACGCTCGGAATGTATCCGCACGCCAGTGCGACGGCCGCCACGGAGAGGCTGTAGGGAAGCTGCGTTCGCACGTGCTGCATGAGATCGCAGTCGGCGCTGACGGAGCTGATGATCGTCGTGTCGGAAATCGGCGAGCAGTGGTCGCCGAAGATCGCTCCGTCCAGCACCGCCCCCAGACTGATCATCGTCGTCAGCCCGTACACCCCGCCGTCCATCGCAAAGGCGATCGGTATCCCCGTCGGAATCAGAATCGCCATCGTGCCCCAGCTTGTGCCCGTCGCAAACGAGGTCAGCGAGGCCACCGCGAACAGGATCGCCGGAAACGCAAGCGGCGAAATCCTCTCGGCCAGAATGCCCGTCAGAAATTCGCCTGTCTGCAGCGTATCGCAACTGCGCTTCAGCGACCACGCCAAGACCAGGACGCACGCCGGCATCATCGCCCGCTTGACTCCGTTGCAGAAACACCGCCCCACCGCCCTGGGCGGCAGCGCACGCGTCAGCAGGCCGCACGCCAGGGCCACCGTCAACCCGAACACCGCCGCCCCGGCGAGCATCACCGTGCTGTTTTCCGCGTGGCCGATCACGTCCTGCCAGTACACCCAGCTGCCCGGCGATCCGCCCGCGGCCAGTTTGGCCGGCCCGCCGCCGTCCAGCCAGAGGCCGCACACGTGAAAGCCGAGAAACGCCGCCAATGGAATTACCGCATTGAGCGCCCTGCCCTCGACCCGCAGCGCAGGCGCCCCGTCGTCGGCGGTCGGCAAGCCCCCTCCTTCAGCCTTTGCCTCCGCCCGGCGCATGGGTCCGAAGTCCCGCCCTGCAAGGATGTTTACGAAAACGAACAGGATCATGAACAGGCAATAGAAGCGATAGCTCAGGGCATCGAAGAACATCGCATATCCGCCGCGCCCGAACCCCAACTCCGCGGATACCGTGCCGAAAAGCCCCACCTCGTAGGCAATCCACGTGCTGACGATCGCAAGCCCGGAAATCGGCGCACTGGTCGCATCGACGATAAAGGCCAGCTTTTCACGACTGATGCGAAAGCGGTCCGTCACCGGCTGCATCATGGAGCCGACGATGATCGCATTGGCGTAATCGTCGATGAAACACAAGACGCCCAAGACGGCCGTCTGGGTCTGGGCGGACCGCTTGCCGCGGATCCACCGCATCAGCCACAGCACCACCCCGTTGAACCCGCCCGAGGCAATAATCAGCTCGATCATCACAAACACCGGCGGAATGAACGCGAGAATCTTCAGGTTGCCGACGTCGGCCGCAGTCGCCCGCAGCATTGCGCCCGCCGCCAGGTACCCGTGCGACCACGACCCTGCAAACAGCGGCGCCTCCGGCACATGGCACAGCAATCCCCCAACAAGAAAAGCCAGACCCAGACTGAAAATCACGTGCCGCGTCAGGAAGGCCAGGAAAATCGCCAGCAGCGGCGGTGCGATACTGTACCACCGCCCATGTTCGGCTCCGCCCGCCAGCCGCGATGCGGCGGCGCAGAGCCCGGCAAACAGCACTGCAGAGACCGCCATCTTCAGCGCGACCTTACCGGGTTTTTCGGCTCTTGCGTTCGTTACCATCCTTCGGCGGGTCCATCCTCCTTTACCGGCCCTATCGTCGCCGCACTGCTTCGGCCAGCACGGTTCGTGCAATGTCGCTGCAATACTCCATCAGGTACATGGCGGCGGCGGCCAAATCATTTTCATAAACGTCCATCGCCGTCTTTTCCACGAGGATCTGCTGCGCAAAGAAACCCGCTTCGAAGCTGTCCCAAAACAGGCGGTTTTTCACCGCGGCCGTTATATCGCCCGCATTGACGCGGTCCTGCAGGCCCTTGAATGCCGACCACGCCCACATCTCGTCGGGTGCGTGTTCAGGCCGCCTTTGGGCGAAATGGTAAGCCAGCGTTAACTGCGTCCGGACGTCGACTGCCTCATGGCATTGCGGCGGCACCTTGCTGGCGCCCGCGTACCACGGCGTCAACACACTCGTGCACGGCTCACCCCACGTTCGCCAATACACGCAGCCGATTGCCGCGGGCATGTTTCCTCGGAGTTGAAACACGGCCCCCTCCTGCGTGTCGGCGCTGCACAGGGCGACATCCTCGTGATTACGGAGAATCCTGATCACATCCCGCACCGCCAGCTTCTTAGCGGGCGCCACTGCAAAGGACAGCCGCCTGTCCGGCAGCCGCGGAACATCCCTGCCTGTCACCCGGCTATGCCCTTTCCGCTGACGCGGGTCCATCAGCACCTCGCGCGGCCGGCCGTAAGCCTCCGAGAAAACAAACGGCGTCCGGTTCGCCGGCCACCAGCCCTTCTCGATCGCATAATCCACCAAGCGATCCGAAGCGAGGAAATTTTCGCCGTCGCCGAGGTCGACTTCGTTGACAATGTAAACGTTCGGCAGAAGCACGACCTTGTCATCCGGCACGCGCTGAGCGACCCACTGCCTGCCCCGCGTCATCGACAGAAGCCACGCCTCCCGTGCATCGGCGATCACCAGCGTCCGGCTGCTGCTGTAGCCAACTTCGTCGATGATTGATCCGGCAATCTCCACCCCCTGCCGGGCTGTTCTGGCACGCTGGACGACGATGCGCCGCAGCATGTAGCCGATGCCGCCGTCGCGAATCTGCCCCGCCGCTTCCAGTTGCGCAAGGTCCTCACCGCGATCCGGACAGCCGTTACTGACGACCGCGACACCCCATTCGTTCATGTACGCGTCGCTGAAAGAGAGCCCCACGTTCTGCGACCAGAGAAACGCATACGTCTGGGGGACCTGGGGCAGACGCCCACCGGCCGCCAGGTCCACAACGTCGCCGGCCTTGTACTGCATGCGCGGTATTTTGCGAAAGTTGACACACCGCTCGCCGGCGTTCTGCTCGTTGTGGCCAACGAGCACCGCCCCATCGACCGACGCGTTGCGTCCCACAACCACGGTATAGCACGGCCACGCGCGCCCGCCGACAAGGCAGAACATCAGCAGCGCCAGTGCTTTAATGTGCGGACCCTTCATTATTTCGCCTTGCCCGAGACACACATCAGATGCGAAAACGTCCGAAGGAACATCCGCCCGCCCGCCACCGCCGGCGTCGCATGGCTCATCTCGCCGAGGTCATTGACCGCCAGCCGTTCATACTCGCGCCCGGCCCGGAGCACCACGACCTGCCCTTCGCGATTCATACAATACAACCGCCCCTCCACCCACACTGGCGAGCCGTAGAACTTTCCCGCCGGTTTCTGGCACCACAGCACTTCACCTGTCGCCGCATCGAGACAGCTCACATCGCCGTTGTCGCCGAATGTAAACAGCAGGCCGTCAACCGCCAGCGACGTCGAAACATAAGGCGCTGAGCGGCCGGTGACGGTGTACGCAACCGCCGCTGCAGCCGACGCCTGCGCCGGCGGCCGGATGGCAATCAGATGCTGCGCCGAGCCGCCCTGCCCGCAACTGCCCAGGATCAGGTCGCCCGCAATCACCGGCGAACTCACCACCCGCTTGGGAAAGGCTGAAGCCATGGTCCACATGATCCGCCCCGTCGCCGCCTCAACCGCACTGACGCCGTTGGTGAAACTGTTGAAGATCAGCGCCCTGTTCGCCCCACTGCCGTACATGCACGGCGTTGAATAGGACACGTTGATGCTGTTTTCGCGGTCGACGGTCCAGCGCGTCCGCCCGGTCCGGCGGTCCACCGCGATCCACTGGCCCCCGGCCGCCTTGTCCGTACTCCGCTGTTCGTGGGCAAACACGACGATGTCGCCCTCCACAATGGTCGAATTGCCCGGCCCGTGCTGCGTCGCCACCCCCGCAAGCCTCCGCTCCCAGACGATCCGGCCCGCATGATCCACCGCTGTCAGCAGGGTCTCTTCCTCACTCGGCCAAAGCACATATACTGCATCGGCATCCACCGACGGCGTCCCGGTCGCATAGCTGTTGAGGCTGTTGGTGTAGTACCCTGAAAACGCAAACTGGCGCCGCCACATCTCTGCACCGTCGGCTGCATTGATCGCCAGCAGATACCGCTTGCCCCCCTTGCGGTCCGCGCTGGTCACAAAAACCGTATCGCCCCAGACCACCGGTGAAGAATGCCCCCCGCCCGGCAGCGGCACCTTCCATTGATAATCAGCCGCTCCCCACGCAGTGGGGATATCGGCCGCCGCATCACGCGCAATCCCCTGGCCCTCAGGCCCCCGAAAACGTGTCCATTCCTGGGCCGGCAGTAAAGAGGGCAAAACCAAGAACATTGAGATTATCAGGAATAAATATTTTCGGATTGCAGGCATATCGAAGTCTCTCCAGTACATACATGATCAACGGCATTCTCGAAGCAGAGCAATTGTACACAATGCAGGAGAACTGGACAAGGCTATCTCCGCCCGAGACAGAAATAGTCTTGATCCAACTGATTATCTGGCCTATAATGTCGATGTTTGTCAGCGGCATAAAGGCTGACTTGTTGGATTGGAGATGATGCCATGCAGAAAGACCACGAGAAAACGCACTCAGCAAAGTGTCGTCGCAGGCGCCGCGTGTTCCGCACGTTTCTTGTTGTCTTGTTCGTTGCTTTTGTTTGTCTCAGAATAGCCCTCAAAGTCCAGATATGGCGCGGGCTTAATGCCATCAAAGAAAAAGGTGAGCCGCTGACAGTAGAGGAATTGAATGCTCGTACGGGTAAGAACACAAACGGGCCCATTCCCCAAAGCTATCGAATCGCGGTTGCCGCCTGTGAATCCCCTGCCGAGGAGTTGCGCGACGCTCTGTCGTTCCGCTTCGGCCCGCTTGCACACTCAGGGGAGCCGCTGCCATACGAGCTCCGGGCAGCCATTGCGGAGTACGTGAACAATAACAGTAAGGCACTGCAGCATCTCGATGTCGTGCCCCCCGAGGCCGCCTTGTACTTTGAGTCTATTGATGACTGCAATGATCCGGCCATAACGCTCCATTCGGGGTTTGTAGTATACGCTCCCACCGCTATGCAGTCAGCCGCGACTTTGCTGTTTCTTAGAGCGATGTTAAAAGCAGACGAAGGCGATACGTGCGGTGCTGTGAACTCACTGTTGTCCGCACTACGCGTAATTCAATCTCTTGGAACAAAACCAACGCTATTTGGCTGGATGGATAAACTCGGAGCATCGTCAGGTGCCATCTCAACATTACGGTATGTTGTGAATCGCGCGGACCTTGATGCCGCTCAATTCCAACAGATTACTGAATCATTGAATTGCCTTGACCCAGCGACGACGAGAGCAGCTTTCATTGGCGAACGTTCCCTTGTTCTTGCGAGGTTCGATGCACATCTTGAGCACTTGTCTTGTGCGTACGGATTATGGGGTGAATCGCCGGCGTCGAGAGCTTTGGGGCAGGTCATTGCTTTTTTCTACAGGCAGGCCGGCTTGCGAGATATGGACGAGGCTTTCTATTTGCATGCAATGGCGGATGCAGTCGACGGCGCAGAGCTTTCATTCTCTGGGTTCCAGAGGCTTAACAAGGAACTTGGTGACCGGGCAGATTCCAATTCACGCGTGCGTTTTCTTATTCACAATGTGTACACTGGTTACTATCTGCGCCGATCGGAATTCCGTCTTCAGGCGATGCTGAAGACCGCTCAGGCAGTTCTGGCCATTGAGCAATATCGACGCTTTGCAGGTACCCTGCCCGATGCCTTGGACGACCTCGTACCGGCATATCTTGGTGCAGTACCATCGGACCCATTCGACGAAAAGCCGTTGCGCTATAAGAAGTGTAACCCCGGTTATATCGTTTACAGTGTTGGGGAGGACTTGACCAACCAGGGCGGGATCAGCCAGTACGAGACGGAAAACAAGCATGACCCGCATGACTGGCCGTTTCGAGTTGTCAAGTGAAGATGCGCATACTCGGCAAGTTGATGTGCACAGAGGATTGCAGGAGTAAATCATGGACATGGAATTGCAAGATGCGGTTTGAACAATTATGGGCAAAGTATTTCCCCGGCGCCGATTTGCCCATTGTCTTCTTTTACGCCGATAATCCCGAGGGCCGTGAGCCGCTTGGCCCCCCTGCCGGCTGGCGGTGCGTGAATGCCGACAGGCACCGCTTGCCCGTCTTGTGGTCGCCGCTTGTTACAAACACCTTCTCCTAATCACGGCGAAGAATGCCCGCCGCCCGGAAGCGTTACCGTACCGTCGTAATCCTCCGAGCCCCAGTTGGCCGGAATGCCCGCTGCCGCCTCGCCGTTGCGCGGGCGCAGGAATGGACGCGGTTTCGCGGGCCGAACGGGCAGGGGATTGCGGCTTCGCTACAACGGCCGCCACCCCTTCTTTAGCAGTAATGCGAGAAAGAACTCTCGCACCCGGACATACTGCATTCGACATGCACCGGGACAAACCATCTATTTGCCCCAGAGCCAGTTATCGAGAAAGATCGCCAGGTCCGACATGTTAATGACGTTGTCGCTGTCGTCGAGATTGGCGCCCTCA
Source organism: Phycisphaerae bacterium (assembly GCA_014859965.1). Classification (GTDB taxonomy): domain Bacteria; phylum Planctomycetota; class Phycisphaerae; order Sedimentisphaerales; family Anaerohalosphaeraceae; genus JACZKQ01. The sequence continues at coordinate 66,671 of JACZKQ010000038.1, forward strand.
CACGACACGATGCTGCAATCGGCAAGCCAGTGCGATGCAATCACTGAAAAGTCGGCCAGATCCACCCCGCCGCCGGTCAGGTCCGCAATCGGCACATTGGCCGCGGCCATGACCTCCGGCGGGCATTTGCCGTTAGCCGCCCACAGATCATAAAGCTGCCGGCCCAGGTCGTTCGTCGTGTTCTTGTCCCGCAGGAACTCGATGAATTCCTTGCTGGTGCTCTGGTAATACAACGTCACCGCCGCCGCGGCCGCACCCGCCGGAATCGTGTACGCTGTCTCATCCCAATATTGCCCGTCGGCATAGCTGTACGCCACCGGTGCGCCGCCGAACTCACCAAACGCCGCATTCGTGAAGCCCCGCGGCGGAATACGGTTGTCTTTGAACACCGTATTATTCAGCACGAAATGGAACGACGGACCCACCGGTTCGCCTGCCAGCGGCGCTGTCACCGAATCCAGACCGGGCTTGACCTCGTAAATCTTCACCTCGGCGTCCTGGCTCAGCACACCCGTATCCGCATCGTACGCCCCGGACTCCGCCACCAGCCCCCCGGCGCGATCAAAGAACTTCACATTGATCCAGGCCCGCCGCCCTTCCGGATACCCCGTCGGCAGTTTGTGACCCGTATTGTTCGTCACCCGCACCTTCAGCCTGCCGTCCTTTATCCCATAGGACAACTCGGCGGCATTCTGCAGCATATACCGCGCCCGCTCAACCCCCGCCGCCGCTGCCGACGCATCCACCTCGTCGGGATACATCGCCGCCAGCAGCCCCGGCATCCACGTGCTGCCGCCCGTCATATCGTGCAGCGGTAAATCATGCCGCAGCGGAACCGTCGGAAACATCGCCGGATTACACCCCTTGCCGCTGATGTCCCGCATATGACAATCCTGACATGTCGCCACATACCCCCTGTTGCCGCCAAACTGCGGCGCAAAAATACCTGTCGGCGTATTGTAATCGCTGTGCAGCCATTCGCTGTACGTCCGCTCCACCGCCAGCAGCTTCGACGGCGCAAAATCCGTCGCCGGCGCATCGAACGCGTTCGGCACATACTTGCCCTCGGCATTCTTTTCGAAGGCCGGATTGCTCACGTCGTGACAGGTGCCGCAAATCGCCGCCTCGCGATGGAACGGCGACACGACGACGGCATGGGCGCTGTCGGCATCCTCGAACGGCCCCCGCCGCGACCCGATCGGGTCGACCACGTACATGCCGTTTCCCGCCACGGTCCCCGGATTCAGAAGTTCCGCAAGGATATCGACATCGCGATCCGGACTGATCCCCGGTTTGTATACCGGATCGACCATGCGATGGCACAGATCACAGGACACTCCATGCCCGTCGGCCTTCAGCATCGCCCTGCCGTCCGTCGGCACGCTTCGACCGCCCAGCCAGCCCCGCGGCAGGTGGCAGCGCAGACACAGGTCGCCCGAATCCGGCGCATCCTGGTTGGCGATCACCATGTTCGCCTGAAACAGAATATCATGCGACGCCAGCGCCATCATGCTGCCCTGCCAGTTAAAGAAGGGCTCCGCCGCCGAATCGTAATTTCCATGACACACCGCGCAATCCAGCGGATCGCTCAGCGGCAGGGCCTCGAACGGCTGCGTGCCCGGCATGTCGAAGTCCCGCAGCGTCGTCGGCGCCGCCCCGCCGGCGGGCGAGACGATACTGAACACGGCGTCGCTGTCGTCCTGCCCCTGGTTCATCGAATTGTCGACCGCCACAATGCGCACAATCGCCTCGCTCGTCGGCCGGTTCGCCGCAAACCACGTATAGCCGCCCGTATTCGCCAGCCCCTCGACCACCGGCGTAAATGTCGCCCCACCGTCCAGCGACAGGTAAATACCGACGCTCGCCACGCCCCCCTCATCCGTTGCAGTCCACTGCACCATCGTCCCGGCATTCCCCGTCACCGCCTCGCCCCCGTTGGGACTCAACACCGTCACCACAGGCGGCGTCGTGTCGGCGCCCGCCCGAGGCACAAGATAATCCTGTATATCCGAAAGCGCCACATTGCTGACACTACCCACATTTGCCGGCCTAAGCCCCGGAAACGTCGGCGTGTTGGTGTAGGTCTTCTTGTCTGTAATTTCGATATCGCTGCTGAAACCGTCGCCATCCGAATCCGCCCGACCCAGAGACGCTATAGCCGCCGTCGACCGGTCCGTCGCCTCCACCGCCAGCCCGTACGGATTCCGCGCCCCGCCGCCGCTAAAATCATAATGACACACGCCGCAGTGCCCGGGGCTGCTCGGCACAGTGTCCAGGACGGATTTATTAGCCGCGGGATATGCCGAAAAGAAGTTCTTGCGATATGGGTTCCTCGCCGCGGCGACCCCCGCAAACACCAGTATGGCAAACGCGCAAACACACAAGGATTGAGAAAATAAGTGACGCATGGCTGGACCTCCACCAAAAAAACACAACAACAGCTTTTGACCTTTGCGGCACGCCGGCATAAAATGCCCGAATCGGCCGGGTTGTTACTGTCTGTAAGCGAAACGATAATAGCACAAACACCACGCACCGTGCAACGACTTTGCGTCAGAACGGCCGCAGTCTGGGTAAGGAAAAACCTGGAATTCTTTATCAGGGAAAGCATTATGGACATGGAACTCAAGATGCGGTTTGAACAATTATGGGCAAAGTATTTCCCCGGCGCCGATTTGCCCATTGCCTTTTTTTACACCGATGATCCCGCGGGCTTTGAGCCGCTTGGCGCCCCTTCCGGCTGGCGGTGCGTCATTGCAGATCTGGCCAAAGTCCGCAAGGGGCAGGCGCTGTGCCTGAACGCCGATTCGTTCGGCTGCCCCGGCGGCAAACGCTACTCCGGTTTCTCGCAGGAACTCATGCCCGGTTTCGAATACTTTCTCTCCTGCGGGATCCCCGGTAAGATGGAAGGCGAACGCTACAAGAAGTCGCCCGAACTCGTGCAGCAATATCTCCAGGACCGCCCCGCCTTCACCGCCCCGGCCGACTACCTCGTCTTTAAACGCTGGGACAAACTCGACGCGGCCGACGAGGCGGCCGTGGTGATCTTCTTTGCGGCGCCTGACGTGCTGGCCGGCCTGTTCACACTGGCCCACTTCGACAGCCTCGACCCGCACGCCGTGATCGCCCCCTTCTGCAGCGGGTGCAGCGCGATCATTGACGCCCCATACCACGAGATCGAATCCGCGGACCCAAAGGCCGTACTCGGCATGTTCGATGTCTCCGCCCGGCCGTACGTCGCCGCCGGCACTCTGACGTTCGCGGTTCCGATGAACAAGTTTGTTACAATGGTCAACAATGCCGAAGAAAGCTTCCTCATCACCGAATCCTGGAACAAAGTCAGGAAACGCATAGAGAAACAGGCATGCCAAAGCTGAATGGACAAGTCGCCCTCATAACCGGGGCCAGCCGCGGCATCGGCCGATGCATCGCCCTGCGGCTTGCCGCTCTCAAGGCCACTGTCGTATTAGCCGCCCGCAACAAGGACCGCCTCGAAGCTGCCGCCAAAGAAGCCGAAGAGGCTGGCGGCCGCGCTATCGTCGTCCCGGTCGAACTCGAAAACGAACAATCTATTAAGGCCCTGGCCCAAACCGTCCACGACCGCCTCGCCCGCCTCGACGTCCTCGTCAACAATGCCGGCATCACCTACTCCGCCTTGCTTCAGGAAACCGCAACAGAAGACTATGACCGCCTTATGCGCGTCAACGCCCGCGCACCGTTTATCCTCTGCCGAGAGACACTCGACCTGCTCAAGAAGGCCCCCCGCGGCCGCATCGTCAACATCGCCTCCGTCGTCGGCGCAAAAGGATACCCCCGGCAAAGCGCCTATACCGCCTCCAAGCACGCCCTCCGCGGCATGTCCATCGCCCTCGCCGAAGAACTCCGCGACACGAACGTCCGCGTCCACGTAATCTGCCCCGGCGGCGTCGACACGGACATGGTCGGCGACGTCCGCCCGGACATCGACAAGGGCGACCTCATCGCCCCCGACGAAATCGCCGAACTGGTCGAATACCTGGTCACGCATAAGGGTAATGCCGTTGTCGACGAACTGCGCCCCCGCCGCCGGACGGCCGCCCCTTGGTTCTGAACCGACGCACAGCTATCTTGCGGGCATTGTCTCGCACGTCGCCCGGTCCGCCCTCGGCGATGAGGCCGCCGACCGCATCCGAATCATGCCCGTCAAATGCTCCTCCGACATGCCGACAAAATCCGGCTCAAGGACGGCTGCAACGGCGGAAAAGAACCAGCACAAAGGCTGGAAGGCGGATGTGACATTCGTGGATTCGACTCCACGTCGACGGTAGCCCTTACCGCGGCTTGTGCAGAAATCCGACCGTCGATTCCATGATGCGGGCCTGTACGTGGCGTGACTCGTCGGCGGCGGTCTGCTTGCGAAGGTCTTCCAGGTTCGCCCGGCAAAACTGGCAGCCCAGCGTATTCAGGTGGAACCCCACATAGTCATGCCATGCACCGTCCAGCGTTTCCAGCAGATACGCCCCGATGGTGCTGCGTTTGGGGCAGCTCATCCGCCCCGCTTCCCAGACCTCCGTCAGCAGATCTTCGAAACCTTCGTCCGGGGGCTCCGGCGTCCCTCCGCGCGCCGCCAACTCGCGCACCTGCTTCAGGCAGCGATGCTTAAAGACGGCGATGTTCTTCTCATTCCGAGCAACGATTCCCGCCACGGTCTGGTTGGCCAGTTGACAGTAGAACAGCAGCTCGATGATCTCCAAGTCCCGGAAATTCAGTTTTTTTTTGTAGCCGTCCACCAGCGACTGCAGCGCGGCCGCCAGCGCGGCTCGAAGCAGATCGCTCTGCTCGTCGCGCCTCGCGTAGACACTCGCTGTAGTCTCGTCGCTGGCAAAAAACTCATACACGTTGGACCCCGATTCCTCGTCGGCCGATGTCCTGTACACGTCCTGAACAAGGCACACGTACCGCGTATGGGCACTGCGGTACATATTGATGATTTTGCGCCGAAGGATCGTGAAGAGATAGGTCTCCAGGCTCGACTCGCCCCGGCAGTTGGCCAGGCCGGTGATAAACCCCACGAACGTGTCCTGAACAATGTCCTCGGCGTCGGCCCGCTGCGGCAGCTTCATCTGCGCAAAGCTCAGCAGCCGCCCCCGATACCGCTCCACGAACCGCGACCAGGCCGCCTGATCGCCTGCGCGAATCTGGTCGAGTAAAAACTGTTCTGCCTCGCTGATTTGTCCCATATCGCGGCCGTCTAATGGTATGCACTTTGCATCGAAGCATCCGTGGTAAGCTCCCGCATGGGGGGCCTGCCGCGCTCTGCATAGTCACATACCTTGGCATACCTCTACCACATTGTCAGGCCAGCAGCAAGAGGAAATATACGCCCGCCCCCATCAGCACTATTACCGCGACCCGCAGCGCCCATACATAATAGCCTTTCGTCGCGGCATTCAAGAACACGTACACCGCCGAAATCAGAGCAAACATGCCGGCCAACGTCAGGCCCATCTTCGCCCACGTCGTACGGTCCTGCCGCACCGCCGCGGTCTTCTGCTCGGCAAGCGACCGGATTTTCTCATCTGAAACATCAACCAGCACCGCCTCGCGCCAGATGGAGCCCGTCATACTGCCCGAAAGCCGCTGCGTAAAGCGGTCCACGATCAGCCCCCCCGATGTAAGGTCCGCCTCGACCACGCCCATCTCGCCCTTCAACAGGGGCTGCTTCTGAACCCGCCGCACAAGACCCGCTACCGTGCTGCACGCCGCCTGGGCCGCCTGTGCCCGCGCCTCTTCCGCACTCGTCGACACCCGGTTTGACCTGCAAAGCGCAAATTGCCGCATCGGATCCCGCGTCAGGAACGCTGCTATATTCTCCACCCAGGGCTTTTCAGTGAATTCCGCGGTAACCATGGTCGTGCCGTTCTTGATTTGAATGCCCGCCTGCAGCGTACCACTGTGGAGTTGGTCGCCTCCCGTGGGATCTATTAGAGTATTGTCGACCCCCTGTGGCGACCTGTTCGCGCGCCACGGCGCGGGCACGCTCTGCATATTGACGACCTGCACATCAACGGTGACTTCGTCGTCGCCGTCGCGATTGGGCGATGAGCCAACCGTCCAGGTTCCGCCGACGCTGCCGTAGCCCTCCGCCACGACCTCGATCAGTCCGGGGTTCGCCGCATCCGGGACAAAACGTATCCGTATCTTATCGCGCCGTCCGGCAAGCACCTCATCCAGCGCTGCGGCAACCCGCATTCCGAGCACCCTGGCCGCCGACCGCCGCGAAGGATAAACGTCCGCCGCATGCTGTTCAACCACGCCCTCGTGCCAGATCGCAGGCTCGGAGACATTTTGAGCTTGGTGCCGGACTTGTTCCTGCCGGCTCACACGTAAGGTGAAAATGCCGATCAGGGGCAGCAGGAGCAGCGCGACGCCGAGAACGATGCCGAGGGTTATCCGCACGGGCCGGCCGCCTTTGACAAAGGCGATGAGAGCGGCGACCAGCAGGCCCAGAAGAACAAAGGGCAGAACGGCGACTCTTGTCATGGGTCGCGGCGCAGCGGGCGGAGCGAGGCCCAACGGGCCGGCCGGGATTTGATCATGCGGAACTAAAGCGAAGAAGAAGATGCCCGCGAAAAAGAGCAATACGAATCCTCCGACGATGCATCCCACGATCACCGGCCGGTCCTTGCCGACCCGTACGATCAAAAATATGAACAGTCCGATGAAAACCAGAATAGCAAGCATGACCAAAGGCCCCAACAATATAGCGCTCATTTTAATTCACTCCGTGATTAATCGCCGCGATCAATTCATTCTGCCGCCTGCGGGGCGGCCAGTTCAGAATCACCGCCGCGAACACGAACAAGCCCAACGGAATGTACGCATTCATTCCGTGCAGGTGCCTGCCCAGCAGTTCCATCACCGGCCCGATCTGCCCTGCCTTCAGCAAAGTTGCCATCTGGCCGCCGTCGAATCCACCGAACATGCTCCACAGTATCGTGCACATAACGAGAATACATGTCACGCCGAACACCGCCCGCAAGATGTGCTTGGCGCCATGCCGCCGTCGGCCAATGATCAACAGCGGCATCGCCAACAACAACAGGACCACCGCCAGGTGAGAACCCAGCCTTTGTAACATCTGCGGCCATTCGGCATAACCGAGCACCTCGGTCAGGTGCTGACCGATCGCCGGATCCGGGAAACCGCCCGCCAGCACCGATGGAACATGGAGCGCCGTCGCCAGCCCCACCAAAATCGCTACAGAAAGCAGCAGCCCGCCGACCAAGCCGAACATTCGACCCACAATGTCAACCGGCTCACGAATCACCACTGTCTGCGTCGGCCTCGACGGCGCCGCAGCATGTGCAGCCGCTGCGGCCTCGACGCGGTCTCGCACCTGCGCGGCGGCAGCCTCAATCCGCTGTCCCGCCTGCGCCATGCCTGCAGCGACTCGATCCGACGCCGACGCCGCCCGAGCGGCAAACCCCGCCGGCGCCGCCGGTCCTTGCCCTGTCAACTCGCTTTCGCTCTCCCAAAGAACCAGCAGGCGCCCCTGCTTATCACGGAAACCGCCCGTCAGGATCAGAATCGCATCAATAAGCTGCCCGATCCCGAACAGCCCCCACGTGAAAAACCACAGCAAGCCCGTCCATATCTTGCCCACGTAAAAACGGTGAAGTCCGCCGAATCCGAAGAAAATCAACCCCGCCAGAATTAGCGCCAGCACCCGCTTCTTGTCCGACACATCGCGCGGCAGAACGGTCGCCCCCGGTTGGGCCGCCGCAATCGCCGGGGCCGCAACACCCGCCGCGCCCGCGGCTGGCGGCGCCGGCCTGGGAATGTGCCTGTGCCCGTGGCCCTGAACCGCCGCCGCACCGCTGGCCGACACGCAGAACGGCGAAAACATCTGCACCGCCAAAGACGTCCCCGCCAAAATACCGATCACCACGGACGTAGAACCATGGAAGATCGCCGCCAGGATGAATCCGAAGAAAGCAAGTCCCAACGCATGTCCTAACGAGACCCGTTTGTCCCGTGTGGCCGACGACAGCTTCCACCAGTCAGTAAATGCCAGCGAAATCATCACCGCCAGCCACGTCCCCTTGCTGTCGGACGGCGACCCGTCCGGGAACAACCAAAGTGCCGCCAGCGGAACGGCCGCAACCACAGCCGTCGCCAATTGCCGCAGCCAAACACTTTCCTCCTCAAGATTCATCATCCAGCGCCACCGGGACAGCAGGATCAGTTTCGAGCAAACCAGAATCATCCCGAAGGTCATGCCCGCCCCCGCCCACGGGTCTCCTCGCCCCGGTGCGAAGAACCCCACGCCAATCGCAATCACACCCGCCGCAATGAAGGCCAGCTTATTCCGCTGCCCTTTCGTGATCGGGTCCGCTGCCGCCGCTTCCTCCTGCGAGATACGCGGCGCCTGCGGCGCCGCCGGCTGCGGCTTAGGCGGTTGCGGCTTGGGCGGCGGAGGCGGTGTGAACCCGGCCGATCCCTGCGCTGGCCCCGGCGTCGGCTTGACCTTCGCCGCGATTCGGTCGGCCACGATCGACAGACTCTCCGGTGAAAACTGTGACATACTGTTACGAACGTGCTCGCTGCCGAAAACGTCCTCGACCATCTCCTGCACCGTTCGGTAGCGCTTCGTCGGGTCCTTCTCCAGTGCCTTGCGGATCACCCGCGCAAACGTTTCATCCACGTTCTTCAAATCCGGCTGCGCGGTCATGTGCTTCATCAGCACCTCCGCCGGGCTGTTCCCGAAAAACGGCACCTGCCCCGTCAGCATCTCGTACAGCAGAATACCGAGGGCATAGATATCGATGCTCCGGTCGTACCGACCCTCCCCGATCTCCGGCGCCATGTAATGCACCGTCCCCACCGTGATCGTCTGCCCCGTACACTGGCTGGTATTGATCGCCTTGCTCAGCCCGTAGTCGCCGATCTTCACCCGGCCGTCCTCATAGAAAACGTTACCCGGCTTCAGGTCCCGGTGCACGATCCCGCACTCGTGCAGGTAAGAAAGTCCCTTGGCGATCTCCCGCAGAAAAAACGCGGCCTTCTGCGTTCCCATTCCCCCCGGCGAATCCTTGATCATGTCCGCCAGCGACGGCCCCGATACATACTCCATGATCACAAACGGCCGTCCCTTGTCGTTGTACTTGACGTCGAAGACCGTCACCAGGTGGGGACTCTTGAGATTCATGCAGTGGTTGATCCCGCGGATCTCGATCTGCTCGTAACTCTGCACCGCTTTCAGCGCCACCTGCCGCCCGCTGTCGCTGACGGCGTAGTACACCTCGCCGAATCCCCCTCGTCCAACGCCCCGCTGTATCGTATACCCCTCCAGCGGCCGGTCTCCATATTGATACTGGTAATGCTGCATCGTTCTATTCCGCCTTTTATAAGGTCCTGTCGGGCAAACCATCGCTGGCGCTGGTAATCACCATACTCAGCGTTCCAATCCTGAACGGCACGCCGACCGGCAGCGCCTGCCGGGCATCCTGCTCCCGGCCATCCACAATCACCGCCTGCTGCGTCCGGCCGTACAACCGTCCGTCCCGCACAAACAATACCAGCGCATCCCGTCCATCGCGTGTTCGAACGTGATGCGTCGCCCCCGAGCCGATTAAAATGTCCCGATCCATAAGTATGACGTGATTGACGTCCTGACGTGACAATTTCGCGCTCGACAAAGCCAGAACCGCCGTGTTGCTCGCGGCATTAGGGATCTCGAATTTCATCCGGCAGCGCGGCGACAGCGCAATCTTGTCGCCGTGGGCCAACAGCTTTTTCGTCAGCACCATCTCGCCCACGCCGATGGGCGCATCGGCCGTGAGAAAGTAGTCCTCGTCCTGCCGCTCGATCGTCGCCGCCGGCACGTTTGCTCCCTCGATCAACGCCACCGCGGGCCGCCGCGACGAACTGATCGGCCCGACCGTCACGGGGTTGTCCCGCAGCACCAGGTAAGCCCCCACCCCGTCGACCTGCAGCAAAAAACGTGATGGAATCGCCGTCTCAAAAGCCGCCCTGCCTTCGCTTGCGGCCTGTGCCTGCACCGCCGACTCCGGCTCGGCCGCCGCCGCTGCGGGCTTCGGCTCGTCCGCCTCAACTGCCGCACAGACCCGACCGCTCTCGACAAATCCCAACGGGCCCGCCGACAGCGCCTCGAACGCCTCTGCGCACCGCCTGGCATGCTCCCGCGCCGCGTCTGCCCACTTCGCCTCCGGCAGCACCAGCGAAAGCCGCCCTAAGAGCGCCAGCGCCTCCCGCGCCTGCCCCGTCGACACGGCCGCCGCGGCACGACGGCACATCGTCACCGCATCCTGCAACTGCCGCAGCTCCACCGTCTCGCCGTCCAGCGACACCACCCGGCTCAGCATCCCCGCCGCCAGGTCGATCCGCCCCTCGTTGAGAGACTCCCGAATCCGCTTCAGCGCCGCCGACCGAATCTCCGAGATCTGCGCGCCCATGCACGGGCTGTGGTTCAAACCCGCTCCCGCCCGCCGCACAATCGCAATCGCCTCTTCGATCTCGCCGCGCTGCATCGCCGCGGCCGCCTTCGCCGCGGCATCGTCCACCAGAATCCGCTTGGCCCCGGCTTCCTGCAAGAGCATATCCGCGTCGGCATGGTCCGCGTCGCCCAGGATCTCGGCCCCGACCGAAAGCCAACCGTCGTCCATGCGCCGGCGCGCCGTCTCGATCTGCCGGTTCTGCCGGGCATGCTGATACTGCCGCTGCTCCATCATTTTGCAGATCGCCGCACGCAGCGCCGCGATCTCCGCCCGGTTGCCGCCCAGTGCATCGGCCTTGTTGCAGTCGCTCAGGGCCTGCTGAAACCTTTCGGCCGCCAGGTGCGATTCACCCCGCCTCACAAAAGCCTTGGCAAGCTTCGCCGTCAGCTTCTGACCGCCGCGGCAGCCGCCGATCGCGTCGTCCTGGACCAGCCGAAAGGCCTCATCCAACTGTCCGTCCGACAGAGCACATTGAGCTTGTTTGAGTCGCAGATTGAACATGCTTCTGTTCCCTGATTCATGCGTGCTTTCCGGCCGCAGGAGCCCCGCCATCAGCGTCGCATTGTATCATTTACGTCTAACTCACACAACGATATACCCGTGCCGCGCAGGGGCGCCCCTCACGGGCGCCCCCACCGCCTACCGACCCGCAAACAGCTTCTCACCTTTGCCGCTCTCGCTGCCGCCATCGCTGTCACTGACGTTCTTGCCCTCGGCGTTCTTCGTCGCGCCGGGGCCGAAATACGCGTCAATCTCTGTCAGCAGGTCCACTTCCTTGACGCCGTCCACCGGAATCGTCTGAACAAAGTTGCTCTCATGCGCCAGAATCCGCTCCGCCACGTCCAGACGCTTCTTGATATTGTCAATAAGCTTCTCCGTCTGTGCGATCTTGCTGTTGTCAAAATGAACGCCCGTACCCACACTCGTCGCCTTGACCAGCCGGTGCTGCGCCTCCAGGCTCTCGATCTTGCTCGCCAGCAGATATTTCTGCGCCCGCGTCTTTTCCAAAAGCTGCATCGAATTGCGAAGCCCCGTCTCGCGAGAAGCCAGCATCCGCTGCTTGCTCGCAAGCACCACCTCGGCCTCCTTGAACCGGTCAAAACGCCATGCAAGGTCCTGCTTCAGTTCTTCCCGCGAATACTGCTGATTGCCGAAAGTATAGCTCGCCTTCTGCACGTTCAGCGCGTTTCGCAGGTTGCTGATCCGCTGCTTTTCCTCACCAAAAGATTTTTCACCTTTCACGATATCCGCCTTCAAGGCCGCGATTTCGACCTCTTCCTGGGCGATCAACCTGATATTCCGGTGCATTTCGGGAATAATCTCTTCAAGCAGGTCATGGGCCCGCTTCAGCTCGAATTCAACGGGAACCGAGTCCTTCACAGCCGTCCGTGTCCACTTTGCCGAGCTCTTCACGTAACTCAGCATGTCCTTGCCGAAAACCAGGCTCCCGATAAGAGCCCCGCCCGCCGCAACAATCAGTCCTCTCTTAAGCCACTTCAACATGCTCGTTCTCCTAAATCATAAACGTTGATATTCGCCGCTCAACAAGAGCCACACCAACGAAGTCAACGCCCGCCCCCATTTATTTCAAATCCCGTGCCCACTTTTTCAGTAAATGTCACCACACCCGCCAAAAAGTGGGTTGCAGCGGGCTAAAACTCCACTTGCGACGCCAAAAACCTCCTCAGGCGCATAAAAACGGCCGGAGGCGTTTCAACGCTCCCGGCCGGAGAAATTCACTGCCACTTATTGGGTAAGCATTACCGCAAATCTGCCCATATAGAAAGGCGGACGTTCGACATGGTCAAACGTCCGGCTCTGTTAAAAAACTTGAATTATGCGAGATCCCAGCCTAGAACGGCCAGGTACAGTGGACATCGGCCGGGTCGTTGCACTGTGCCCAGTTGGCCAGCAGGATCGCCAGATCCGACAGACCCACATAGCAGTCGCCGTCGAGGTCCGTGACCAGCAGGAGCCCGTCGGCAATCACGTTAGCGCAGGTCGGGGCATTGACGGTCACCTGAACCGTATCATCCACCCATACGCCCTCATCGTAAACGGCCAGTTTCAGGGTATACACGCCGCTTCGCGGGAAGCCGACCAAGGTGTCCAGACTTCCGGGGTCGTCAAATGCCGCCTCGGCATCGCCGGGGCCCTGCTCTGTCGACCATACAATAGTCGTTTCAGACGGCCGGCCCAAATCGGTGATCTGGCCGTTGAGCTGTGTCTTGAGCGTGGGTTTCCAGTTGAAGTTAATGTTTGCACCGGCATCCACCTTGGCCAGAAGCGGGCCCATGGCCGTCAGCGACCGGATGCTGTCGTACTGCGGCTCATCTTCCAGCGCAAGGGCGTAGTTGTACACACGAACGTCATCCACCAGGCCGTTGAGGTGCTTGTACACGGCGGCGGGACCATTTGCGAAATTCACGCCTACGCCGATGTAGCTGTTGGTCTGCGACGTGCCGCTGAGATTGTACCCCGCCGGCAACGCTGTCGTCCCCTGAAGCACGCCGTCAACGTAAACGCGGATCACACCGCCGTCTCTGACGCCAGCCGCAAAATGCCACCTGTCGTCGTTAAGGCCGGCCGCACTGGTTGCCTGGACCTTGGCCACATCATCATCCGTTGTCACGCTTATGGCGCCGGCAGTGACCTCATTAATGCCCAGAGTGTAGCGTATCCCGCCGGTGTTGTCGCCGCCATTGCTGAAGATGTTGCCTTTGTTTGCATCGTCAGTGCCGGTTTGGGCGGTCTTGAACCAGCCGGTAACGGTCCAACTGCCCGTGCCGAAGTTCAGCTCGGGCGCAGCGCCCAGGTCGACATAATTGGTGTTCGGATCCTCGATATCGGCCTTCATCAGATTCATGGCCTTCGTGCCGATCGCGGCATCGGCGTCATACGTCCCGCCGCCGTTCAACGCAACAATAGTACCGTGGTTGCTGTTCATCGACTGGTCCTGGACGTTATCTTCGAAGTTCCAGTAGCCCACGAGAAGCTCGTCGGCACGGTCCTTCACCCGCACGACTATCAGGTCGTTGGCGTCCTTGTCGCCGTCTGTCGCCTGCAGCATCAGCTCATACGTGCCCTTGGCAGTGAAGGTTACTGTAGCATCCAAGGCGTGAATATTGCTGAAATTCACCGTGCCCGGCCCGCTGACCTTATACCAGTACCACGAAAGCACGCCTGGATCACCTTCCAGCGGCGGCTCGTCAGTCACTGTTCCATTCAACTGGGCCGACTCGGTGATATAGATCGACTGATCCGGACCAGCGTCAACAACCGGCGCCGGATTACTGGTCGGATCACCCGGAACCGCCCCGATGGTGTAGAAGTTGTTGCCCTGCTGGGGCCCGAACACGTAGGTCCCAGGGCCAAGGTCGGCCGCATACACGCTCATCGGGTTGTTGTTGTCGCCGCCCACAGAGACATTCAGGCCGGTGTCCTTGAACGTTCCCGCCGGGACGAAACTGGTCGCGCTGTTTACCCGCGTCTGCCGGTCGGCCTCGCCCCACCGGTCGTCCATCGTGATCCAGACCGTGGCCGGCATCGAAATCGTCACGGTGTACGTAACATTCACACCACCGGCGTCCTTGTCGTTGTTGAAGGTACGCACGTATTCCGAGCCGATGAGGGGCTTGTTGAGGGGGCCGAGCGTCCCGGTTGGCGTGTTCACAAATCTATGGGCATCCCGATCCGAGCGGATCAGATTACCATCTTTGACGCCGCCCGCCTCCATCGGCAGGCACTGGGTGTTGCCGTTGAAGGCCCCGATCGGCGGGCGATCTCCCGACGCACCATTGGCGCGAACAACCGATGTAATCACCTGCTGCCCCTGCGCCTCGGTTGCCGCCATAAGGCCTAATGCCAATACCGCTATTGATAGAACAATCTTCACTTTCATTTGTATGTCCTCCATCTGAATTGCTGTTGTTAATGTCGTTTTCAATAGGGATATTCACATTCGACCGCGCGTGGATCGTTGCACCGCATCCAGTCTTCCGCCATACGCACGAAATCATAGAGGTCGATGCGGCAGTCGGGCGTGCCATCCGGGCCGCTCAGGTCGCCGACCATCAGCTTACCTTCGGCGATCACGTCCGCACACGTCGGGCTGCTCACGTTGATCGTAACGGTATCGGTCACCGTCGCCAGGCTGTTTTCGGCGGTCAGCGCCAGCACGTATTGGCCAAATGCCGGAAACGCCACCTGCGTCACGGGCGCCGACGCATCGTCGAAGATCGCCGCCGCACCGTTCGGGCCGCTCTGGGTCGACCAGACAGTCGAGAGCAGACCGGCCCCCTTGCCGTTGTCGGCCACCATGCCGCTGAGGCTGACCTTCTCGCCCGGGCGGTACTGCAGCGCCTGGTCGGGACCGGCGTTGACCATCGGAGGCACCTGCCCCATGCCCGTTAATGCCAGCACTTCCGCCTGGCTCAAGCCGTAATTATAGACCCGCAGGTCGTCAATCAAGCCCTTCCAGCGGCGCGACGGGTTCGTCTGCGAGTTGCCGCCGATCCATATGTTGTATGTGCTCTGATTAATCAGGCCGCTGGCCTGCTGCGTCACGTCCAGAACGCCGTCCACGTAGAATGTAATCGCCTTGCCGTTGTACGTTCCGGCGACGTGGTGCCAATGGCCGTCATTGACGCCGATCTTGCCGGAAGGTCCGTTTGCCGGGGTTGTCGTCACGCCGCTGACGTGGAACGCCATCGAATTGCCGCTGTCGCCTGTACGGCTGCTGCGTGCGATGCGCCAGGAATTGTCACCGCGCGACACCACATTCTGCCAGTTCTCGTCAAACGCATCCACCTTAACCCATGCCGATACACTGGCGCCGGTTCGCGGTGCGTTGTTGAAGTTCGGTACGCTGTTGGCGTCGATCGAGACGAGCACGTGCGAAGTGCCCGGAAAACTCAGCGCCCCCGAGCCGATCCAGCCGGGCACGTACGCCGGAGGAAGACTGTTGCTGTCAACCAGGACGAAATCGCCATGGTTTTTGTTGACCGAATCCATGACGTCCCGCGGCCCGTTCGTCACGTCGAACGGCCAGTGCGCAATCATTTTGTCGTCCGCACGGTCCAACACGATTACGTTTACAATGTCATTGGCGTCTTTGTCGCCGTCGGTCGCGGTGAGGACCAGTGCATAAGTGCCCTTGGCGCTGAAGGTAACGGTCGGGTTCAGGATGGTCGTATTGCTGAACGTCGCCGTGCCCGGCCCGCTGCCTTTGGACCAGAGCCACGAGAGCACGCCCGGATCACCTTCCTGCGGGCCTTGATCGGTCACCGTAGCGTTCAGTTGCAGCGTATCTTCCTTATAAATCGCCACCGTGTGGTCCGGCTTGGCGTCCACGACCGGCGCCGGATTGAACGTCGGATCGCCCGCAACCGCACCTATAATATAAAAATTGTTGCTGTTCGTAGCGGCGTCAAAGACATACGTCCCCGGCCCAAGATCTGCAGCAAAGATGCTCAGTGGACGATCACTGTCGCCGCCCACGTATACATCGATTTCTGTATCTTTGAATGTGCCGGCCGGAGCTACCTTGTCTGTAAAGAGGTCAACTTCCGCCTGCATGGGGTTGAAGCGATTGTCTACCGTAACGAAAACAGTCGCCTGCATCGAAATGGTCACCGTATACGTGACACCCGACGCCCCCTTGTCGCTGTTGAAAGTGCGAATGTACTCCGCGCCGATCAGCGGCGTATTCATTTGGCCGAGAGTCGCATCAGTCGGAGTACTTGCCCACACAAAATCCCGGTCAGAGAAGACGTTGTTTCCATCCTTAAACCCGCCCTCTTGCGTCGGCAGGCACTGGGTAGTACCCGTGAAAACGCCGATCGGCGTCCGGTCACCCGAAGCACCACCCGAACGGACGACGGAGGTAATGACCTGCTGGCCCTGGGCCTCGGTCACCGCCAACAATCCCAATGCCAGCACCAGCATTGACAAAACAATCTTCACTTTCATTTTACAGTCCTCCACACTAAGTTATTAAAACGCCCGATGTTAACCGCCAAATACTTTCTCAAATGCCGTCAGTCCGCACCCATAGCGCAGACCGCAGGCACACTTTAATAAAACAGGAAAAAAAGAGACACCGCCGCCGTTGGGCCGCCACCGCACAGCAGACCCGGCAGCCTGAACATTCACCGTACAACCGCCGCATCGCAACATTCGCCGCCTCCCGCAGCAAACACCTCCCCCCATTCAACTAAGCGACAAGTGCACGACAAAAAATGGGTGACATCCTCCGTCGGCACTCACCGAACATATGGATTATAGCGACTGCCCCGCCCCAAGTAAAGGAAAATCTTAAAACACGCGAAAAACAGACGTGTTTCTGCGCCCCTCCTGCCCCGGAGGCTGTTCTCTACCCGTGCCAACACTCCCTTAATGGTTTTGCCGCTGTTTGGCCAGTTTTTCCGCAAATGCGTCCGGCTGGACAAAGACCGCGATAAAATGGTCGCTGTCGGGCAGCATTTCGCACCGCAGCAGCATCCAGCCGGCCTCTTCCGCCTGCATCGCCAACAATCCCGGCAGCCACGCGTGTTCGGCGCCCCGCCGGGAGGAAAGGGCCGTGTGCCGTTCGATCACAACGAGTCGCCCTGCCGGTTTCACGACGTCCTTGAGGTGCTTGAGATAATCGACGTGTCTGTCCAGATGATGATAGGTCTTGGAGAGAAACGCCACATCGCACGAATCGGCGCCCAGGCCCGTGCCGTCCAGGGGGCAAAGATATGGCTTGATCTGCGAGACGTCGGCCCATTTCTTCTGCAGGGCGGCCACCTTCTTCTGGTCGACCTCACCGGCATGAATAACGCCCTCCGGGCCCATCTTAGCCGCCATCAGGGAGGCCCACCAGCCATCGCCGGCGCCGATATCGACCACAACGCTGTCCGGCCTGAGACCGAGACGCTTGATGACTGTCTCGCCGGCCTCTCGCAGGCCATAGCCGGCGACGGAGGTACGCGGTTCTGCGGATGGCTGCCCCAGAGCCGGGAGGCAGAAAGTCAGCACTGCAATGGAAACGAAAATGCGTGTGGACAGCGTGGACATGATACACCCTTTCAATGGACCTTTCTCACATACGGTCAAACCGCACCCGCACGCGGGGCGGATGCCCAACAGCTAAAGAATACAGCGATCTCGTCAAAAAATCAAATGCGGGCGCGGCGGGCGGCTGGAGGCTTGAATCTCCCGCGGGACAGGGTAGAATCACTGATGTTGGAATCCGGGGCTTTGGCGGGCGTTCTGGTGTATATTACCCAGTGCTGGCAAGTTGTGTGCGTGTGTGTGAGGTCGATCGCAAAAAGGAGTGACGCATGATCGGTATTGAACATGTGATGAAGACCAACGTGGTGACGGTTGAAAAGGGCACGCCCATTACCGAGGCGGTGCGCAAGCTTGTGGACCACGATTTCACCGGAGTGCCGGTGGTGGACGACAAAAACCGCGTCGTGGGGATTCTTTCTGAAAAGGATGTCCTGGCCCTGGCGCTTCGGCGGCTCGAGAATGGGGATTCGGGCGACAGAGGTCTTCGCGTGGATGACTTCATGACGCGGGACGTGGTATGCATCGATATCACCGATTCGTTCGCATCGCTTTGCAGTTGCCTCATGAAGCATGAATTTCGGCGCGTTCCCATCATCGCCAAAGGCAAACTGGTGGGCATCGTGAGCCGCCGGGACATTATCCTGCACATCCTGAACGCGGCCGGCTGATAACGCAGGCAAATTCATCAGCAGGTTACTCTCGGACGAAACCTGCGGCGACTCCGAACGCCTGCTGCTGAACATTCACGAGCCGCATCGCCCAGAGCCCAACGGAGGGGGCGCGGCCGCGGGGTGAGGCGCCTGTATAGGTACAGAGAGGGAAATTAGTATTCTTTGGTTTCTTTGAGTTTCTGAGCCAAAAACGCATAGGCACTGCGTACGCTTTGGCGGCCCTTTGGCAAAAACCCAAAGGGTCCAAACAGTCCATACTTTCACACACACACGGCGTAAAAAGCCGATACGAGAGGTGGCATAATTGTCCGAACCGACTGAAGCGAAGAAGCCCCGGCCTTTGGGAAGGCCGGGACTTCTGTAATTGCTTCTGTGTTCTTGCCGCTGCGGCTTATTTGTTGACGGCCATGGCGTCAAGATTGGGACCTGCGCCGATGGCTGCGACCTTGACAAAATTAGGACCTTTTTTCATGTCGACCTTGACATCAACTGTTTTCCAGTTGGTCCAGCCGCCCGTGCTTGCGAAGGCTATATCGCCTACTTTGCGATTGTTCACAAAAAGTTCGCAAGGCCGATTATTGGCGGCTGCATAACGGAAGGTGAGCGTGTAGGCGCCGTTATCATCGGCCAGCACGTTGTCCCATTCGATATAGGTGCCTGCCTCTCCAAAATCTGCAAAGCCGGTCCCCTGGAAGCCGGCCTGGTTCGTCGCCTTGCTGCACCCGGACATCCTCGCCGATTCAGCTTCGTAGACATCGCCCTTGAGTTCCGAGGCGACAGGGGCGGCTTTGGCCTGTTCGCGGTGCGGATAGCAGACTTCACCGCCAGCCCCGAGGTCCTTGATGCGAAGATTGCGGAACTGATACAGCAATCCTTTTTCGCCATGATGCTGAATGCCGATAGGACCTGCCAGATCCATCTCATCATGGACGTCGGTGGTCAGGATGCCGTTGACATAAATCTGAATGTGAGAACCGATGCAGACGATTCGGTATTTGTTCCACTCGCCCTGCTTGAAGCACTCTCCGGCGCGTGCGCGAAAGGCCGCGACGGATTCCTGGGCGGCCTGCGGCGAACTCGCCTTGTCGCGATTGGGGGAGATGAACCACATGCGGCGTCCTTCGTCGTAGAGCCCACCGGACCATTTCCTGTCCGCGGTGTCGACCTCGGCCTGGTAGCCCCAGGCCTTGTTCTTCGCAGACTGACAGCGGAAGAGAAAGCCCGAGTTGCCCTTGCCGACCGGCATTTTGATTTCGCCTTCGAAAACGAAGTTGGCGTACTGCTTCTTCGTCAGCAGGAACCACTTGCCCTTTTCGGAACTGAGCGTCACCACCCCGTCGGCGAATTCAGCGTCGCCGAAGTCATAGGGGTTCTGCCAGTTGCTCAGGTCCTTGTCCTTGAAGAGGTCTTCCCATGCGACGCTGTCGGGGTTCTTGATCTGCGCCTTCTTGGACTTTACCGGCTGGAGGTTGTCGTAGGCCGTCCAGCCTTCGCGGACGGCAGGCCCGCGGAGCATTTTGTCGGCTTCGGGGTGGTTGGTGATCTTCATGGCGTCGGCGTCGTACTTCAGGGTGCCGCCGAAACGCTGGCCGATACAGCCGAGGCACAACAGTTCGGCCAATTGTGAAGCAACGTCGAATGACGAATTGGCCGGCTCGATATCCTGGCAAGCGTTGAGGAAGTTCTTGTAGTGGTTGGAGAGATTCGAGCGCGGCTGAGGGAGCTTGCCGGTGCGCTGCAGCTCCATAGCCTTTTCGTCGAGGATAATATCGTAAGCCGCCCCGTGGCTGCCGCCTTTGATCGTGTAGTCCTGGGCGTAGATGAAGGAGCCGACATTGCCCATGCCGCCCGTGTAGCCTTGCGGCGCCGGCGGGGTGTTGCCTTGGCCGTCGAACCATCTCAGTTCCAGCGGAGGCATCGATTCGCGGGCCCTGAACCGGAACGTGATCACAGAGCCCTGAGGGTAGTACAAATCGCTGGGTCCGATCAGTTGGGTGCTGATTTCGTAGGGCTGACCGAGTTTGAGGTAGCGATGCATCGCGTCGAGCACATGAGCGCCCCAGTCGCCCATCGCGCCGCAGCCGAACTCGTACCAGCATCGCCAGTTGCCGCCGATCAGTTTGTCGCTGTAGGGGCGGAAAGGCCGGCGACACAGCCATTGATCCCAGTCATAACCCACGGGCGGGATCTCTTCCGGATATTCGGTAAAGGTCCAGCCGTGCCAGCGGCGGCTGCTGGTCATCCATGCGTCGATCTTCTTGACGTTCGTGATCAGGCCCTCTTCGACCCATTTGGCGAACTGAAACGTCCCCGAGCCGGAGTGACCCTGATTGCCCATCTGGGTCACCACGCCGCACGCCTCGGCGGCCTTGGCGAGCAGGCGGCATTCGTAGACGTTCTGGGCCATGGGCTTTTCCACGTAGACGTGCTTGCCCAGCAGCATCGCGTGCATCACCATCGGAAAATGCGCGTGGTCGGGCGTGGCGATAATGACCGCGTCGATCTGGTCGTGCATCTCTTCGAGCATCTGGCGGTAGTCCCTGTAGCAGGGCACGCCGTCAAAGCCTCTCATGACCGAATCGTGCGAGGTGAATGCCACATCGGCGAAGGCTGTGAAATCGATCTGATCACGGCGATACTGCGCGAAGGTTTCCAGTATCTGGCCGCCGCGGTTAAAGACGCCGATCTGGGCGGCCCGAATCTTCTGTCCTTTAGGGATGATCCGCGGCTTGAAAAGCGGCTCCACCTCGCGTGCCGCGAAAAGCCCACCGGCGGTAAACATGAGCGCAGGAGGAGTGTAAAGAATCGTTTTCAGAATGCTTCGACGCGACACAGTGTTTGCAACACGGGCTTTCTTGCTCACCAAAACCTCCAGGGTTCTCTAAATACGTGGACAGCCCCGCCGGGCACGGCGCCCAGCCGAATATGCACAGCATACCACATCCGCACTAAAGAATCAAGCAACAATGAGGCCTCAACCAGGCGGGGTGCAGGCAAGGGCTGTTGTCATTGGGCGATTATGGTGGAGATTCTGAATACGGGCAGGAGGAGTGCTATGGCGATCGTTCCTATGATCCCGCCCATGATCATGACCATGAGGGGTTCGATGAGGCTGGTAGCGGTCCGAATGGAGTTTGCAAGTTTTTTTTCGTAAAAAGTCGAAACCTTGTCGGCGACCTGTCCGATCTGGCCGCTCTTCTCGCCGGCGCGGAGCATCTGGATGATGCCGGGGGCGACGAGGTCGGAATGAGGCGCCAGTAGAATGGAATCGGAGAGTTGATAGCCGTCGCGGATTTTGTTGTCGGCGGCGGCCCAGAGGCTCTGGAAGTAGTAGTTGTCACACGAGGTTTTCATGACGTCGAGGGCGTCGAGGAGGCTGACGCCGGTGTTGACCATAGTGGCCATGATGCGCATCGCGCGCGTGAGGACGGCGTCGATGAACATGGTCCCGAAGATGGGCGTGCGGACGATCATCCAGTCGAGGACCTTTCTGCCGCCGACGGTCTGTTTCCAGAAGTAGAAGGCAAAGCCCAGGGTGATAGCGGTGGTGACGACGACGGTCATGAATTGCATGTTGCCGAGCAGTGAGCTGAAGCCGACGAGAACCTGCGTGAGTCCGGGCAGAGCGGCGCCGCGCGACTCGTAGATTTTGGTGAACCGGGGCAGAACGAAGAACATCAGCGAGCCCGTTGCGGCGACGGCCATCATGAGCATGACAAAGGGGTAGATCATGGCGCCTTTGACCTGCTTGCAGGTATCGGCGTCGGCGTTGAGGTAGCCGCTGAGGATCTGGAGCATGTGGGCCATGTTGCCGGACGCTTCGGAGGCCTTGACCATGCTGACGAACATCGAATTGAAGATGCGGGGGTATCGGGCCAGCGCGGCGGAAAAACTGTCGCCGCCCTTGATGCGGTCGGCGATGTCCTGGACGATGAGTCGGGTGATGCCCGTCCGCGTCTGCTGGGCGATGGCTTCGAGGGCATCTGAAAGGACGACGCCGGCTTCGAGCATAACCGAAAGCTGGGTGGTGAACAGGATGAGTTCGGCGGACTTGATCCGCAGATTGGAAACGGGCTGCTCGGTTGCTTTGCGATCAGGGATTTGCACAAGGGTCTGCATGGCCGGTCTCCGTTAACCTGTCAGGTTACTGACTCTAAGGACTTCGTCGATGGTGGTGATTCCGGCCTTGACTTTTTCGAAACCGTCGACGTGGAGAGGGACCATGCCGCCCTGCCGCGCGGCGGTTCGGACGTTTTTGAGTGTGGCGTCCTGCGCGATCATGTCGAGGATTTCCTCATTAGGAACGAACAATTCGTGAATGGCGATGCGTCCGAGGAAGCCGGTGTTTCGACACTTTCTGCAGCCGATGCCGCGGTAATATTTGTCCACGCCCGGGGCCCAGGCGTCGACGATCTTGCGTATGGCGTGGGGCGCATCGTACTCCTCCTTGCAGTTTGGACAGACCTTGCGGACGAGCCGCTGGGCGAGCACGGCGATGAGCGAGGCGCTGACGAGATACGGGGGTACGCCGAGATCGATGAGTCGTGTGACGGCGCCGGGGGCGTCATTGGTATGCAGAGTCGAAAGCACAAGATGGCCGGTGAGGGCGGCCTGGACGGCGATATTGGCCGTGTCGCGGTCGCGTATTTCGCCGACCATGATGATGTCCGGGTCCTGGCGCAGCAGGCTTCGGAGGGCGGTCGCGAAGGTGAACCCGGCGGCTTCATGGACCTGAAACTGATTGATCGCGGGAATGTTGCACTCGACGGGGTCCTCGACGGTGCAGATGTTGACCTCCTCGCCGTTGAGTTCGGCGAGTCCGGCGTACAACGTGGTGTTCTTGCCCGAGCCGGTGGGACCGGTCACGAGCACGATACCGTTGGGCGCCGTGATCTTCTCGCGGAACAGTTCGAGGTTGCTATAGCTGAAGCCGAGCGATTCGAGGCTGTTGAGAATCTTCTTGACGTCGATGACCCGGACCACGACTTTTTCGCCGAAGTTGCCCGGCATGACCGAGACGCGAAGATCGATCGGCCGGCCCTCCATGAGGACGTGAATACTGCCGTCCTGGGGGAGGCGGCGCTGGGCGATGTCGAGTTCGGCCATGATTTTGATACGCGACACAATCGCCGAATGCATCTGGTGCGGCGGGCGCATTTTTTCATAGAGACGGCCGTCGACGCGGTAGCGGACACGGAGCCGCTTGTCGTCGGGTTCGACGTGGATGTCGCTGGCGTTTTCGCGGACGGCATTGTAGAGCAGGCTGTTGACGAGGCGAACCACGGGCGACTGGCCGGCGACCTGTTCGAGTTCGCTGATGTCTTCGGTGATGCTTTCGATCAGGGCGAAGTCTTCCAGCGCGGCGTCGTCGATGATATCGTCGATGACAAAGACATTGGCGGCGGGCATGTAGGTCTGCAGGGTGGCCTGGATGTCTTTGACGGTGGCGCAGACGACCTGCACCCTGCAATTGCTGATCCGCTCGATTTCGTCCATGAGAAAAACGTTGGACGGCTCGCTGACTGCGATGGTGAGCGCATCGTATATCTTGAACAGGGGCAGGACGGCGTGCTCTTCGAGAAACTCACGCGGAAGGATTTCGACGACCGCGGGGTCGCAAATTTTAGGGGTGATCTGGGCGTAGGGTACTCCGTAGGCGTGGGCCAGAGCGGAGGCGATCTGGTTTTCGGTACAGTGGCCCATGTCGACGAGCAGTTCGCCGAGAAGCTTGTGATGGCCCTGTTCCTGCTGGCGGTGGAGGGCCTGCTGAACCTGCTCTTCGGTGACGACGCCTCGGTCGAGCAGGACCCGGCCTAACTGCAGTTTTTGTTCTGTTCCGATTTCGCCCATATTTCAGGTATTACCGAATCCTATGCGAAGCTCTTGACGGCCGGCGCCAGTTCATCATACACGTCGAACTGGGTGAAAAGCCGGGTGATCTCAAGTATCTTCTTACAGTTTTCCTCGAGGCCGGCGAGTTTGAGCTGGCGACTGTTTTCGTGACAATAATCGCGCAGCCAGAGCAATTGTTCGAGGCACTGGCTGTCGATAAACGCGACGTTTGACATATCGAGTACGATGCCGAAAGCGCCGCCGGCGACGAGGCTGGTCATGGCGTCGACGAACGGTTTGACGAATTCGCCGGTGAATTCGCCCTGAAGTTCGACGACGGTGACATCGTTGTAGTTCTGTGTTTGAATCTTCATCGGATGAGAGTTCCCACGGCGATGGTTCCGTATTCGGAGAAATTGCTGTAATCCCAGCTTTCGATGAAGCCGTCCTGAATGATACTCCAGAGTTTTCGGATATCGCTGTCAATGAAAACGCCGGCGACCTCCGGGTCGAACTGGGTGCCGATGCCTTTTTTGATTTCGGCGATCGCCCTTTTAATGCTGAGGGCCTCGCGGTAGACACGCTTGGACGTCATGGCGTCGAAGGCGTCGGCGAGACTGATGATCTTGCCAATCAGGGGGATCTGGTCGCCGGTGAGGCCCTTGGGATAGCCTTTCCCGTCGACGCGCTCATGATGGCAGAGCACGCCCGGAACGATCTCCCGCATCTGCTTGATTTCAGAGAGAATGGAGGCGCCGATCTGGGGATGGGCCTTGATGCGGGCGAGTTCGTCATCGGTGAGCTTGCCCTTTTTTTGGAGGACGGCCTCGTTGACTCCGATTTTGCCGACATCGTGGAGGAGGCCCGCCAGATAAATCCTGTGGATCTCTTCTTCTTCGAGGGGCATGTTTTCGGCGAGCCGTTCGGCGATCCAGCGGGAGATGAAGGCGACGCGTTCGGAATGGCCGCGTGTGTACTGGTCTTTGGCGTCGATACTGTTGGTGAGCGCCTTGAGGGCGCCGACGAAGAGTTCCTTCAGGTCGCCGAAAAGGCGTCCGTTCTCCATGAACACGGCGCACTGATGTGCGACGGTATTGAAGAGTTTGACGTCCGTGGAGTCGAAGTCGGGCTTGTCGAGAATATTGGTGGCGACCATCAGTCCGATCGTTGAGTCGGCGCCGTTCAGCGGCACGGCGAGGATGTTCTTAATGCGTTCGGGCCACTCGTATTTAAAGGACGTGTCGACGTTGCTGTCGAGGAGGGCCTCTTTTCCGCTGTTGAGTTCCCGGGCAAGATGGACCTGGAGGATATCGGCCATGACGGCGTCGATGGTGACCAGTCCGGAGCCTGCGGTGAGGGTGAGACGTTTTTCACCGTCGATCTTCTTTTCGAGAAAGATGGCGATGCCCTCGACGCTGACGAGCTGGGTGAGTTGATCGCAGGCCATCTGGAGATACGTAGCGTCGGTCTGCGTGACTTTCATATGTGAACTGAGGTTGTAGAGGAGCATCAGCTCTTCATAGGTTTCCGACAGTTCGGTGCAGACCTTTTCGAGCTGTCCGGCGGCCTTTGCGGTGTTCTGGAAATCGCCGCCGAAAAGGCTGAGCAGTTCGGCAAGGTAACGCGTCTCACCATCGGCGGCAAGGTCGGTTTGTGCGTCCGTGCCGGCATGGACGACGGCGACGGCGACGGTATGGCGGCCGTCCCTCAGGCAAAGTGTGAAGATTTCACTGGCGTCATTGAAACGCCGGACGCCCGGACGGTTGTCCTGCAGGACCTGTTCCACGCACTGGGCAATTTGCCCGGGATCGCTCTGGAAGCAGCCGGCAGGCGCCTCGAGGAGGCACTCCCGGCCTGCATCAAAGGCGAAGAAATTGGCGTCAAACCGGTTCACGGTCTTGGCGAAATTCCGCAGGCTGTCCAATTGCAGTGCGGATAAGCGTGTTGTGATCGTCTGTGTCATTTCAATCCGTTATCCTAATACCGGTTTCAGGCGGAGACCTGCTGGAGCACATCCTGGACGCATTGAAGCACTTCACGGGGACTGAACGGCTTGCTGAGACATGCAGCAACGTTCATTTCCGCCTTCTTTTCGTCTTCGATGGCGAATCCTCTGGCAGTGAGCATGATCACGGGCAGGTCGACAAATCGGGGGTCCTTTCGCAGATTCTCGATCAGTTCGACGCCCGTCATGACCGGCATCTGATAATCTGTAATAACCAGTTCGGGATTATGTGTTCGGATCAGTTCGAGCGCCTCGGCGCCGTTTTCGGCGGTGACCACGTCGAACCCGTTGTTTCGCAGCTTGATTGCAACTACCTGTACGATATGAATTTCATCGTCCACAATGAGTACTTTTCTGTCGGCCATCGTTGTTCTCCCAAATGTTACACGTTTTGTGCGACGCACTCGGCCGCCAGGGGCAGTGTGAATCCGAAGGTGCTCCCCTGCCCGGGGGCACTGTTCACGAAGACCCGGCCGCCGTGGACTGTTTCGACAATCTGCTTGACGAGATTAAGGCCGAGTCCGGTTCCTTTGGCCTGTTTCTTATTCGCTTCGACCCGGTAAAATTTGTCGAAGACGTACGGAAGATCCTCGGGCGGTATGCCGACGCCGGTATCGGCGACGGTGAGACGGACCTGCCTGTCGGCGTCGTCCACTTCGAGGCTGATATCGATTGTTCCGCCCGCGGGCGTGTATTTGACGGCGTTGCTGAGCAGGTTGATAATGACCTGCGTCAGCATGTCCTTGTCGCCCAGGGCCTGATCATGGATAATCGGCGCCGGGGTGTTGACGGTGATGTTTTTTTCCATCGCGTAGCTCTTGATCATCTCGGCGGCGCTCTGCGCGAGTATGGCCAGGCTGCACGGGGCCTTTGCAACTTTGATGAGGCCGGACTCGATACGCGAGATGTTAAGAATGTCTTCGATGAGGCGGTTGAGCCGCTGGGCCTGGGTCTGGATGATGGTGCAGAACCGCTGCATGGTCTCGGCATCGCCGGCTTCGCCGTCGACGAGCATCTCGGCATACGCATTGATGGACGCCAGCGGGGTCTTGAGCTCATGCGAGACATGGCTGACGAAGTCGTTCTTCATCTGCGAGATTTCCTTCTCCCGCGTGACGTCATGGAGGACGGCGACAATGCCGCATGGCACGTTTTTTTCGTCTTCGACACAGGAAAGGATGCAGTCGAAGGTCCGCAGCCGACGGGCATCGCCGAAGGTGATTTCGTGCCGGACGTGGGGGATTCGACTTTGACGGCTCCGCCGGATCAGATTGACAAATTCGGGGTGATCGATGACCTGGTCAAGCGGGCGTGCCTCATCGCGGGTGCAGGCGAATTCGAAGAGCGTTTCGGCCGCGGTATTGGCCAGCACAATGCGGTCGCATGCATCGGTGACGAGCACGCTGTCGCGGATGCTGTAGATGATGGCTTCCGCGTTCTTTTTCTGGCGTTCGAGCAGTTGCAGCCGCAGGGCGACTTCGCTGCCGTGGTCGCGGAGCTTTCGCTGGGTTTCGGTGCGGAGCTGCAGGAACCGGTGCATGGCCTGATTAAGCGGGTTCAGGAGCATGCGCTGCCTGCGAGCAGGCGGCGGCGCATCGGGACTTTCGAGCGATGTGCAGACCGCCTCCAGGGCGGCGGCAGTCTGTAAGAGCACCACGCCAATCACGGCCAGGCAGGCAAGGGCCACGCCGGCGGAGGCTGCGAGAATCAGCGTGCCCGCACCGGCAACGCCTGCTGCAAGAAAGGCAGTTAGGGTGCATACGGCAACCGCCCAGATCGTTATAATACCGACTTTGTACGAACGCACTGCGCTTCTCCCGTCCTTCGGGCTGTGCTGCCGCTATCGATTTCTGGCGAGCAGGCTGGTGAGTTTGCTTTCGGGATTGAGCCGGCTTGCGTTTTCGTAGGCTCTGTCGGCAAGGTCGTGCTGTCCCAACTGCTGATAGCATCTTCCGCTCATAAGCCAGGCGAAGCCTCCCATTTTCTTGTCGGCGATGATACGGCCGAAGGTCTGGATGGCGGCGTCGTAATCATTGCTGAGGTACTGGGCACAGCCCTGGAGGGCGATGGCGTCCTCCCATCCGGGCCTCAGCGTCAATGCGCGTGCGGCGCAGGCAGCGGCGCGATTGGCGGCGCCGGCTCCGAGTGCGGCATGACCCATCTGCAGCCAAAGCTGTTCGTCGTCCCGCTGATCGACGCTCAGCTTATCATAGTAGCCGACAGCCCTTCCGTACTGGCCGGCGTTCATACTGCAGAGGGCCAGCAGTTGGAGGCAAACGGCTTTCTTTTCGCCGACCGCGACCGCGGCGACCTTCTCGAACATGGCGGCGGCACGGTTATAATCCTGCTCGGTCAGATAGCAATAGCCGAGGGCCTCGGCGACCGCGGTGTTGTCAGGCTGGAGCATGAGAGCCTGCTGGTACATGGAGATGGCCTGTCTGGCTTTCCCAAGGCGCTGCAGCATATCAGCCGTAGTGACCTTGAGCCGCACGTTGCCGGGCAGAACAGCCTGCTTCGCTTCGAGCAGACCGAGCGCATCGTCGTATCGACCCAGCTCGGCGTACGTCTCCACCACGGAAATGATGTAGTCGATGTGCATCGGCTGGAGGTTCACGGCCCGGCTGTAGTATTCGAGGGCCTGGGCGGGCTGACGATTCTGCGCGGCGATTTCGCCGAGCCAGTACCACGCCTGATCGAGGTCCTCATCGAAGCCGACGGCCTTGATGAAGGCGCTCTGGGCCTGCACGAACTGGCCGTTGAGATACTGACACTTGCCCAGGATCAGGTGCGCCTCCGGCAGTTCGGGGTCGCTCTGGAGGCACTGCTGCGCGGTGGTCTGGGCGTCCTCATAGCGGCCGTTCTCGAAGAGGTCCCGGGCGACGGTGACCCGTGCCTGCGCCGAGACCTTGTCCCACTTCGTGCGTGCGGCGTGCTTCTTGTCGTCGTAGGTGGTGCAGCCCGGCAGCAGCGCCAGGAACGCGGCGGCGGCCAGTGCGGCGGTGCATATGTGCTTGTTCATAGCGGGCGTCCTCAAACCGGGATCCTCATTCTTCAAATCATGCTCCAGCCGACCGTTTCCGACCGGCTGGAGCGGACGTGCGTTGTTTACTTGAACCAGACGACGCGTTCACGTTTGATCACGTCGACCATGATGTCGTCGATGTTGTGGCCGGCGTCACCGGCGGTCTCGCGGATGATGCGATCCCGCAGCCGCATCGCCTCGGGCGAGGTCGGACGCAGGTGCAGGGCCCAGTTAAGCTCGCGCATCGCCGAACACGTGTCGCCGGCGGCGTAGAAACCGGCGGCCTTTTCGTAGCAGTCGTCGGCCTGCCGCGCGACGCTCATCCAGTTGAGCCGCTTGCCGGCCTGACGCCGCATCTTCATGGCGTCGGCGTTTTTGGCATTGTCGGCCAGCGCGTCGGGCGCGTCGATGATGTGCGGGGTCAGCATGACGATGACCTCTTCGCGCCGGTTCGTGTCGTCGATGCTCTTGAACAGGCTGCCGACCAGCGGCAGACTGCCGAGCAGAGGCACCTGACCCGTGGTGGACTGCACCTTCTCGCGGAACAGGCCGCCGATGATGATGGTCTGGCCGTCGCGAATGATGACGTTGGTCGCCAGTTCACTGGACGTTTCGTCGGGCACCCCCTGTGCGTTGAGCTGTCCGGTGCTGTCCTTGGGATGGATCTGCATGCGGATGTAGCCGTCGTCGCCGATGTAGGGCCGAAACGCCAGCTTGGTGCCGGTGTCCAGGAACTTGACCGACCCCTGCTGCGTGGCGCCGCCGTCGGTGACGACATCGCCTTCGCGATAGCCCAGCTTGGTGCCGATGTAGACCTGGCCGAGCTGCTTGTTGACCGCCAGGAT
>JACZKQ010000039.1 GCA_014859965.1 Phycisphaerae bacterium
ATTGCTAAAATGGTCTTCATAGCCAGATGCTCCTCGATAAAGTTGTCATTACAGCAACTGCCGTCCCAGCGGCGAGTTTGTCACGGCGAGTATAACCAATCACTCGCCACCGGGCATCTGGCTTTCATAGTTTCTTAATTAGCACGTTAAATAAGACCTCAGCAACCATGCTGCCGCATCCCGCCGGCTACGGCCACCGCAAATCGGTCATCCAGTCCGCGGCAATCACAGCAAAGTCTGCAAGGTTCACCGCCTTGCGCCCGTCGGGATCAAGGTCGATCAAATTAGCTTTCGAGTCCAGCGGCGTGTAAATGCTTGCCTGACCCATGGCATCAATGATTTCGGCCTGGCTCAGTGCATAGTCGTAGATCCTGAAGTCATCCAGGCTGCCCAGGTACATCTGAGTTGCATCCACACGGCGCCCGATCTCGAATTTGTCGATGGCTATGGGCGCAGCGGCAAACGGCAATTCCGCGTGCAGTGTCCCGTTGCGATAGATCTGCTGGACCTGACCGACCACATCCTTGACGAAGGCGTAATGATTCCACTGCAGTTTGTACTCGCCGTCCGAGGCGGGCTCGTAGGCCAGCCAGTTCGTCGAGGTCCCGTCGCTGGTAATGAAGCCGATCATTCCGTCGCCAAACGGCACCCGCGCTTCGAGCGTCCGAACACCGGCGGCATTCTTCGCCTCGAAAATCACGTCATTGCGGGGCTGCGCGCTGTTTCCGTTGATCCATGCGGCAATGGTGATCCCGCGCTCGAATTCGCCGAGCGCTTTCTGCGGCACGGTGATACCTATCGAACTGCTGCCGTCGAGGGTGAAGCACTTGCCTGCGTGACCGGGCTTAGTCCACGTATTCGGCGTCAATCCGCTCATCGGTACGGAGCCGTGATTACCATTACCGGAGGAATCGTTAACCACCGTATCGAGCATGTTCTGGTCCATCTTGTACCACAGCCGCGGCGCCAATGGCTGAACGGCCTCTATAAGCGTATCGCTGATCAGCCAGTCGGCAGCTACGTAGATCAAATCCCGCAGGTCGACCAGGCAATCGCCATTAATATCGCCCGGGGCGAGGTTTTCGGCAAGGCAACGTGCGGGAAACAGGGCGACGTCGTCGAAGAAGTATCGGCCCCGTCCGCCCTTTGGGTTTGCGCTGTCATCCAACCCAAAGCCGATGCGAACCACGTCTTTCAGGTCCACGCCCGCCTGGGCGAATACGGCCGTGTCGATGTTCCATTCCGACCACGCGCCTGACGAAAGGTCCGACCGCGGTCCGTCGTACGCCACGGTGCCCGTGATGCCGCGGCCATCTGTGATCTCTGCGTACATCACCACGTCATTGGGTTCGTTGGACACCTCGCCTCGGAAGAACAACTGCATGGAACGGATATCGCCGCTGCGCCAGTCCCTGGCCGGTGAAAATGCGCGGTTGACCTCTGTTCTCAAAGGCGGTTCGTTGTGGTCGTAGACCATCGCCATGGACCATGCGCCTCCGTGCGGCATCACGGTCGAAATCGTTTCGGCCCCCGCCCAAACCGCCTTGAGTGCGTTGGGGTCGTCCGCATAGGACTCAAAGTCGTCGACCCGTTCGTAATCGGCGACGGTGAAATTCCAGACCACCCCCCGGCCGTTCGGCAACACGCTGCCGGACGAGTCACATTCGTCCACACGCCAGAATACCCGTTGGCCAAAGAACAGGAGGCCCGGATCGTAAGTAAGCGCCCCCGCCGCCTGCGTTGCCACGAGTTCCAGCGATTCCTCGTCGGGGCCCATGTAGATTTTGTGCAGTTCGGCCCCGGCGCCCGCTTGCCACTTCAACCGCGGCCGACGCTCGGTCGCCGGCGCCATGTTGATCGGATATGGGTGTGATGCCTGCGCCGATTTGTAGAAGATGACCGTCAGCGTAGTCATTCCCGGGTTCGTCGTATCGTAATCCAGCGCCACTTCCAGGTTCGGATCATTGTCCGGAAGCGTAATCCACCCATCCGCGAAGTATTTGTTAATTGTCGCAATATGGTCGCCTTCCAGCAGGATGACGCCATTCTCAATACGCACGTTTGGATTGCCGTCCCCCGTCACCTTGCCCAGCACCAGGGCCTTGGCGACAATCTTTCCGCCGGTAACCAGGATTCGCCCATTACCCTGTGAATTCCATGGGAACTTCAGTTCTTTTTTCAAAACCAGCGTCCCGCCGCTCATGATGAGGTTGCCTGTCCCCCATCCGCCGCCAATGCCCAGAGTTGCCGCGGTCATCGTGCCACCGCTGACCTCCAGACGGCCTGTGCCGCCGAAGCCCACACCGAGAGTGCCGGTGTTCACCTCACCGCCGCGCATAAAGAATGTGGCGTCGCCGATGCCCGAAATGCCCGTTATGCCCAACAGTCCGCCACCGTTGTCCAGTGTCAATCTTCCACCCTGCATCTCGAAATTCATGCGGCCGATGTGCATCGCCGCACACACAGCCTCCATTCCCTCGCCGATCACGGGGGGATGTAACTGCCGCATAAACAATGCCTTGGGGTAGGAAGCCTTGGTCAGGGGCGACCCGATGAAACCGTCGACTCCGTAATACCAGCCCGGCCGAGACACGCCGGGCACTCCGTAGAACCAATCATCGAACGTGCCTGTGTATCCTTGCTGGTACGTTCCGATGACGCGCACATGATGGGCCGCGGTCGGGACTACGGCGTTGGGTTCCACCGCGCTGCCGACGGCATCCACGTCAAGCCAGTTGCCCGCGTCTGTCCAGTTCGGCGAGTCGGTTCCGTTCCGCCAAAAGATTTCGTCGACCGCCCCAAATGTGGTTTGGCACAGCACCAGCAACACGAATGTGAAAACCGTTAGTCTCTGCATCGCTTTTCTCCTGCCTGCTCCAGATATGCCTTAACTGCCGTCGCTCGGGCAATATCGCTCCAGACGGGTTAGGCCCCGCGGGGCAAAGCCCTTTTTCCAAACGTAAACGCGGGCCGCGAACCAACGGCTCGCGACCCACGCCTTACAATCTATTCAGGCCTACTTTCTGCGCTTCAGGAGCAGCATTCCGCCAAGCCCCAGCAGCGTCAGTGTCGCCGGTTCAGGAATCCGGCTGACTGCGAATTCCTCAATCGCCCACCCTTCGGAATAGCGCGACCACAGGAAGATATTGCGCGAATAAAAATTGAGTCCCGTGTCGACCGACGTTGCGTCGCCGCTCATGATGCGCGTCCATTCGGCGGTGTCCGTTGCCTTTACGAAGGCGCTGGCTACTATGCTTGTGCCATTGCCTTCGAACAGGAAGGCATAATCCCATGTACCGGTCGGGTCAAGCGTCGCCGAAAGGCCGGGATCGGTACCATCGGCCGGGTTATCCATGTCGCTCTTGCCGCCCCAACTCACCATATCTCCGGCCGCGGTCGATCTCTTATTGCGGACGTAGCCACTGACGTAGCGAGCGTACTCCGGGTCCGGCGCGGCGCCTTCGGCTGCAAAGTTCATGAAGCCGAGGGTTACCGCCACGTCCTTGCTTGTGTTATCCCATTCCGTCAGGCGCATGTAGATTGCGTAACTACTGCCCTCGCCGCCCAGGTTGAGGCCGAATATGCTCACGTCCGGGTCGATGATGGAGATTACGTCGAACATGGCCGCGCCGCCTTCTCCGGGCGCTGCCGGCGTCAGATGCCCATCGACGATAGTCGACGGCTGCGGCACCTTCCATGCGGGCGCATGCGGATACGGAACAAAGGATGGATTCAGGTTCCAACCCGCCGCAGTCGCAGAGTCAAACGTCTCCTGATGTATGAAGGTATGGCTCGGCAACGGATTAAGAGTGGTCGTTACCGCCGAGCCTGGCCCCACGACCGTTAATAACACCACCACTGCACAAATGCCTGACTTCAGAACCATCGATTACCCTCCTTCAAAATAAACGATTTATCCTGGGCTGACCGCTCCAATTGCGGCCAAACGCCGCGTACGCTTTCAGAGTTTGAAGTCCTACAGGTGTGCGCAAGAGATGCGCAAAAACCTTTGCTTAAAGATGCGGCTGGTACAAATTCCTCCGTCGATCAGTTAATTCTCCTCACCTTCTTCTCTTGCCGTCCCTCCGGGGCGGCACAGAGATCCCTTCCTAATGTGCAGAGAATGATACAGCGGTTGAACGAATCTGTCAATTCGTTTCCGACGGAAATTTTATGTTGGCGCGGCGCGCCCGTGGGGGGGGG
>JACZKQ010000040.1 GCA_014859965.1 Phycisphaerae bacterium
ACTTGATCCATCCCAACCTCCGTCGCCGCCCTGCGCCAAATTGTCGCGTACGACACAGTCGACCATGTCCAATGTGCTGGACGCATCGCAGTAAATGCCTCCGCCGCAGGCCTGGGTGCCGTCTACCCATTGCGTCGTTCCATAAGCACCATTGCCGCTGATGACACATGAGCTCAATGCGACACTGCTCGCAGCACAGTACAGACCTCCACCCTGCCCCCCAATCCACTCATGATCTCGGCTTCTGACCACATTGCCCGTGATAATACAGTTTTCGATCAGGAGCGAGTAGCCTTGGCAGTAGATCCCGCCGCCATTGGCGACGTAGCTTTCAATCCGTCCGCCTTTGATTGTAAATCCTGAAATAACTGCAGCGCATCCCTGTCCGTCGGGCAGGTAGAAGCCGCGGCGGCCGGCGACGTTCTGGCAATCGATGATGCAGTTGTCCGGCCCGTTGGCGCTGCGGACCGTGATCGCCTTGCGTTTGAAATCAATGTCGCGGTTGCCGTCCCCAGTATAGACCCCGTCCGCCACGACGATCTCATCCCCGTCCTGTGCAGCGTCAATCGCTGCCTGAATGGTCGGATAATGTTGCGGCACCAACAGGCCCACATTGCTTACTTGCAGGGCAACCGAAACGATTTTAGGGCTGTTTGCCGCCCCCGTCCCATGCACCAGCATCTGGCAGTTATACTGCTCCTCCGTCAGCCCGGCAACGTCAACGGACACCACGACCAGACTGGTGTAGCCGCTCTCGGTCGTGCCGGATGTTCGGTTCAGTGACAGCCATGGGCAATCCTCCTCAATTGTCCATTCCAGCGCGCCCGGCATGCCATTACTGATTCGCAGCACCTGGTTGGCCGGATTGGCCCCACCCGGCGGTGCCGTGAACACAAGGCTCTCCGGCGATGTTACGATCATGGCCCCGTCGCCGAAACCGGTCCCCACCAGGATCAGCGCGGCCAAGCCAACATGTGTCAACAGGCAGGTAATTGTCTTCATTCTCTGATCCTCCATCTAAAGTCATGTCCTTTAGGCCGGCAGGCGTTGCCATTCTCGGCAATGGAACTGCTGCGGCAACGGCTCAACCGGTAAAGAAAGCGAGCGTGACACCCCTTCATTACAAGGTCCTCCGTTGCAATTGTAGCCTCCCTTGACTGTCCTCAATTGTACCGGGCCGGCGAGTGGGCGTCAGGCGAGTTTTAGTCTATGTTTATGTTTTTTTTGCTATTTCGCACACGCCTGCTCATTTCGACCCGATAAGGGGGGCGGCCGTTGGCTGCCCTTCCTCCACTAAGTGCAGCGTTTTGCCAGAAACGTTATGCGAAAACTAAAAAAATAATAAGAAATCCCCATCCGCACGCCCCGGATTCTTGATGCAAGGTATACCGCGTACAGAATATGCTCTCAACGTGTGTGGCTGTGGGACAGGAACGAGGCGGCGGGGTTCCCCGTGGCCCGGGCCGGCCGGAACCATGGCAGGCTGCCCATGCCGGGATGGGACGGGCAAAATGCCCGTGCCACGGCCGAAAAAAGGGGCAGGATGCTTATGCCACGGCGGACATGCCGCTATTTGCGGGTGTAGACCCGGATGTAGTCGATATCGAAGGTAGATGGGAACGGTGTGTCCTCGGTGGGCGCCCCGGGCCAGTTGCCTCCAATGGCGAAGTTGGCGAGCATGTACATGGGCAGTTCCTTCGGCACCGAGCGGGTGGAGCGGAAGGCCTCTTTGCCGTCGAGGTACCAGACGATCACGTCGGGCGACCATTCGGCCGCGTAGGTGTGAAAGCCTGCGGAGAGGTCGACGGTGTCCACGTGCCCGCCGTGGGACTGGTGCTTGCGGTTTTCGTCGCGCCAATGGTGTGTGAAGTAGGCGCGATTGGTCTGGTGACCGAGGGTTTCAAGCACGTCGATTTCCGGCGGCCAGCCGAGGGGATCCGGCAGCAGCCAGAAGGCCGGCCACAGGCCTTTGCCCTTCGGGATGCGGCAGCGGATCTCGAACCAGCCAAACTTCTGGGTGAACTTCTGATACGTGCTCATCATGCCGGACGTGTACTCTCGCATCTTGCCTGAATACTCCGCCTTGCGCTTCTCGGCCTTGATCTTCAGAATGCCGTCCTTTACCTCAAACGCATCCGGCACGTATGCCTGCAGCTCATTGTTGCGTTCGCGATTCCACGGATCGCGCGGGCTCCACTTGGTCAGGTCCAGCGCATCGCCGTCAAATTCATCGCCAAACGTCAGCGTCCAGCCCGGCTTCTCAACATCCGCCGACACAGCCGGGACGAGCATGGCAACAAAGCCCCCGCCTGCATTCATCGCTATCGTGAGAGCGGTCTGTGCGTCGACGCCTCGTTCTTCACGCAGGAGATTGTCAGGCCTTTGCGGGTCATCCGAGAGAAGAACGCCGCGATAGTTTCCTTTGCCAAGGAAAGAAAGGGCGGCATGATGCGTTCGTTTGTCGCCGCCGTTGATGACGCCGATAAACCATGTATCACCTTTTCGACGGGCAAATGCAGCCAAATCTCCGATTTTACTGCCTTCCAGGACGATGGTTTCGTCCCAGGTGGAAGGGATAGCCTTGATGACATCGAGTGCCGGGCTCTTGAAGTAGAATTCCGGATTGTCGGCCCAGTGCAGCATGGGCGACGTGTACACGACGGCACTTGCCAACTGCAGTGCGAAAGTCGTGCCCTTGAGCATCTTCGGGTTGAACGTGCAGGGCGTGAAATCGCCGTGGCCGGCGAGATACCGCGTGAAGGGCAGCGATGCATAATGGTCGGGCTTAAGGGCGGACCACTTGTTGTATTCGAGCCCCTTAACGCCTTCGCGGGTGATCTCATTGGGCCAGGTGCGGGACTCACCGGTGGGCTTGTTGGCGCCATGGAAGTTGATCATGAGCTTGTAGTGGGCTGCGTCTTTGAGCACGTTGGTGTAGAAATCCATGCGCTCCTTGCATTCGGAGTCCATAAAATCAATCTTAATGCCGGAGACGCCGATTTCTTTGCATTTGGCGAAAAAGGTTCGGCGGGTTGCGGCGTCGTCGAGGCCGACCATTTCCACGCCTTCGGTGTTACCCGTGGCCCAGCGTTTCCAAACGGTGATGTCGACGCCTTTGGCCCTGGCGTAATCGACGAGTTCCTTCATAAGGGCCCACTTGTCTTTTCCGGGTTTGCTCCATGTGTGCTCCCATCCCGCGTCGACAAGATAGTTCTCGAAGCCGAGCTTTGCCGCCTGGTCGACCCACCACATCTGGCGGTCGAAAGCGACCGTGTCAAAGTTGCCGATCTGGCCGGACCACCAGTGCCAAAGCGCCCGCGCCGGCTTGATCCACTCGGCATTGACGAGTTCGGGCGCGGGCGGCTCGCAGACGTTATGCACGATGTCGCAGTTGACCAGTCCGTTGAGGTCGCCGCTGACCATGATGACGCGCCAAGGCGTTGTGATCGTGCCGTCGAGCGTCCAGGACACGTCGTCACGAAAGGCCGCGGCGAGCACGCGCGACGCACCGCCGCCGGCTTTCAAGGTCATGCCGCTGTAATTGAGCAGGGCGGCTTCGGTGATTGCGGCGAAACCCTTCTTGCCGGGCAATTCGACAGTGACCGGCGGGCCCATAAACGTGCCGGCCTTGACCTCTTCGATGTTGCATCGTATGTGATCGGCTTCATAATTGGCGGTATTGGTCTGATACCAGATGGCCGAACCGGCGGGCAGTGTGAAGGCGGTAGCCTCGCCGGATACCGTTCTCTTGCCTTTGCCCGGAATGATGTACCGGAAGGCTATGCCGTCGCCGAATACGCACGTCTGAATCGTGTATTCGGTCCCCGTCGCCTTGTGCCGAACGGGAACAGACATGGCGCGATACCGATTCACCGCAACGGCATGAACGCCGCGCCAGGGGTAGGTCTCATCTATCTCGATGAAGTCACGCTGCCCCAGAAGTTCCGCCCCCGCGCCGAGGTCAACGCCGTCAACTGTTACGCCGAGCGGTGAGTTCTCCACGACCACGGCGTCGTTGTATCGCACACTGTACATCAGCTTATCAGGTTTGACGAAAAAGGTGACCTGCAGGTCGCCGCCGGGCCCCGCCAGCATAACGGCGGAGCGAACCTCTGAAACAAGCCCCGGTCCGCCAGCGCACACCGCAAAAAGGACCCCGGACAGCAGACAGCTTTTCATGATCTTCTCCTTACTTTTCATCTTAATACAGGCAGTATACCGCGGATTATAGCCCCGCGGAGGCCGCCTGTCAAACGGCGGCCCGAAATCTCGACGATCATGTGCGGAAATAAGTTGCACGCGAACCGCAAAAGAATATAATGGCAGGGGTGCTAAAACTACCTGGTGAGAGGGCTGGATATGGCTGAAGAAATGACGGTACATTCACGCATTTATCCCGGCAGCGACGGCAACCTGCTCAGCATGATCGACCTGCTGACTTACTTTGAAAAACAGGGCGCCCTGCGGGTCTCGGATCTGCACATCAAGATGGGAACGGTGCCCGCTTATCGCGTCGACGGCGATCTGGTCAAACTCAAGGGGGCCGCGATCACGAAGGAGCTTTTCGAGCAGCTCGTGTTTCCGCTGATCGGCGAGAAGAGCCTGGCGATATTGCGGCGGCAAACAACCGTCGACTGTTCCTATCGCCTGGGCGACATTCAATTTCGCATCAATGTTTTTTTCGAGAACGACGGTATGGCGGCCGCCATTCGTGCCTTGGGGCTGGATATACCCAAGCCGGAGAACATCGGCTTTCCCAACACCGCATGGCAGGACATCGTGCGGCGAAAACACGGGCTGATCCTGTTTACCGGCATTACCGGCGCGGGCAAGAGCACGACCATCGCCTCGCTCATCGAGCGCATCAACGAAAACCGCGCCTGCCGCATCATGACGCTGGAGGACCCTATCGAATATCTCTTCAAGCAGAAGAACTCAATGATCAGCCAGCGCGAAGTCGGCCGGGACGTCGACACGTTTTCCGGCGGTCTGCGCTCGATGATGCGGCAGGACCCGGATATCATCTTTGTCGGCGAGATGCGCGACGCCGAGACGGTGAGCATGACGCTGACCGCCGCCGAAACGGGCCACCTGGTCTTTTCGACGCTGCACACGCGCGACGCCGTGGGAACGATCACGCGGATACTCGACTTTTTCCCCTCGGGGCGGCAGGACGAGGTCCGCAACCAGCTTTCCCTGGGCCTGGCCTATGTGCTGAGCCAGAAGCTGATTCCGCGCAAGGACGGGCGAGGACGCATCATGGCCATGGAGATCCTCAACAACAACTACGCCGTCGGCAACCTCATCCGCAAGAGCAAGGTCGAACAGATCTATTCCGTGCTCCAAGTGAAAACGAAAGACCAGCCCAGCGAGCGGATGATTACGCTGGAGCGGCATCTGGCGCGGCTTGTCAAGCAGGGGCACGTGGACTTGCTGGAAGCGCAGAAGTGGGCCAATGACGAAAACTGTTTCACGGACGCCATGAAGGGCGACGGCGCGTGAGGCGACCATGACCATCTCGTTTACCTGTCCGCACTGCGGCAACCTGTGTGCGTTCGCGGACCGCCATGCCGGACGCCGGGCGAGGTGCACGAAATGCCAGGGGCGTTTCATTATTCCCGACCGCGACGGCGGGCAGGCCGAAAAGGTGCGAGAGGCAAACGCCGAGACGCCGATGGCGGGGTTTTACCATGCAGTGTTTGTCGATACCTGGCCGCTGTTCGTTAGGCCGGATAACGTCGTGAGCCTTGTCTTTCTTGCAGCGGTAGTGTGCTTCCGGTTTTTCCTGGGCCATCTGAATTATACCGTTGTGCTGCCGGGCTTCGCGTTGAACGTTCCCACAGACTGGATCGTGCAGATCGTCTGCTGGGGGTGTCTCTTCTGGTTCTACATGGCGCTGGTTGAAACAACAGCCACGGGGCGGAACGAACTGCCGGACATCGATATCGGGCAGGGGCTTGAGTTTATCTGGACGGTTATCAAGAGTGTTTATCTTTTCTTC
Organism: Phycisphaerae bacterium; assembly: GCA_014859965.1. Classification (GTDB taxonomy): domain Bacteria; phylum Planctomycetota; class Phycisphaerae; order Sedimentisphaerales; family Anaerohalosphaeraceae; genus JACZKQ01. The sequence goes on from JACZKQ010000040.1 coordinate 6,002, forward strand.
GTGGCGGCGGTCCTTGCAGAAATTCCGTTTTTAATCCTGGTCGAGGTGCTCCGCGGCTGCTTCGGGTGGGCCTTGGGAGTGTGGTCGCACATGCTGGTGCTTGCGGGGCTGTTTGTTTTTCCTATGACGCTCCTGATGATCTGTTGCGCTGACGAGATGTGGATGGTTTTTCGGCCGGACTATATCGTCGTTCCGATTTGCAGGGCGTTGCGGCCGTACTTTGTTGTGGCGGCTCTGGCGGGCGCAGCGGGGCTCATACAGGCGGCGGCGCGGCAGTATGGTCAGCTTGTCGATGCACACGCGGTGTCGACTGCCGTCTTCCTGGCGCTGAACCTTGTGGCCGTGGCGGCAGGCATTCTGGCTATGCGGGCGATCGGGTTGTTCCTGCGACACCACAGCGCCTATTTCGGGTGGGTGTAATGCGAAAGCGGACCGGATGGCGGGACTTTAGCGAGGCCGTCAGACGGCGGGGGTGTCGGTTTGGGCCGGGCTGGTCTTGGCTGGCAAGTTGATGGGAATGTCGAGTGAAAAGGTGGCGCCTTTTCCGGGTTCGCTTTCGAGGCTAATCGTTCCCGCGAGCAAATTGGCCAGCTCGCTGCAGATTGCCAGGCCCAATCCGGTGCCGCCGCCCTGTCGGGTGAGGGAGCCGTCAAGCTGGCGGAACTTCTCAAATATCTTTCCGCGGTTTTCTACGGCGATGCCGGGGCCCGTATCCGAGACGGAAATGCGAACAGTCACATCGTCCAGCATGCCCGCACGGATGCCGACGCGCCCGTGGGGCGGCGTGAACTTGACGGCATTGCTGAGGAGGTTGTAAAGAATCTGCTGAACCTTTCCGTAGTCGGTCCGCACGACGGCGATATTGGGGTCCGCGTCGAGTGTTAGGCAGATGTGCTTTTCCTCGACGAGGGGGGCGAAGAAGCCGACGACGCTTTCACAGAGGCGCGGAATGCTGGTCTTTTCGATACGCAGTTCCATTTTTCCCGCCTCGGCCTTGGCCAGGTCGAGCAGGTCGTTGATCATGTTGAGGAGATTGCGGCCGCTGGTGACGATGTTGTCGGCATAGCGTCTGGATTTTTCGCCGCCGTCCGCCGGCCGTTCGCGCAGGAGTTCGGCAAAGCCGAGAATGGCGTTGAGCGGGGTGCGGAACTCGTGCGAAATGTTGGCCAAAAACTCGCTCTTGAGTTTGTTGGCTTTGAACAATTGGATGTTGCGGTCGGAGAGTTGGCCGATCTTCCCGTCGAGCTGTTTGTTGGCCTGACGGAGTTTTTCCTGGGACTCCTGCAGGCCGTCGAGCATGTTGTTGAACGCCTCGGAGAGACGTTCGTATTCGTCGCCGCTTCGGATTGCGCTTCGGGCGTCCAGGTTGCCCTCGGCGACGTTATTGACGAGGGCCCGCAGTTGTCGGATGGGCCGGAGAATGACGCGCTGCGTGATGATATAGAAGGCGACCATCGCGCCGATGGCGGCGAGCAGTCCGGCGATGCTGATCCAGAGGCGGTTCATCAAAACCGTCTTGGCAAGCTGCCGGGCGGGAGTGCGGACGACGATGGCCCCGACGGTCTGCCCTTTGTTGAAGGCGGCGGCGGAGCCCTGCGGCCGGTGACAGAAAATGCAGGCGTCCGTAGCACGCACAATACGAACATAATTGTTGGTGGGCACGCTTTTTCGCCGGTCGATCCAGGCGAAGTCGTCGCTTTGTTCGTCGGCCAGGAGATCCTGGATAACCTGACGCTGTCTGCCGGACAGCGTTTCAGGGAGGCTGTCTTTGGCGCCGAGCCGCAGCCAGCGGTTGACCTTCTCTTCCGGCTTTCGCTCACGGCCGGCGTCATCGAGCATCGCGAGTCCTCTGAGGGAGTCGGCTTCGATCTGGAAATGTTTCTCGAAAGCGGCATCGGCGACTGCCCGGCCCGCATCGAGGGCGATCTTCTCCGTGAGCTTGCTCATCCAGAAGTAGGGGATCAACAGCGCCAGTATGAGGCTGAACAGGACAGCGGCGCCGAATTGCAGACGACACTTTTCCGCGAGACTCAGCGGCTTGAGCCTCAGCTTGCGGAGTATGCCATCGGTCTGTCGGGCGATCATCTTTCTAAACATGTTTTCTTTCCGCCGCGCGCTGCTCTGCACCGGGCGCCGCCGCCATTGCCTGTAAAGGGTCCAGACGCAACGTCTGCTCCCCTGTATGCCCGCTTTACTGTGGCGTTTCCGGAGCCCCATGCGAATGGGTCTGGACTCGGAGATTCAATTCATCCAGTTGGGCCTGATCAACGTCGCTGGGCGCCTCGGTCAGGAGGCACTGGCCCCGCTGGGTCTTCGGGAACGCGATGACGTCGCGAATATTGTCGGTGCCGGTCAGGAGCATAACCATCCGGTCGAGGCCGAAGGCGATGCCGCCGTGGGGCGGTGCGCCGTATTCGAGCGCCTTGAGGAAGAACCCGAATCGCTGCTGGGCCTGCTGTCGTGAAATGTTCAGCAGGTCGAAGACTTTGGCCTGCACCTCCGGGTTGTGAATACGGATCGAGCCGCCGCCGATTTCGGAACCGTTGACGACGAGGTCGTACGCCTGTGAGCGAATATGGGCGGGGTCCGTTTCGAGCTTCGGCAGGTCTTCGGCGACGGGCGCAGTGAACGGGTGGTGCAGCGAGTCATAACGCCGCTCGTCTTCGTTCCACTCGAACAGGGGGAAGTCGACAACCCAGACGAACTCAAAACGGTTGTCTTCATACAATCCGAGGTCGGCGCCGAGTTTGACGCGCAGGGGCGCCAGCGACTTATTGGCGACGGTCTCCTTGTCGGCGACCATAAGGATGAGCGAGTCGTCCGCGGCGCCGAAACGTTCGATGATTTGCGCCTGCTGGGTCTCCGTAAAAAACTTGGCGATGTTGCTCTTGAGTTCCAGGCGGTCGCCTGCGTCGTTCTTTGCGACTTTGAACCATGCGAGGCCTTTGGCCCCGTGGCCCGCGACGAAATCGGTGAGGGTCTTTTCGATGTCGCTTCGGCTGAAGCGGTTTGCCTGCGGTGCGCAAAAACCTTTAACGACGCCGCCCTTTTCTACGGTGGCGGCGAAAACCTTGAAGGAGCACTCTTTGGCGATATCGGTGAGGTCCTTGAGCTTCATGTCGAAGCGCAGGTCCGGCCGGTCGATACCGTAATCGTTCACGGCCTCCCGGTAAGTCATGCGGCGGATGGGCAGTTGCACGTCGACGCCGAGGACCGCTTTCCAGGCGGCCGCGATCACGCCTTCGTTGACCGTGATGACATCGTCGGAATCCACAAAGCTCATTTCCACGTCGATCTGCGTGAACTCCGCCTGGCGGTCGGCGCGGGGATCCTCGTCGCGGAAACACCGCACGATCTGAAAATAGCGGTCCATGCCGGAGACCATGAGGATCTGCTTGAAAAGCTGCGGCGACTGCGGCAGCGCATAGAAGCAGCCGGATTGAAGGCGGCTGGGCACGAGAAAATCCCGGGCCCCTTCGGGCGTGCTCTTGCCTAACATCGGCGTTTCGATTTCATAGAAGCCGTTGACGTCGAAATAGTCCCGCACGAGTTTGGCGATCCGGTGCCGGGTGCGCACGCGGTGCTGCATCTCGGGCCGGCGCAGGTCAATGTAGCGGCTGGACAGCCGAAGTTCCTCGTTCACGCTTTCGGCGTTGTCGATTTCAAAGGGGGGTGTCTTTGCCTGATTGAGTATTTCGAGGTGGTCCACGGCGATTTCGATCGCGCCGGTGGCCAACTTGGGATTCTCCATGCCCGGTGTACGTTTACGGACCTTGCCGGAGGCGGCGATGACCCACTCACATCGCAGGTTGCGGGCGATCCCGTGGATATCCTGGCGGGTTTGCGGGTCGAAGACGAGCTGCACCATGCCTTCGCGGTCGCGCAGGTCGATGAATACCAGATTGCCGTGGTCGCGATAAGATCGCACCCAGCCGGTAACAACCACTTCCGTGTCGACGTGTTCAGGGCGTACAAGGCCGCAGTAATGCGTTCTCTTGAGCATATGTCCTTCTTTCATAAACGATGATTAAACGCGGTATGATAACGCAAAGCAGGGCGTTCGTCAATGATCTGCAGCAAAAGATCAGGGCAGGCGCATTCTCCGGATGTCCGCATCCCAGACCCAGCCTGCGGCGACAATGGGGAGCAAAATCGGTTGGGCAGAGGCCAAAATCCGGAGCATCTGTTCGCCGGGGGGGGGGATTTTGGCCTCTGGGGCCCCGACCGGTTTTGCTCGGGCCTGGCGCGCTGCCTGCCCAGCGAGTTATGAGGAGAATGCGTTTGCCTGAGCAAAAGATAAGCTTTGACCGTTTTGCCGGTTTTCCGGGCGCGCAAGACTCAGCGGCCGGTAAGCTTGCCTTTTCATTTCTGGAAGCGATAGCTCAGGAGCTTATAGACAAGCTTGGCCGCCAGGAAGTCCGGCCCTTTATTGTGCTCGTTGGGGCACAGTTCCACGACATCAAAGCCGACGACGTTGCGGTTTTGGACGACGGCCTTCAGCAAGGTCAGTGCCTTGTACCAGAAGAGCCCCCCCGGTTCAGGAGTGCCGGTGGACGGCATGATCGCCGGATCAAATACGTCCAGGTCGATTGTAATGTAGACGTTTTCACTGAGGCGGCCGATGGCGGAGGCAATCCAATCGGTGTTGTCCTGGATTTGCTCGGCAAAAAAAGTTGCATTCTCGTCTGTGACAGGCCTTTCCGAGGCATCCATGCTGCGGATACCCACTTGGACGATCGGCCCGAGTTGGCGGGCCCGGGCCATGACGCAGGCGTGATTGTATTGGGAACCCTCGTATTCGGGTCGCAAGTCGCTGTGTGCGTCCAGTTGCAGAAACGTGAGATTCCGGTGGCGTTCGGCGACCGCCTGAATGGCGCCGATGCTGACAGAATGCTCGCCGCCGATGACGACGGGAAATTTGCCCTTGTCAAGCCAGCCTCCAACGCGGGCTTTCACGGCCGCCGCCATTGCCTCGGGCGAGCGGTTTTCGGCCACGGGTTGGTCCGTGTGAATGCCGCGGCGACAGACTTCGCTGTCGGTCTCGATATCGTAGAGTTCCAGGCTCCACGAGGCCTCGATGAGTGCCTCAGGGCCCTTATCGGCGCCTTTGATCCATGTGCTCGTGCCGTCATAAGGCACGGGTACGATGACGATCTCGGCGGCTTCAGCGTCGTGCGGCCCGTCGTGCAGGTTGCAATAACCCCTTGCCTGTTCCATTGCCCATCGTCTCCTGCTACTGAATGTCGAAAAGGAACATGGCTATGGCGACGGTCGTGGTCCAAAGATCCATCTGGCCTTTTGCGGTTTGCGTCATGTTGGTCGTTTTGATGAACAAGCCGCTGGACTTATAGGCCTGTTCTTTCTCGGACCATGCTTTGTCAGGGTCGACTTCCATGCCGAAGGTCGTTCCCAACATCTCGGCGGCAAGGTCTTCGGCCATATCGCCGGCCTGCTGGCTGTTCATGCCGTGTCCGTGGACCTCACTGAGATAGCCCCAGCTTGTCCGGTCTTTCGGAATGGCCACGCCGATAGACGACGCAACGAGTCGGCCGTGTTCATTGGTATCGGAGCGGGCCATTACGCAAAAACCGATCTGGCCCGGCAGGAGCTGCTGCATGCCTGCTTCCCGGCTGATGACCTTGCACTTAGGCGGCAGGATGGAAGAGACCTGCACGAGATTGATCTGTGCGACGCCCGCATGGCGCAACGCTTCTTCGAACGATTTCAGCCGATACTTGTGGCGGCCGACTCCCTTGGTCAGAAACACACTCGATGGAACGAAGTTCAACCTGCTCACCTCCCTAAATCTGTAAATAACTGCCTTTCAATATACCCGTTGCGGCCCGCGTTATTCCAGCGGGTGGCACGGACTCTACGCAGGCCGTCGCGACCTGTGCGGTATGCCTGGATAAAAAACCTGCTTATGCCTGAGACTGGGAGACGAGCCGATCCAATTCGGAGGCAATCTCCTTCTTGGCCGTCAGACCGGTCCACTTCTTGGCGATTTGTCCTTCGCTGAATAAAATAAGGGTCGGAATGGCGTTAATGCCGTATTCGACAGCGGCTTCACGGTGGTCATCGGTGTTGATCTTGCAGACCTTGGCCTTGTCGCCGTATTCACTGGCGATCTCGGCGATGACCGGCGCGATCATTTTGCACGGGCCGCACCACGGCGCCCAGAAGTCCACCAACACGGGCACTTTCGTATTATTAATCGTTGCGTCGAAATCCGCGTCCGTCAGTTCGATTACATTGCCGGCCATGACCTCGCCCTTTCATTAAGATTCCTTTGGAACCACCACTATTAATCGGCGGTGATGGCGATTCTAATGGCGGATAACTTGGATGTCAAACACAAATTGCTACGAATCCGGAGGGGAACGGGCTATGAATTTACGGCTATTCCGGCAATGAGGCACACTGCGCGGGGTCGTCGCCTGCCGGCGGGTCAATGCCTGCGGCCGAGGCAGATGAGGCGGCTCGGCGGTCACCATGCACAGGGGCCGCAGAAGGTATTTCCCGAATGGGGATTGCGGCGGAGGGAGGCGAGGGCGACCTGCCGCCCGCAGTGTTCTCGTCACTCTCGGGGGTGTCCTCAATCTCGTCAGGATGCGGCGCCGCATCGGCTGCGTGTTCCGCATCCGGCAATTCCCGCATGCAGGCAGGCAGTTCAAAATCCATTAACTCATCCAGTTCATCGCTGTATGCGTCCCCGCCGTCATCATCCTCATCCTCATCCTCCTCGTCGCCTTCACGGCGTTCGGATGCATCCTGATATTCGGCTTCAGCGGGCTCCTCGTCCGCTATCCCGTCTTCGGCGGCCGCGTAAATAGCCCTCTGGACGGCTTCTTCGGCGGGTTCATCCGTGAGCGGGCGAAGATAAATCGGTCCGCACTGCTGAGGCTGCTCTGCCCAGATGAGTTGGTTGCGAATAAGTTCGAGCATGGCCAGAAAGAGTCCGACCATCACAAGCCTGCTGCCGCGGTCAGCAAACACCTGCTGGAGCATCATGGGCCCCTCTTCCTGGAGGCGGTGCAGTATTTCGATCTGGTAGAGATCGATCGGCGTGTCGTCCTTGATATGGTCATAACTGTGGAGCCGGCCGGTGGCCTTCATGATCTCATCGAAGGCTTCCAGAAGCGTCCAGATACTGACCTGATCAATATCGAGTTCCGGCTCGGCATCCGATTTGAGGCCGGCGATAATCGAATCAGGGCGGGTAAAACGCTGAGAGCGGCATTCAGCCGAACTTTCGAGCAGATTGGCGGCATCTTTGAACTTTTTGTACTCCAGAAGCTGCCGAACGAGTTCCATCCTTGGGTCGGTGGGGTCTTCGGGCCCTTCGGCTTCGGTTTCGGCGCGGGGCAGCAGCATCATGGACTTGATTTCCATCAGCGTCGCCGCCATGACAAGGAAATCGCCCGCGACATCTATGTCGAGCATCGTGAGAACCTCCACGTGCTGCACATACGCCTCGGTAATGCGGGCGATGGGTATGTCATAAATATCGACTTCATCCCGCCGGACCAGGTATAATAACAGATCCAGCGGGCCGGCGAAAATGTCAAGATTGACGCGGTATTCGCTCATTGTAACTGATCGTTTCCGTCTCCATCGAAGTCTTCATCCACGTCTTCATCCATGTCCTCGTCCGAATCATATCTCAATTCCTCGTCGGGCGGATTGGCGAGAAGCGATCTGGCCCGGTCGGCGTCTCGTTCGAAGACCAGCAAGTGGACTTTAATGGCTTCAATGGTGTACATATTCGCCACAAGACTGTCGCCGACGACGATGGCCGCGATGCCGTCGTTTTCCAGACGCATCTTAGCAAGTTCGGCGTCAAAAGCGGTGTCAAATTGTGCTACGGTAATCAGTTTGTCTTCCATGATCAGTCTCCCAGACCAGCGGCCCGACGGGCCCTTTCGAGCGTTACGCGAGCCACGGCGCGTGCCCTTCGGGCGCCGTCGGCCAGCACATTATGCACAAAATCCAGATCCTGCTCAAGCTCGGCCCGCTTCTGGCGATAAGGTCGGAAGTACGCCATAAGCAGTTCGGCAACGCGCTTCTTGACGGCGCCATAGCCGGTGCCGCCCTGACGATACTTCTGTTCCCATTCGCCGAGTTCCTCGGGCGAGGCAACGAGCTTTAGCATCGCGAACACGTTGCACACGGCCGGGTCCTTGGGGGCCTCGACCGGGGTTGAGTCGGTGACGACCCGCATCACCTTTTTCTTTACGCTGGTTTCCGGCTCAAAGATCTCAATCGTATTATCGTAGCTCTTGCTCATTTTGCGCCCGTCAATACCGGGCACTACGGCCACGGACTCGAGTATGTGCTCCTCGGGCACGACAAAGATTTCGCCATAGGCGTTATTGCACCGTATTGCGATGTCGCGCGTCACTTCAATGTGCTGCTTTTGATCGGCGCCGACCGGCACGAGATTGCTGTCGAAAATGAGGATATCCGCCGCCTGAAGGACCGGATAGGCGAACAGGCCGTGGTTCGGCGACAGACCCTGCGAGACCTTGTCTTTATAGCTGGTGCAGCGCTGAAGCAGGCCCATGGGCGTCAAACACGACAGAATCCATGCTAATTCGGTGACTTCCGGTACGTCCGACTGGCGCCAGAAGACCGTCTTCTGCGTGTCCAGGCCCAGCGCAATGTAGTCCATGGCGACATCAAGGCAGTGCCGGCGCAGCAACGCCGGCTCGGGGTTGCTTGTCAGCGCATGGTAGTCCGCGATGAAGTAAAAGCCTTCATTGTCGGCCTGCAGCTGCAAGTGCTGCCGCATCGCCCCAAAATAGTTGCCTATATGCAACTTTCCTGATGGCTGTATACCGGAAAGAATTCTCAACATCGTCTCCTGTAACATGACTCATTCGGATATTCAATCGGGCAGAGATTAACCGTTTTATCGATGCGAGTCAAGAATGTGCTGAAAGACGGCTCAAAAGTGCATGGCTCCGCTTTGCCGCGGCCATAGTCGCGCTGTGAATTACCCAGTGTGTCATTCAGTGGGCGATAGGCTCTGGGCTGGTTCTACCGGCCGTTATGTTCGTTTGTGTTCTCTTGTAGCGCCAAACATCCAGCAAACCGTGCACAGGTAGGTTTTTCTGTTGAAAAGCGGCCAAATGTTCCCTAAGTTACGTTCTTTGCTCTTGTTTCGGGCACAAAGAGCATCAGTATTTATCAACTTTTGTGGAAAGGCAGTGGTGTACAACAATGGCAGAACAGAAAAAAGGCATGGAATCATTAATGAACGAGATGCGGACGTTTCCGCCGCCTGCAAACGTTAAGTCGAATGCGTACATCAACAGCGTCGAGCAATATAAGAAGATGTGGGACCAGTCCATCAACGATCCGGATGGCTTCTGGCTCGATCAGGCCAAGAGCCTGACGTGGTTCAAGAAACCCACAAAGAGCCTGGACTACACTTGGGACAGCAAGGCCCGCAAGATCGAGCACACGTGGTTTGCCGACGGCGAACTGAACGTGTCGGTCAACTGCCTGGATCGGCATCTGGGCACGCCAATCGCCAAAAAGACGGCGATCCTGTGGCAGGGTGAGGCCGAAGACGCGGTCAAGAAGTACACCTACGAAGAGCTGCACAAAGAGGTCTGCAAGTTCGCCAACGTGATGAAGTCCAAGGGCGTCAAGAAGGGCGACCGCGTGGCGATTTACATGCCGATGGTGCCGGAACTGGCGATTGTGATGCTGAGCTGCACGCGCATCGGCGCGATTCATTCGATCATCTTCGGCGGCTTCAGCGCCGACGCCATCAAGGGCCGGGTCAACGACAGCCTCTGCAAGATGCTGATCACGTCGAACGTGTCCATGCGTGCGGGCAAGCACATTCATCTCAAGAAGATCGTCGATGAGGCGATGACGGACTGTCCGTCGATCGAGAGCGTCGTGGTGGTCAAGGTGGACGGCGAGCCGTGCGACATGAAGGCGGGGCGCGACGTGTGGTATCACGAGGAGATGGCCAAGGCGAGCGACAAGTGCGAGCCGGAGAAGATGAAGGCCGAAGACCCGCTGTTCATTCTGTATACGTCGGGCTCCACGGGCAAGCCGAAGGGTGTCGTCCATACGACAGCCGGCTATCTGCTGCACACAGCGATTACGCACAAGCTCGTCTTCAACATTCACGAAGATGACATCTACTGGTGCACGGCCGACATCGGCTGGGTGACCGGGCACAGCTACATCGTTTACGGCCCGTTAGCCAACGGGGCGACCTCGCTTATGTTCGAGGGTGTGCCGACGTATCCGGACGCGGGTCGCTTCTGGCACGTCTGCGACAAGTTCGGCGTCACCGTGTTCTACACGGCCCCGACCGCGATCCGTGCCCTGATGCGCCTGGGCGAGGAATGGGTCATGAAGTACAAGCTGGATACACTGCGCATCCTGGGTTCGGTCGGCGAGCCGATCAACCCGGAGGCGTGGATGTGGTATTACGAAAAAGTGGGGCGCAGCCGCTGCCCGATTGTCGATACATGGTGGCAGACGGAAACGGGCGGCTTCATGATTACCCCGCTTCCGGGCGCTAACACGCTCAAGCCCGGCAGCGCCTCGCGTCCGTTCTTCGGCGTCGATGCGGTCGTGCTTCGCGACGACGGCACGCAGTGCGCAGTCAACGAAGGCGGCAAACTCTGTATTCGCAAACCTTGGCCCGGCATGATGCGGACCATGTGGGGCGACCATGATCGCTTCGTCGACACCTATTTCATGATGTACCCGGACATTTATTTCGCCGGCGACGGCTGCCGCATTGACGCCGACGGCGACTTCTGGCTGATGGGCCGCATCGACGACGTGGTCAACGTCTCCGGCCACCGCATCGGCACGGCCGAAGTCGAAAGCGCGCTGGTGAGCCATCCCAAGGTCGCAGAAGCCGCTGTTACGCCCATCCCCCACGAGATCAAGGGACAGGGCCTTTATGCATACGTGACGCTGGTCGAGGGTGTCGAGGAAAGCGACGCGCTCAAGAAGGAACTCATCGGCCACGTCCGTAAGGAGATCGGACCCATCGCCGCGCCGGAGGCGATCCAGTTTGCACCGTCGCTGCCGAAGACCCGTTCGGGCAAGATCATGCGGCGCATTCTCCGCAAGATCGCCGAGCGCGACACGGGCAACCTGGGCGACGTGACGACCCTTGCCGACCCGAGCGTGGTCGAGGCCCTCATCAAGGGTCGCGGGTAATCCTGCGGCATTCGTCTACAATGGGCCGGGTGCATGTTTGCGCATGCACCCGGCACTTCTATTTTCCACCTGAAAGGGGCTATCATGAGTGAAATCAGCAGCACGCCCGGTGCGCGAGAGGTCAATCACGGCTGGCGCGTCACATTTGCCGGCATGGGCATTAATCTTGCGTTAGGCATCCTTTACACATGGAGCGTGATCAGCAAGGGGATCCCCGCGGAATGGGGTTGGACCGAGTCGGATAAATCGTGGCCGTACTCGGTTGCGTGTCTTGTTTTCTGCCTCATTATGGTTCCGGCCGGTCGCATGCAGGATAAGATCGGTCCGCGAATTGTCGCCAGTATCGGCGGCATTCTTGTTGGAGCCGGATTTCTGCTGGCCAGTTTCACCACGTCACTGATCGGTTTCATTCTTGGATTCGGCGTACTGGCCGGTGCGGGCATTGGTTTTGGGTATGCCTCGGCAACCCCTCCGGCGGTCAAGTGGTTCGACAAAGCCAAGACGGGTTTGATCGCCGGCATCGTTGTATCGGGTTTCGGCCTTGCCTCCGTCTATGCCGCACCGCTGGCCAAGTGGCTCATGACACACTATTCCTTCCAGGCCATGCTTATCACGCTGGGTGTGGCATTTCTCGTCGTGGTGGTAGGTCTTGCCCAAATGCTCAAGCCGCCGCCTCGTGGATATATCCCTGCGGGAACTGTCACCGCTGCCGCACCGGTCGCCGGGACGATGGTCAGGAAAGAGGACTTCCTGCCAAAAGAAATGCTGATGACGCCTCAGTTCTATATGCTCTGGTTTATGTATGCCTGCGGGGCAGGGGCGGGGCTGATGATCATCGCCAAGCTTGCTGCCATCGCCGACGTGCAGACCGGGATTCATCTCGGCTTTATCCTTGTGGCGGTGCTCGCCATCGGCAATGGGGGCGGGCGAATCGTCGCCGGGATGCTAAGCGACAAGATCGGTCGCAAGGCGACAATGTTTGGTGTTTTCGTTCTTCAGGCCGTTCTCATTATGCTCCTGTCGACGGCGACGGCGGATAATGTTCTGGGTAAAATGTGGGTGATGGTCGTGGTGTCGATGTTGATCGGCGCCAATTACGGTGCCAATCTTTCGCTGTTTCCCTCTATCACCAAAGATTATTACGGTCCCAAGAACTTCGGCGTAAACTACGGCCTGGTGTTCACGGCTTGGGGGTTGGGCGGCTTCATGCTGTCGAAACTAGCCGGCGCCATGTACGACAAGCATCAGACGTTTGCAATCGCCTATTATGGGGCATCGCTGCTGTTGGTGCTCGCCGCGGTCATGGTTTTCTTTGTCAAGTCGCCGCGCCATGAAACCGCCGCGGGTTAGCTGTATTCGGCGCGCGGGCACTGAGCGCGTGCGCATCTGATGTGTTGCTCAAAATAGAGGCATCAATGGCTTGCTTGAACTGGCCGTTGATGCCTTTTTTGCAATCGTCCGCGGCAACAAAAGACTTGCAACGCCATTTGAATCGCTGATAATATCGTAACTGTGAACGAGAATTGTCTGCGAGAAAGGAGAGCGTATGAATAACCCATGGAATGCCGAGACCGGGTGTTGTCCGCGTTTTGATCCCGGGCCGTGGCAGGAGAAGGAAGTGGCGTGGGAGGACAAGCTTTTCGTTAAGGACCGGGTGCGGACGTTTTGCTATATGCCCCTGGGGTTCGGCAAGGTCGTGGTGCGTAACATGGCGAAGATCGAAAAGGCAGGCGCGTTTACGGCGGAGCCGCTGATGCTTTCTGATCATACGTCCAAGTGGAACATGGACGTTTACATCGCGGTGACCAAAGAGGTGCCCGATGCGGATAACGTGCGCCTCAGCGGCACATACCTGTCCAAAGTGTTCGAAGGGCCGTACAAGGATACCGGCAAGTGGTGCAGCCAGATGCGTCAGTGGGTCGAATCCGGCGGCAGAACCATCGGCAAACTGTTCATGTTTTACACGACGTGTCCGCGCTGTGCCAAGACCTACGGCAAGAACTACACAGTGATCCTGGCCCAGGTGTAGCGGCCTCATCTACTCCGGCAGCTCGTACACTTCGCGGCAGGCCGCCAGTGCCTTTCGGGCGGCGCCGTCGAGCCCGATCTCTTCGTCGGTCAGGTAGCAGGCCGGGTCCGGCGCCCACGGATCGTTGAAGTGCAGGTCCGCACGCACGCGCAGCGCTCCGCCGCACGCATCAAAGAACCGGCACAGTCGACAGCGGCCCTTGACGTAAGCTCTTCGATCGCGGAGGCCCTTGAGCAGCGGCTCGTCCGAATCGGACCATATCTCGCTGAACGGTTTCTCGTGGATGTCGCCGAGGTCGTAGTGGCCCCAGAACTGGTCGGCGTGGACCTTGCCGTTGAAGTCGATGCAGCCGATGCCGACGCCGCTGCTGTTGAGCCCGCCGCCGTTCCACGTCAAAAGCTTCCAGACGTTTTCCGCCTTCACCGGGTCTTCCTGGAGCAGCTTAAGATAGAGGTACACGCCGTCGACATGGTTGTCCACGGTAAGGATGTCCGTCTTCTTGCCGGCCGCCGTGAAGGCTTTGGTGCGGGCCATGATCATCTCGATGGCCTGGCGGCTCTGAGAATGCGTGAGGTCTTCATTGGAGATGTCGCCTCCGCGGCCGCTGGGCACCAGGTGATAGAAGCAGGCCCGCTCGATATTGTTGGCTTCAAAAAAGTCAAACAGAGCCGCCAGGTCCTCGACGTTGCGTTTGGTCAGCGTCAGCCGAAGCCCGATGCGGACCCCGGCGTCCTGGCAGTTCCTGATGCCGGCAACGGCTTTTTCGAATGCGCCGCCGACGCCGCGGAACCTGTCGTTGATCTCACCGATGCCGTCCAGGCTGATCCCGACGTATGAAACGCCGCGTTCCTTAATGGTCGCGGCGGCTTTCTTGTCGATCAGCGTCCCGTTGGTGGAGATCACCGTCCGCAGGCCCTTGCCGCCGGCGCGAGCGATCAGCTCGAACAGATCGTGCCGCATCAGCGGCTCGCCGCCGGAGAAGAGCACCGAGGGCACGCCGAAGGCCGCCAGGTCGTCGAGCACCGCTTTGGCTTCTTCGGTCGTCGCGTCGTTGCAGAGCTTGCCGACGCCGCTGTCATTGTAGCAATGAACGCACTTAAGATTGCAGTTCCGCGTGATGTTCCAGACGACAATGGGGCGCCGCTCGGACGCCTTCCTGGGCACAACCTCGCCGGGCCGTTCGCCGGCGCCCTTCATTCCGTATCGAAGCCAGTCGCCCGGCGTTACTTCGCCACAGTACAGTTTGCTTATGTTAATCATGAAGAACCTTCGTTCACTTTCTATTTCGGCAGCCTTGTACGTTAGACAGTTATCGTGTCGCCTCCGGGGGAACATAGGCACAGAACGGCTCCTCGGCCATGTAGTTGCCGGTTGCGGCAAAGGCGCGAGCCCGGCAGCCGCTGCAGAGGGCTCTGTAGCCGCAGCCGCCGCACTTGCCTTCGAGGGCGTCGCTGTCGCGCATTCGGGCCAGATCGGGGCTGCCGTGCCAGATGTCTTTAAGCGGCTGTTCGAGAATGTTCCCGCACTTGACGGGCAGATAGCCGCATGGAAAAACGTCACCCTGGTGGCCCACGAAGATCACGCCCAATCCGGCCAGACAGCCGCGGGTGGCTTTTCCGTGGGGGTGCGCGCCCGGTGCGGCCGCGTGGGACGGCGCCGACGCCCGGCGGACCTTGTCGAGCCCGTGCTGGCGGATGACGCGTTCGTAATGCGGCCCGCAGGTGACCTTGATCTCAATTTCGCCTCGCCCGTCCAGGCGACAGATGCTGACGAGCATCTCTTCGTACTGCTCGGGGCTGAGCATGTCCGTCTCCGCCAACACCTGCCCGCAGCCGACGGGCACGAGCATGAAGATATGGACGGCCGCGGCGCCGAGCGTTCTTGCGAGTTGGTAAACGTCTTCGATCTGGTGCGCGTTGTGCTTTGTTAACGTTACGTTGATCTGAAACGGCACGCCGTGATGCGCCAGGCATCGAATCCCCGCCAGGGCCTGTTCGAACGAACCGCTTAACTGCCGCAGCCGGTCGTGTACTTCGGCGGTGGCGCCGTCGAGACTTACCGACACGCGGGCGACGCCGCTGTCCTTGATCCGGCGGGTGATAGTTTCATCGACAAGGGTGCCGTTGGTCGCCAGCGCGGCGCGGATATCGCGCCCGCGGGCGTAATCGATCAGTTCAAAGATATCCTCGCGACACAGCGGCTCGCCTCCGGAAAAAACCAGTATGGGCATGAACGGCTGCGAGCGCCCGACCTCGGCCAGTTGATCGATCATCGTCCGGGCTTGTTCAGTTGTCAGGTCCTTGCAGGCGGTCTCGTCGCCGTCGATGCGGCGGCAATGCGCACAACTGAGATTGCACCGGATCGTGCTCTCCCAGAAGAGCAGCCGCAGCATCTGATTGCCCGGTTTATGGTGTGCCGTCATGGATGTCTCCGCTTCGAATGTCTTCTGCGATCTGCCGGGCCTGGTCGAGAATGTCGACGGCCATCTTCGCAGCGTGGTCTACGCCGTGCGTTTTCGCCTCGGCGTTCATATTCTTGATGACACAGTGCAGCAGTTTGTTCACCACGCGCGAGACCATCGATTCCATCGCCCCGCGACAGTCGGCCGTCTGCCTGGGCCCGACGAAAAACCGCTCCATTTCGTTTCGCTGGATGCGCTCGAACTGTTCCTTCATCTGTCCGACCAGCGGACCGATCTGGCTGATGTTCAGCCAATCCATGAATTCGGCGGTCTTCTCACAGATGATCTCCACCGCGACGTCAACCTCCTCCCGGCGAAGCATGACGTTCTGCTCGACTACGGCGGCGAGATCGTCCACGCTGTAAAGATACACATTGGCGATCTCGTTTACGGCGGGGTCGACGTTTCGCGGCACAGCGATATCAACGATCAGGACGGCACCCTTACGCCGACTGCCGATCGCCTTCTTGAATTCGGCTTTGCCGAACAGGTAACCTTGTCCACCCGCCGAAGCCACGACAATGTCCGCGCCGGCGAGGTGCTCGGCAAGCGCTTCCCACTTGTCGGCTCGAATCCCGTGTGCGGCCGCCAGGTCCATCGCCCGCTGCAGGGACCGATTGATCACGACGATATCGCTGCACTTAACGTGTTTGAAATGTTCGACAAGCAGTTCGCCCATCTGGCCGGCCCCGATGATGACGACGCGGGCCGCGGCGATATCCTCGAAAAGCTGGCCTGCCAGTTCGACCGCCACGCCCGCGACGCTGACACGGCGATTGGCAATGGTGGTGTTAGAGTATATCTCTTTGCTCGTCTCGAACGCGGCATGGAAAAGGCGGTTAAGGACCTTGCCCGTACTTTGGACACTGCACGCGATCGTGTAGCCTTCCTTGACCTGCGAGATAATTTGCGATTCGCCGACAACCATGCTGTCGAGGCTGGACCCGACGGTCAGCAGGTGGCTGACCGCGTCCGGGCCGCAGCGGAAATACAGGTACTCGGAAAATTCTTCGACTGCGATGCCGCGCGACCGTCCGAGGAACGCGATCACGTCGTCGGCGCCGGGCTTGTCCTGTTCATCGGATGCCCAGTAAACCTCGACGCGATTGCAGGTCGACAGGATCACAAACTCGGCGGCGGGGTGCTGTGCCTTGAGGGCTGCCAGAGCCATGGCGCACGCCTCCGCGTCAAACGCCAGACGCTCCCGAACGCCAATCGGCGCCGTCTTATGGTTCAATCCTAAAACAGTAATTTCCATCGTCAGACTGTTTCCGTCGCCTGCACCAGCGTCACGGCGGCGTGCGAGAACACATGCCGCGTACCGCAGAAAAATGTTACACCCACTATGGCAAAAATGATCAGGAAGAAGGCGACCATTGTCAGGTAGGCAACTGCCTTGCCGCCTAATCGCACCAGCGGCCGCAGGACAAGAATCGCCGCCAACAGCAGCCAGGCAAGCAGGATGAGCACGATCTTTGGATCGATCAGCCAGTGGGCCAACGTCGTCTCGCCTGAGCGAATCTGGATCGCCGCCATACCTAAACCCGTGAAAAGCCCAAAGCTGAGCAGCACAAAACCTGCCTCGATGCCGAAGAGGTTCATGCGGCGAAGCTTCTCGATATTCGGCATCCGTCCTAACACCTTACCGAGTTCTTTGTTCTTAAGCCGCTTGTTCGCAAGAACATACATCCATGCCGAAACCGTAGCAAAAGCGATCGCGGCGGCGCTAAGGACCATTGCCAGTCCGTGGACGAGGGCCCAGGGCGTTTTTGCAGCCTCGTGCACCTCTGTAACCGGCGAGGCGACTTTAGCCCCGAGCACGGAGATCAGCAACAGGATCCACGTCATCGCCGATTGGAACCACACCTGCGGTATCACCGTGCTGAGAAGCAGGTAAGCAGCGCCGGAGGCAATGCCCAGAAGAGTCATCGATTCGAAAAGGCCGGTCAGCGGAAAGCCCTGAATGGCCATCCCACGCAGTACGAGCAGGATCGACTGAAGGCAGATGCCGGCGATGATCAAACAGGTCAATAATCGGCGGTATTTGGGCCCGTCAGCAGACAACTGGCGGGCGGCCACTGTGCCGGCGACCAGGTAGACCCCAAGCACCAGATAAAGCACAAGTCTTTCATTCAAAGGCAGTTGCAGCATTCATTTCCTTTATTATGTACGAATGTCTGTTACTTTGGCCGGCCGAGCCGGTTTATACGCCCTTAATATACGTGGGCGGCGCCTTCTTAAGTTCTTTTAATGTCTGAAGTTGGCGGTATTTGTCCACGCCGCAGGCCCGGCTCATCGCCGCCACCGTCTCGTCGACTTCCGCCGCATCGGCCCCGTGGACCATTGTATACAGGTTGTACGGCCAGGCGTCGCTTGCCGGGCGTTCGTAGGCGTGCGAGACCTGCGGGAAGCCCGCCAGCATCGTGCCCACCTCTTCGACGCGTTCGGATTCCACCTGCCAGACGACCATCGCGCCAGCCCCCAGGCCGACCTTCACGTGGCTGACGACCGCCCCAATTCGCCGGAGTTTGCCGTCGTCCCGCCAGCGTTTGAGCACGTCCAGCAGCTCGGCTGTCTCAATGCCGATCTTGCGGGCCATGTCCTGGTAGGGGGTCAGCGTTATCGGAAACCCCTTTTGCAGTACTGCTAACACGCGTTTTTCAAGATCGCTTAGCGATGATTTCATGTCTAAGGAACTCACGGACTCTTTAAAACTCGTCATATTAAAGAAGGATCACTATATACGAGCAACCTGCTGGCGGTGCAATAAAAAGGCTCGCCAACCACCCATCCTCAATCGTCCATTAGGCAACCGTCATTCGGCTAAAACCCAATGCCAAGCCACAAAAGGGCTTTCTGCCGGTGGCGGCGAAGCCTTTCGGACTCTTCTCAAGTGTGATTTTTCGTCAATTGCCGGTCATTCGGGCTTGTCGGCGGAAATCTCATCCTGAATGTAAGTTTTTTCTCGATACGCCATGGCCACAAATATGAACAGCACCGCCGTTACCGCCATGACCCCCACGAAAAACCAGTAATAGTCCGCCCCGGCCAGTTTGCTGGTGCCGTCAGAGTTCTGGATGAACTTGTTGACAACGGCCGTAAAAAGGTTGCCGACCGTGATTGACATGAAGAACACAGACATGATAAAGGCCTTCATCTTCTTAGGCGCCTGCTTATAGGAGAATTCCAGGCAGGTGATGGAGACCATAATCTCGGCGGACGTCAGAAAAACATAAGCCAGAAAGAGCCAGCCCACACTGGGTGCGCCGCCTGCATCGATTCGTGTCTGGCTCCAGCCGGCGACCACCCAGGAGAAGGCAGCGACGAACAGCCCGATGGTGATCTTGCGCAAAGGGGTCAGGCGGAAGACCTTGTTGATAGCGGGGTAGATCGCGTACGAGAAAATGGGGATGCCGATGATGATGAGGAATGGGTTTGCCGCTACGATTTGTGAGGAAAGCCACTCTCGCCCGAGCCAGTGACGGTTCATCTGCTCGGCCTGGAGGACCCAGGCGGAGTCCATCTGGTCGTAAAGTGACCAGAATGGGGCGATGAAAATGTAGAGGACGGAAAGCTTCAGGAGGGCCTTGACGCCTTGGGCACTGAACGTCTCTTTGAGAAAGCCTACCCCTCCCGCGGGGATGTGGACCATTTCGCGGTTTCCGGCCCAGAATGCCAGCGTCGCCAGGAACATGAGGGCACCGGGTACGCCGAAGGCGATGCGCGGGCCGAAGCGTTTGAGGAGTTCCGGGACGAGCAGGCTCGAGAAGACCGCCCCGACGTTGATGGCGAAGTAGAACCAGGCATACATGCGGCTGAGAAGGTGTTGATTCGTCTTGCCGAACTGATCGCCGACATTGGCCGAGACGCAGGGTTTGATAATGCCAGAGCCTACAGCTATGAGGAGCAGGCCTGCAAAGAGCCCGACGCGGGTCTGATCCACGACCAATGCAACGAAACCGGCGCAATAGACGAGGTTGAAAATCACAATGGTTCGATATTTGCCAAGCCAGATGTCGGAGATCAGAGCCCCGACAAGCGGCATGAAGTACACCAGGGACACAAACATGTGAAACCAGGTCTTGCTTTGCTCGGGGTTGAGAGGGTCGAGGGCGCCGCCGCGGCCGAGCAGGTACTGTGTCATGAATACGGTCAGGATGCATCGGGTCCCATAGAAAGCAAACCGCTCGGCGGCTTCATTGGTCAAAATATAAGGAATGCCGGGCGGCGTTTTCGTCGTGGCGATGGGCGCCGTCAAATATTTGCTTTCGGCCATAAGCGACGTAACCTCTTTTGATCAATATAATTACATTCAACTGTTTAGTGAGTGGGCCATCATACAACAGACGGGCGTAGATGTCGAGACCCTTTGAGGCGGAAGCGAAAAGATGGACGGATCCAGCATCAGACTGCCTGCTCATTGGCCTCTACCATCAACTGGTCGCTGGTCGCACGTCCCCGCAGTGGGGATACGATACATCCGCCGGCTTGTGCCTGGCAATAGCCGCCAGCAGTAACTTAAGTCTGATCGCGTTGACTGTTTTCGTGCGGACCTCCGTGCGAAGCGTCTAAATCGACCTGAGCCCCAGCGATTTGACTACGATTTGGTCGACTTGCGGCTTGCCGTCCACATAGCGGCGGTTGAGGCCAAAACCCTCATCCCAGCCCCACACGGCCCAGCCGATGCGATGCTCGGCCAGCACTTGACCGAAATCGCGAAACCAGTTTGCCCGGTGCTCGGGATCGGAATGGACAGGAAACACACCGAATTCGCCGCAGTACAGCGCCACGCCCTGGCGTGCGCCCCACTCTATGCCCTCCTTAAAACGTGCGGCGAGTCTGGCCTTGTTCCATCGTTCGTTGCCGTAGCGCTCCACCATCCGCCGTGAGCCGGGCTTGTCGTCGAGTGCCGCCAGCAGCGGAGCGACCGTCTCCGGGCTGGAGGGATACGGCACGCCGCGCAACGGTTTGACGTCCTCGCCCGCCCATGTCGCGCCTTGATGCGTGAAAGGGAACGGATCGTAACAGTGGAATGAATAGACAATGTTCTTGTCAGGCAGGGGAGTGAGGCGCTTCAGCCCGTCAATGCCGCCCCAACCCGCCCCGGTCGTCATGATAGTATGCTGAGGCGCGCTTTGGCGAATAGCCGCTGTCAGCCGGGCGTTGAGCACGTTCCACTCTTCCTCGCGCCCGGCAAACACCGGCTCGTTGATGATCTCAAAGACCGTCAGGTCCGGATCGAAGCCTTTAAGTCGCGTCGCCAGCGCGGTCCAAAATTTGACGAAGGCGTTCTGCCAGTCCGGGCTCAATTCCGCCTCCCGGTCTTCGTTGTGCAGGTCGATGACCACCAACAGGCCGGCCCGATGGAAGCGGCGCATGGCGGCTTCGAGCCAGGCAGCCCGGCTTTCCAGAATAGCGCCGGTGCTCTGGTCCATCAGCACGTTCGGGTGGATGGCGATGCGCACGTGCTTAAGGCCGATCTGTGCCATCATCGCCGCTTCGGCCTCCGAAATGTAATTGGCAAAGTGCTCTTCCGTATCGCGCCGCACATAGCGGAACCAGCGGCAGATGTTGGCGCCCGTGGCGAGCCGCTCTAATCGGCCCTGCGGTACCTGCGACGGGGCGGCAGTCGTTATCGAATGGAGGCAAAAGGCCGATGCCGCGGCCGCCGCTGACGTACGGCGCAGGAACTCGCGTCGTGTTAAGAATGACTTCGCTTGCATAATTTCATCTCCGGTTGATTTAGTTGCGGACTTCATGGCTACGGGTTGGCAGGCTGTCTCCATAGGCGGTTAGTTCTTGTAAGGGACGGTTTCGGTAGCGTCGACGGTGTAGTTCCATTTTTTTATGTAGTGGGCGCCGGGGAGGAAGTCGTCGTTGGTTTCTTCGAGCTTTCGGGTGAGGACGGCGTCCAGTTCTTTTTGCAGCACCGCGTGTTCGGGTTTGTTGATGAGGTTGTTCAGTTGGTACGGGTCTGCGGTGTTGTCGTACAGAAGCCACGGGCCGTTGAGGTCGCGGGCGTAGGTGTAGCGCCGCGTACGTATGCCGCGGTATTCTTTGCCGCCGATCTTGCGGGTCCACTGGCCGAAGGGCTGCGGGCACATGATCAGCTCAGCGTCATTGACCGGTTCTGCCTTGCCGCGCAGGACGGGGGCATAGTCGCGGCCCTGCACCGTCTGCGGCACGTCAAGTCCGCAGAGGCCCAGCAGCGTCGGCATGATATCCGGCGTGCCGAAGGGCATGTCGAGCTGTTTGGCTTCGGGCCCGAACCCGGCCGGCCACCGCACGAGGAACGGCACACGGACGGACTCATCCCAGGGCTGCTGCTTCTTGCGATTGCCCTGCGAGCAGAGCATGTCACCGTGGTCGGAGGTGAAGACGAGGATTGTGTTGTCGGCCAGTCCGTTTTCGGCGAGGGTTTCGCGCACCCACCCCACGCAGTCATCCAGTGCGGCCATATGCGCATAATAGCCGGCAATGTCCCTCTTCGCCTCGGCCCTGAGTTTGTCGGGCACGTTGGGCCGCAGGGCGATGTCCTTACCTTCGAACATCGCATTGTACTTCGATGGCGCGGTAAGATACGGCGCGTGCGGCGGCCCCCAGGACAGGAACAGCAGGAATGGTTTGCCCGCGGCGTGATTGCGGATGTAACTTTGAGCCTCTCGGGTCTGGGCGATGGCATCGTAGCCGTCCCATGTGCGCTTGACGTCGTCGTCGGCGTAATAGGGGGAGTTGTTGTAGTTGTGCGTGCATTCCAATGCCCGCCAGAAGTCGAAGCCCTGTCGGCGTTCGGGCGGGATATAGCTGCTCCGGCCGCGGCCGTCGAGGTGCCATTTGCCGATATAGCCCGTGTCGTAGCCGCCGGCCTTGAAGGCCTGTGCGATCGACGTGGCCTTGTTGCTCAACTGCACGTCGTTCATGAACACGCCATGTGTCAGCGGGTACTGACCCGTCATGAGGCAGCCGCGATAAGGACAGCAGACGGGGCAGGTGCTCACGGCGGTGGTAATGTTGATGCTTTCGGCGGCGAGCTCGTCGATCTTCGGCGTGATCACGTCGCCGTTGCCCGCATAGCCCACATCCTGCGCCCGCCACTGGTCAGCCAGCAGAAACACCACGTTGGGCCTGCGGTTGCCTGTGCTTTGTGCGATGCCCAGCGGTTGAAGGCCGGCGGCCATGCTGGCGCCGGCAGCCATCTTCAGAAATTCACGTCGTCTCATGATTCGATTCTCCTTGCAGCAGCATTGGTGGGGAACTGATCCCTTTACTTCTGTCCTGCTGTTTCTTTTATGTGTGAAATGAACGTGGTGATCTTCGCAAGGTCTTCTAAGGTGAGGACCGCCCGGCCAGTGTTTTCGACGAACTCAGCAAGAAAATCCGCGGCCTTTTGGGCTTCGCTCAGGGGTGGAAGTGCAATCTTCTCTTCGCTGGCAAGCTGAAGCTCATCGGCAAACAACGTCTGCCGAATCAATTGACGCGATTGCTCAACATCCTCCATCTTGCCTGCTCTATCAAGAAGCAGCCGCATGCATTCATATCGCTCACGATGCTGCAGCAGAAG
This sequence comes from Phycisphaerae bacterium, assembly GCA_014859965.1. Lineage (GTDB taxonomy): Bacteria > Planctomycetota > Phycisphaerae > Sedimentisphaerales > Anaerohalosphaeraceae > JACZKQ01. The sequence goes on from JACZKQ010000040.1 coordinate 29,255, forward strand.
TTCATTGCTCCCGCCATACTCATCGAACAATTGCACACTCGCCGCAGTCCCATGCGACGCCATGCCTTTCAGCGCTCTTTCCCTGTAATCTGCGTCACCATATTCAAAATTATATTTCTGACGATAAAACTCGGTTCTGCTTTTGTCTGAGTCCAAACGTTCCAGCATAGGATAATAAAACCACACCAAAGGGACCTGGTCGATTCTGTAATCGATCTTGAGCAAACCCAAACGCGGCTCCCATGTGAAATCCGGTTTGCTGTCCTTGGGAATTTCACAAATGCGAAAACATGAAGAAGTAAACAAAAACTCCTTGTTCTGTATGGCAACGCGATAGACAGCAATCGGGCTTTTCGCGCGCTGGGGTCCTGTGAGATAATCATTTTCAAAAACAACAGGACATTCCTTTAATCCTTGGTTCATGAATTTGATCGGTACAGGCTTCGAAGAAACCCATTGTGCGGGCCCGATTAAAACTTGCGCCTGTATTGACTTTGGCTTTCGACTAGGTGACAGGGCGAAACAAGGATATGGTATGTTGGTGGCTTGCCATGCCACACTTTCCCCCGGCTTTAGTTCAGCCGATGCAAATTCCCTTACTCTTTCCCACAGGCCGTATGTTTCTATGTCGGGATCATACATCGCATTTCGGTGCTCGCGCGGAATACAAATAGTGCGATCTACTTTTATAAATATCTGCAGAACATCTGCCCAAGATCCTTCAGGAATATAATGCAGCGTATCCAGGGAATTATTCGTCAATTCTATCGTAGAATTTGGCCGGAACTCGCCTTGTAAGAGTTCCTGATATGGAACTGTAAAGGTTATGGAGACCTGCCCCTTTGCGGTAACGTCTTCTGCGGCTGCAAGGGATGCGATCCCTAAAATGAATACGCTGTGAGCTGCCACGGCTATTCTGTAACACATACGTATGTCTCCAGAGGTCGGCCCTTTCATTTCGGTTTTCCCCATTCGTGTGCGCGGGCGGGGTCGTGATCGGGGTTCTTTGTGGGCATGTCGGCGTTTACGGATTCTCGCCAGGCGGCGAGCTGGTTTTGGAGGTTGGCGGCGAGGTTGGGTTTGGCGGCGGCGAGGTTGTTGGTTTCGCCGATGTCTTCGCGGAGGTTGTAGAGTTCGACGCGGCAGTCGTCGTAGAATTCGAGGAGTTTATAGTCGCCGCGGCGGATGGCGCCGGCGGGGGTGGAATGGTGGTAGTGGGGGTAGTGCCAGTAGATGGCATCGCGATTGAGTTTGCCTTTGCGCTTCAGAAGTGGGAGGATGCTTTCGCCGTCGAGGGTGTGGGAGGGGTCGCCTTTGAGTCGGGCGATTTCGAGGAAGGTGGGGTAGAAGTCGACGCTGGTGACGGGGACTTTACATTCGGTGTTCGGCTTGACGACGGCGGGCCAGCGGACGATGAGCGGTTCGCGGATGCCGCCTTCGTAGAGGGTGCCCTTTTCGTCGCGCAGCGGGGCGTTGGTGGTGACGATGGGTCCTTCGCCGGTGTACATCTGTCGCAGGCCGCCGTTGTCGGAGTAGAAGACGACCACCGTGTTGTCGGCGAGGCCGAGGTCGTCGATCTTCTTGAGAATGCGGCCGACGCTGATGTCGACGTGCTCGACCATGGCCGCGTAGATCGGATTGTTGATGCCGGTCGGGGGCTTAGGCTTCTTCTCGTATTTCTCGATCAGTTGCTGGCGGGCCTCCAGCGGGATATGCACGGCGAAATGCGACATATAAAGGAAGAAGGGTTTATCCCGGTTGGTCTCCATGAACCGTTCGCAGTGATCGGCGAGCACCTCCGTCAGGTACTCGTCCTTGCCGATCTGAATGTTCGGCACGCTGTTGTTGCCGAAGTGACCCCAGCCGCTGGTCACGAGCATGCTGTCGAAGCCCTGCTTGTCGGGGAAGTGCTCCCGGCCGCCGAGGTGCCACTTGCCGAACGCGCCCGACATGTAACCCGCCGGCTTCAATGCCTCGGCGATAGTGAGGATTTCGAGCGGCATGTACTGTTGGCGATTGACGGGAACGGTGAGTTTTTCAAAAGGCCGCTGGTGGCCGCGAATGAAGTCAGTCAGGCCCAGGCGCGCCGGGTACTGACCCGAAAGGATGCTCGCGCGCGTCGGCGAGCAAACCGGGCATGCGGCGTACGCGTCGGTGAACCGCATGCCCTGTCGGGCGAGCCGGTCGATGTTGGGCGTCTCATTGAACGTGTTGCCGTAGCAGCCGACGTCGGACCAGCCCAGATCGTCGGCGAGAATAAAGACGATGTTGAGCGCTGGCCGCGGCTCCACCGCATCTTCAGCCCCGGCCGAACATGCCAGGGCCAGCCCTAACGAACCGACCCCCGCCGCCTTCAAAAAACCGCGTCTGGTGATTTCCTTCATCTGACCTTTCCCTCTCTTTCACATCATTGCTCGGCAGATCGGCTTAATAGTACATGCTAAGCCATTCCATTGCAAACATCGCCAGATCGGTTATACCCACGCTGCCGTCGCCGTTCTGGTCGGCGCCGCCGCATTGCCCGCAGCCGCTTTGCTGCCAGTGCCGTCCGAACAGGCCGAGATCGATAGCGTCCACATTGCCGTCGCCGTCGAGGTCCGCCGCGGAAATGTCCTTGTCGAAGCCGTAAAATATCACGCTGCCGCCATCCCAGCCCGTCTGCGCAAGGATCAGCCGCACGTCCTGCACGCGCAGTTCGTTGAGAATCTCAGGCGACATCCCTTCCTCCAGCCGCGGCTCGAAGATGAAGTGTTCCCAAAAGTTGTGATGACCCGGCAGATACGTCTGCGAATAGTCGCCGCGCAGTTCGAGGGGTGTGCTGGTCAGTCCTTCGATCACCGTTGTGTCCCAACGCGACAGCGGGGCGGTATAGCCGGCGACAATACCCGTGGGCTCCGGCGGCCAGTAGAACGACGTCGTGATGCGGACGCCTCGGCCATCCCGATCGACTGTGCCCCCGTTCCAGGTGCGGGTCTGCAACGTATCGCCTGCCTGCGGCGCAGGACGCCTCCACAGCCGCACCGTATCGAGCGTCGTCGTGCCCGCCCCCAGCCAGTCCCACGTCGGCATCCGCTCCTCATAGCTCACCTCGACGGTAATGTCGGTGAAGTCGCGCAGGGTCAGGATCGGGCTTTGCGCCTTTGAAACCGGCGCGCCGACGTTTGAGGTTGTCAGCGCGTAACGCCGCCGCTTGCGAAAGTCGTCGGACGTCCAACGATCCACTGCCGCGGCGCCCGCAAAACTGTACCGGTACTCCGGCCAGGAGCCGAATCCGCCCTCGCGCGTGCGAACGTCGCAGCCGTGCAGGTAATCCATGCTCACATCCGCATAAAGGCCTTCGGCGAGGTGCTTTTCGTCGAGCCGCATACTCCTCGTCTGCATGCCCCAGATGGACTTGGCGCGATGGTTGCCGAAAATCTCCCCGAACTCGCCTTGAAAAACCGCGTACTCGGCCGGCTCATTGATCAGAAACGGCGTGATGTCAGCCGTCGTATCCGCCTGCGGCAATTGGCGAATCTGCTTGACTTCGAGCCGTCCGTCCGGTGCGACCTTCTTGTATTCGAAATCCAGCACATACGTTTTCCGGCCGGTCACCGCCGCGAAGCGGTCGGCCGCCCGCACCAGCAACCTGGCAAGATCAACGTAGTCCTCCTGCCATGTCATCACCGTCGAGCCTCGCGGCACGAGATTCGACTCACGCAGCAGGCTGGCGTAATAGCTTGTCGAGTAAACGTTCACCCTGACCTCTTCCGGAATCGAGCCATCCGTCGGATTGCTCACCGACACCGCGCCCAACTGAGTAACCAGCGTAATCTCACACGACGGGCCCGCCCATGTCTTCGAGAGCAGGGCGACGCCGTTGGCCTGCTCGATCTCGTCCGGGAACGAGTGATGGACGAGCATCCCCATGCCCGCTGCGCTTTCGTCTACGCCCCATCGCAGCCGCTCCATGTACGCGTTCTGGTTATAGAAGCTGGCGAAGACCCGGCGGATCGCGCGGAACACGCCCCGCTCGCTGTACTCCTCCGGATCGCAGCGGCAGGGGCCCGCGCTGTCGTCATCGAGGTCGTCGGCGAGGCACCCGCTGTAGCTGTCGTAGAGCCCTGCGCCGGTGAACTGCTCGCTATCCTCGACATTGGTCGAACTGCGGAAGCGTATTTTCCGGTACGGATCAAAGCCGTACTGCGGGTCCTGCAGCGTCGCCAGAATCGCATCGCGAAGCTCTGTGCTGAACACCGTCTGCGACTCCGACCGAAACAGCGAGCGAATACCCGACAGCGCCCCCGCCAGCGCCGGCATTTCAGCCGGCGGCCAGGCGACGTCTGACAGACGCTGCGCAATTTCCTCCCGCAGAGTTCGCCCCGTCGCGACCGTCTGGTCCAGGTATGCATTCCACAGGTCAAACGAAAACGCCGCCGCCGGCGGACAGTTGTCGGGAATCGATGTCCGCAGCAGCCCGTAGTTGGCCGCCTTGCCGCCGAAGTACCGTATGTCCGCTGGGTTGAGCATGTCAGTATTTGCGCTCCACGCGCCATAGGGCGTCATGGGCGAGATAGTCAATTCACCCGCATTCTTGAGCGCGAGAATCTCCGCCTTCATCACTGCATCGATCTGCCCGGTGGTGTCGATAAGCCGTACGTCAGTTGCGCCCCATGTCTGGTAGGCACGCAGGACCACATCCCGCCCGATGAGCGATTCGGCGTGCTCGGCGTCCTCCGAGAGCGCCAGAAACGCAAACGGGATGCCGAACGTCTGCGCCAGTATCGCCACGTGCGAATTCGGCGTCGAAGGCGCCAATGTGATCACGCCCGCCACGATCGGAATCTCCGCCGGAATGCCGTCCGTGAGCAGTATGTCCTCGCTCCGCAGCGCGCCCGACATAAAGGCGTCATCGATATCGCCCGCATGAAAGAACTTCATCGTGCCCATCGCCCAGCCGCTGCTGTAAACGACGTTGCCCTGGGCCCACCGCGCCGGCGAACTGATCTCGATTCCTTGTGAGGCCAGCCAGTCCTCGTTCTCCCGCGCCGCGGCGGCCTGCTCGTACGCGGGAAAATAATACGCCTTGACGCCGGGCTCCGCCTGCACCGCCGCCCGCACGATGTTGAACATGTCCCGCACCTGCTCGCGCGTGTAGGCGTCTCGCCGCACGAACTCAATGCCGTACTCCAGCCGCACCGGCGGGGGCGGCCAGCCGTCCCGCGGCGCAAAGATCACCGCCCCGAGCACCACCTGCTGACCCGCCTCGTAAAGGCTTACCGCGTCGAACTGCGGCCGCGTCATTCCGAGGAAGGGGTCCAGATGATTCACCGCAAACTCGTAATGGAACGGGTACTGTCGACAGTCCTGAAAGTAAACCGCCTCAGGGGCCCACGGCGAAGGCAGGATCGCGAACTTCACCCACCCCGGATCGTTTGGCGACATGCCTCTCGCCATGAATGGTTCATTTTCAAAGACGATCTCGCTTTTCCAGTAAGGACTCGGCGTAATCTGCCCCAATGCCAGGCCCTTCGCGAACACCAGCAGCACCGCGCCCCAAAGCAGACTTGAATGCTTCACGTTCTTCCTCCCAAAAAAACAGCCGTTCCACGCGTCGCCTTCCTATAATACCGCAAACCCTCCGCAATTGCACGCCCAAACAGCCGCTGTAGACCTCACGAGGCGGCTTACAACAGTTCTACCGACCCTCCGTTAAGCGGTCAGCAAATTATACCCCAAAAAACACAAAAGTCAAACGAGACTGGTGAAAAAACTGCAAAATTTTGCATAATGCAAACAAAATCTGGCGTTTTCCCGGTTTTGGCTTGATGAAACGCGCTGCCTGCGGCTATAATCCGCCTTGCCAACAGAGTTTATTCGAGGAGTACCAGGATGATTTATACTAATTATGGCCGTACAGGCGCTAAGGTCTCGGCCGTCGGTTTTGGCGGTATGCGGTTCGACGAATCGAAATCCAACGAGGAAAACGCTGAATTGCTGCTTTACGCCCAAAGCAAGGGCATCAACTACTTTGACACCGCACCAACCTATTGCAGCGACACCAGCGAAGACATCTTCGGCATCGCCATGAAGCAGATGCGCGACACCCGCGACGCGTACCACGTCACCTCGAAAGGTATGCCCGTCGAGTTCAACACAGCCGATAAGGCCCGCAAGGCCGTCGAAAAGTCGCTCAAGCGCCTCAATCTCGAACGCATCGACTTCTATCACGTCTGGTGCATTCGCCGTATGGACCAATACGAGCTGGCCATGAAGAAGGGCGGCCAGTACCAGGGTCTCATGAAGTGCAAAAAAGAAGGTTTAATCGGTAACATCGTGATCTCCACGCATCTCCCTGGCCCGCAGATCAAACAGATCCTCGCAAAAGACGAATTCGAGGGCATCCTCCTCGGTGTCAACGTCCTGAACTTCCCTTACCGATGGGAAGGCATCCAGGCCGCCCACGACGCAGGGCTCGGCGTCGTCGCCATGAACCCGCTGTCCGGAGGCCTGATCCCGCAGCACCAGGACCAACTGGCCTTTCTCGCCGGCCCCAACGAAACACCAACCGAGGCCGCCCTGCGGTTCTGCATCAGCGCCCCCCAGATCACCGTTACGCTTGTCGGCTTCACCACCCGCGAGCAGATTGACACGGCCTGCCGTATCGCCGACGAGGCCCGGCCCTTCAGCGACGCCGACATTGAACGCGTCCGCACGCACGTCTCCGAGAACATGAACGCCTTGTGCACCGGATGCGGCTACTGCCTCAAATCCTGTCCGCAGAACATCCCCATCGCCAATTATATGCAGGTCTACAACGAAAAGCTGTTCCTGAACCTCGACGACAAGGCGATGCTTGCAAAGATGAAGTTTAACCACGACTGGGGCCTGCTCGTTGACCGCTGCGCCGACAGCGGCTACTGCGTCGAGTGCGGCGCCTGTGAAAACGTCTGCACTCAGCACCTCAACATCATGGAACGCCTGAAGGAAATCGCCGCTTGGGAAAACACACTCATGTGCGGGTAGCCGATCGGCCCGTCCACCGGCGGGCGTCCGGTGTCTCGTCCCGGCGCTTCGGGTGCCGCTTTAACCTCAAAATGCGATTCTAAAGTCCGTATGCCGCGGGTTTACCGGAACGTCGTTTTTCTCGGCATGGCGGATGTACGCACCGAAGCTCTCGTGAATGTCCGCCAGGCAGTCCGTCACATCCTCCGGATGACCCTGAACGACCATTTCGACCGAGCCGTCGGGCAAATTTTTGACAAAGCCCTTCAGTTCGTACCGCGTCGCAATCCGATGGCACGTGTAGCGAAACCCAACGCCCTGAACGCGCCCCGAAAAAATCACATGTCTTGCCGTATCAGGCATTTACAGACCCTTACCCGCCGCTGGCCTCAAGCTAACCCAAATAAAATCCGTCCCGTCGCCCAAAAACCGTATACTATTGCAGCAAAGCGGTTATAATCAACGCTGGGTGTTACTATTTTCAATGAAATCTTCGGAAAATGATAGAAAAAACTCCAGGAGAATTGCTGGAACGTCGCGACCAGCTTTTTGATATATCGACCATGGTAGCCGGCAAGCTCCAGTTGCAGGAGGTCTTGGACCGCCTCGCTGAGGCTGCCGTCAAGGTTACCCGGACCACGGCTTGTTCCATCCGCCTGCTGGATGACGACGCCGCAGACCTCAAGATGCGCAGCACATACGGCCTCAGCGAGGAATACCGCAACAAAGGGCCCGTACGCAAGGACGACCCCGTCATCAGCGCCGCCTTCGAAGGCGAAGCCGTCATTATCGACGACATGCGCGACGATGATCGCGTCAAGTACCCCGAAGCCGCTGCCAAAGAAGGTCTGGTAAGTCAGCTCACCGTGGCCATGAAGTTCCGCGACAAGCCCATCGGCGTGCTGCGCCTTTACAGCCCCGAGCCGGCCCGCTTCGACGAGGAAACCCATGCCATCGCCCGCATCGTCGCCAGCCAGTGCGCTGTGGCCATCACCAACGCGCGACTCTATCGCGAAGCTCTGGAAGGGGCCCGCATGGCCGAGCAGATGCGCCTGGCCGCCGAGATTCAGCGACGCATGATCCCACGCGAGGCCCCGTGCTGCAGCGGGCTGGATGTGGCGGCGATTTACGAACCGTGTTTCCAGATCGGCGGCGATCTCTGCGACTTCGTGCAGCTTGACGAGCAGGTCGTGGCTATCGCCATTGCCGACGTCATCGGCAAAGGTGTGCCCGCCGCGATGATGATGAGCATGTTCCGCGGCGCCCTGCGCGCGTACTCCGACGGCGGTTACGGCCGGCATACGATGATCGAGATCATCACCAAGCTCAATACCATGGCCTGCCGCGAATGCCGCGACGGCGAGTTCATTACGCTGTTCCTGGCGGTCATCGACATGAGGGAAAAGGCCATCACCTACTGCAATTGCGGCCATGAACCGGGACTTATCCTGCGGGGCGGCGACGTCCTCGAACTCAACAAGGGCGGGCTGGTGCTGGGCATCATGGATGACGCCGAATATCTTACCGAAACGCTGCCGCTCATCGGCGGCGACTGCCTGTTGATGTATACGGATGGCCTGATCGACGCGATGAACTTTGACAACGAGATATGGGGCAAAGACCGGATGCTGGCCGCGGCGACCCATTGCCTGGCCTGCCCGGCCGATGAGATGATCCGCACCATTCTCGCCTGGCGCCGCCGACACGTCGGCCTCGCCCCCCAGATCGACGACACAAGCATCGTCGCCGTAAAACTGGATGGCGCCGACGACGATCCCGACTGCCAGTGTAAAAAAAACCAACTCCTCGGCAAATTGTGACCGCAATCCCGTCGCGGCAGGGGCGCTTCCCGGCGTTCACAAATATCCTTTACCCGGCGCGTGGCGGCTGTTATATTCGCCATGCTTGGGGCGCGGCGGCGGCCTGCACCGATGCGCTGACCAACATGAGGCAAGAGCGGCACAATGGCGGATATGATCGTGACAATTGATGGGCCGGCGGGCGTCGGCAAGAGCACCGTGGCGCACAGGCTCGCCGAACGCCTCGGCGCAGCCTTTCTGGACACAGGCGCGATGTATCGGGCCCTGACGCTGGCGGCCATCCGGAAAAACGTGCCGCTGACCGACGCCGACAAGGTCCTGGAGGTGCTGCGGGCATCCGATTTCCAGTTCCGCATTGCTGATGCTGAGATGACCGCGGCGATCGACGGCCAGGATGTCACCGCCGCCATTCGCACCCCGGAAATCACCGCCCAGGTGCGGCATGTCGCCGCCGCCCCCATGCTGCGGGCCGCGCTGGTCGACATGCAGCGGCGCTTCGCCGCCGAACAGGATGCTGTCGTCACCGAGGGCAGGGACCAGGGCACCGTGGCTTTTCCGGATGCACCGTACAAGTTTTTTCTGACGGCCGACGTCGATGAACGGGCAAAGCGAAGAAAGCGCCAGCTTGCCCAATGCGGAACGGAGGTCGATATCACTGCCATACGGTACGATATGATCGAGCGGGATACGTCGGACGAGAACCGCTCGACAGGCCCCCTCGTTCCGGCCGCCGACGCCGTCATGATCGATACGACGAACCTGCAGGCCGAAGAGGTTGTAGACACAATGATGGAACATATTAAAGGTGAACGGCATGGGTACAACTGAAGGCGTTGAGCCTCTGATTAAACAGCTATGGCATACGATCGCGCGCGGCTTCTCGACGACCGTGCTCTGTCTCCTCTATCGTGTCCGCATCTACAACAAGAAAAACATACGCCGCCGAGGACCGCTGCTGATCCTGTCGACGCATCAGAGTTACTTCGATCCGATGTTCGTGCAGTCCTGGGTGCTGCGAAACTTCTATTTCGTTGCAAGGGAGTCGCTTTTTAAGACCCGAATAATCGGTCCTATCCTGAGCAGCCTGCTCATTATCCCCATCAAGCAGGGCGCCGGCGATATCAGCGCGATGCGCAGAATTATCGCCAAACTCAAGGGCGGCGGCGCCGTATGTCTCTTTCCGGAGGGCACACGAACCTTTGACGGCAAGGTCCAGGACGTAAAGCCCGGTTTCGGCCTGATCAGCCGCCGCGGCGACGCAGATGTGCTGCCCGCCGTTGTCGACGGGGCCTACGAAGCCTGGCCGCGGACTCGTAAGTCTCCGGGCCTCGGCAAGGTCGCCGTGATGTTCGGCGAGGTGATCCCGCGTGAAGAGATCGACCGGCTCGGCGACCGGGAATTTGCACGCGTCCTGACGGAAAAGCTCCGCGAGATGCATAATGAACTCAGAGTCAAAATGGGCAAAGAGCCCTTGGATTACAGTACACCACCGTCCGAAGAAGCTGACCATGCACGCGCCTCCGCCGAAAACGAGGCCGGCGTGCCAACCGCCCGGCTGGATCGTGCGGAGTAAGCAGCCGCGATGAAAGTGTATCTCGCTGAAAAATGTGGATTTTGCCTCGGCGTCAAGAACGCCATCATGCTGGCCAGAGAGACACTGACCCGCCGGCAGGTAGTCTACAGCCTCGGCCCCATCATCCACAACCAGCAGGTTGTCGACGAACTCGCCGGGGCCGGCCTCAAGACCATCCAATCGGTCGAGCAGATCCCATCCGGAACGGTATTGATCCGCTCGCATGGGGCCACGCGACGCCAGCTCCACGAAATTAAGGACAAGGGCCTGGAAATCGTCGATGCCACATGTGTTCTCGTCAAACGGCTGCAGAAGATCAGCCATGAACTGAACGAGCAGGGTTACAAGGTGGTGATTATCGGCGACGAAGAACATCCTGAAGTCCAGGCGATCATCGGCTATGCCGACAATGTCGCCGTCATCGGAAGCGAGAAGGACCTCGGCAAACTCTCCGGGCACGGCAAACTCGGTGTGATCTGCCAGACCACCCAAAGCCCGGACCATTTCGCACACATGGTTGCCGAGATTGTCAAAAAAGGCTTTACCGAACTGAAAATTATCAATACCCTCTGCCGGGAAGCCATCAAACGACAGGAATCTGCCGTTAAACTGTGCGAACAGGTCGACATTATGTTCGTGCTGGGCGGGTTGAACAGCGCAAATACGAAAAAACTTGCCGAACTGTGCAGAAAACACAATAATAAGACGTTTCACTTGCAAAATTGGGAGGAACTTGATAAAAGTAGCCTCCGCGGCGCTGCGACCGCCGGCGTAACCGCCGGTGCGTCGACACCCGATTGGGTGATAAACGAGTTTGTCGACAGGCTGCGAGCCGTTAGCGGCGATGACCGCAACAATGTAGAATCAGGCGATTGACGATAGCATTGGCTGCGTGGGCCAGTGCGTTTTTTTGTTATCGATTACAGTGCCATTTTCCATGACGTGTCGGCGTAAATGTGGGGCGCCGGCCAGTCGGCCAAAAAGACTCCACACAGGTAAGGTTTAATTTATATGGTCAGCAGAAACATTATCAGGCAGTTAGGCTTAAACGAAGAACAACTCGATCTGGAAATCAGCCAGCTCTTCACCGAGGAGCACCGTCAGCTTCTCGGCGAAGCCCTCGATCGCAAAGTCGACGCCCTTATTCCGGGCACGATCATCAAGGGCAGGATTGTCACCCAGCTCGGTAACGACGTGATCGTCGAGTTGGGGCTCAAGAGCGAAGGCATCGTGGATGCCTCCGAATTCGACAGTCCGGAGGAAATCGAGGAAGGCAAGCAGATCGAAGTTCTTCTGGAGGAGATGGACGCCGAAGGCGGCATACTTCTCAGCAAGCGCAAGGCCGACCGCATCCGCGGCTGGGAGCGCATCATCGAAGCGAACAAAGAAGGCGACGTCGTCACCGGCAAGGTCACACGCCGCATCAAGGGCGGCCTGCTCGTCGACATCGGCGTGCCGGTCTTTCTGCCCGCTTCTCAGGTGGACATCCGAAAGCCCGGCGACATCAGCCGCTTCATCGGACAGGACATCGAGTGCAAGATACTCAAGATCGACACGGAAAACCACAACATCGTGGTCTCCCGCCGAAAGCTCATCGAAGAAGAACGCCAGAGCAGCAAGGAAAAGATCATTCAGGAAATCGCGGTGGGCCAGGTCCGCAAGGGCATCGTCAAGAACATCGCCGATTTCGGCGTGTTCGTGGACCTCGGCGGCCTCGACGGCCTGCTGCACATCAGCGATCTGAGCTGGGGCAGGATCACGCACCCCTCCGAAGTGGTCGACCTCGACCAGGAAATCGAGTGCATGGTCATCGGTGTCGATAAGCAGAACGAGAAGATATCCCTCGGCCTCAAGCAGAAGATCAAGAGCCCGTGGGAGACCGTCGGCGACCGTTACCCGGTCGGCTCGCGCGTCAAGGGCGTGGTCGTCAACATCATGAACTACGGCGCATTCGTCCGCCTCGAAGAAGGCATCGAAGGCCTGGTCCATATCAGCGAGATGAGCTGGACCAAGCGCATCGCGCATCCCGCCGACGTGCTCACGCTCAACGAAGATATCGAGGTGGTTGTCCTCGATGTCAACAAGGACAAGCAGGAAATCTCGCTGGGCATCAAGCAGCTCGAAACCAATCCGTGGACTGTGGCCGCGCAGAAATACCCTGCCGGCACCGTCGTCACCGCCAAGGTCACCAGTCTGACCAACTACGGCGCCTTCGTCGAGATCGAGCCCGGCATCGACGGCCTGGTTCACATCTCGGACATGAGCTGGACCAAAAAGTACAATCACCCCTCCGAGGCCCTCGACAAAGGCGCGGAGATCAAGTGCCTTGTGCTGGAAGTCGACGAAGAAAAGCACCGCGTTTCGCTGGGCATCAAGCAGCTCAGCGAAGACCCCTGGCTGCGGGCCATTCCCGAGAAGTACATCCCCGGGCAGATCGTCAAGGGTCAGGTCACCAAACTGACGAATTTCGGCGTCTTCGTGGAGCTCGAACCCGATCTGGAAGGCCTGCTGCACATCAGCGAACTCGCCGACCAGAAGATCAACTCGCCGCAGGACGTCGTGAACCTCGGCGACGAAATCGAGGTCAAGATACTGCGCGTCGACATGGACAGCCGCAAAATCGGGCTGAGCCTCCGACGCGTACAGTGGGCCGCCGAGGATCAGAAGAAGAAGGTCGAAGGCGGCTTCGAAGAACCCCGCGTCAAGCCTTCGGCGCGTCGCGGCGGACTGGACGGGGCGCTTATGCCCGATTCGGCGGTGGTTTCGAGTCCGATAAACGAGCCGGACCAGGATCAGACGCAAAGCGAAGAAGAGTCGCAACCCGACGACACGGCCCAGGACGATGCGACAGCCTGAGCCTTTCGACGGGTGAGCCATTAGCTCTAAACATCGATTGCAGAAGTGCCGATAGATTTTGGGACGTTCGCCCTTAACCCGGGCGAGCGTCCCATATGTTTGGTGCTGAACGCGGATCGCATGCCGCGCGGCCTGTAATCGACAGAGTTCTGAGGAGCTGTTTATGGCATTTGACGCGACAATCAAGGACTATCTCAAGGAAATCGACGAGTCGCCCCTGCTCAACTGGGAAGATGAAAAGGCCCTCGCCTACCGCGTCATCGAAGATAACGATCCCGAAGCAAGAGAACGCCTGGTCAGCAGCAATCTCAGGCTCGTCGTCAACATCGCCAAACGTTTCAGCGGACGCGGCATGACCCTCGGCGATCTCATCGAGGAAGGCAATCTCGGACTGCTTCGCGCCGTCGACACCTTCGATCCGGAACATGGCGTCCGCTTCAGTACGTATTCCTCCTGGTGGATCAAACAGGCGATAAAACGCTCGATCCTCGCCAACGCCCAGCCCATTCATATTCCAACCTACATGGTCGAGCTGATCAACCAGTGGCGCTACACCGCCGCCGAACAGGAGCCGCATCTGGGACGCGCCCCCACCCTCGAAGAAATGGCCAAGGCCATGAAGGTGCCCCTGCGAAAAGCAAAGGCGATTCAGCAAATCGTCGACGTGGTCAACGCCGGTTTCCAGGGCGACAATGCCGAGGAAAACTCCGGCCTCACCGAAACCATCCAGGACGATAAAGCCGCTGCCCCCGAGGACGTCCTCGGCACGGGTGAGGAACTCAAAAAAGCGGTCCAACTCCTGAAAAAGATCGACCGCAGGGAAGCCGAGATCCTGACATTGCGCTTCGGACTCAACGACAAGGAGCCGCTGACTCTCAAGCAGATCGGCAAAAAACTCCGCCTCACACGCGAACGCGTCCGCCAGATACAGCGCAACGCCCTTGAGCGGCTCAATGGGCTGATGACCTCCTGAAACCGCAATCGCGCTTGACGCGCTCGGGAAAACCTGTAGTATGGCTTGCGCGGGTTAACGCAAACGATCACTACCCGGATTAGGAGCCAATCAGGATGTCGAGTGCAGCGGTAAATCTCAAGGACTTCATTCGCGACGTGCCGGACTTCCCCAGCAAGGGAATTCTCTTCCGTGATATCGCCCCTCTGCTGGGCAATGCCGCGGCGTTAGCTGCGGCCATCCGGGGCCTCGCCGAACCGTTTCGAACCGCCGGCATCGCGCACATCGCCGCCGTGGAGGCCCGCGGCTTCATCTTCGGCTCGGCGGTCGCCAGAGAACTCAACGCCGGCTTCATCCCCCTGCGAAAAAAAGGCAAACTGCCCTGTGTCACTGAATGCTTCACCTACGACCTCGAGTATGGCGTCGACACCATCGAAGTGCACCGCGACGCCATCCAGCCCGGCGAGAAGATCCTCATGGTCGACGATCTTCTGGCGACCGGCGGAACGATGGCCGCCGCCTGCAGCCTCATGGAGCGTCTCGGCGCCGAGATTGCAGGCCTGACCTTCCTGATCGAACTGACGGGTCTGCCCGGCCGAGCGCGGCTTGGCAACTACCCAATAAACGTCCTTATCTCCTATTGAACCTTGTGGCGCGGGCAATGCCCGTGATCGTGACCATCATGCATGAACTCGACGTGGAAATCCCCGAAACGCCCGCCGGCCGCTACCGCATCCACATTGGCCGCAGCATCCTCGACACCGTCTGGGCCGCCCTCGAAGCCGAATACCCGAAGCTGAAAAAATTCATCGTCACCGATGCCGACGTGGTCGCCGCCGGCCATCTCCGCCGGCTCCTCGGCGACGTCCCCGTACCTGCCCACATCATCGATCCGCCCGGCGAAGGCTCCAAACATATCGGCACGGTCATCGCCATCGTCGACGCAATGGAAAAGGCCTTCCTCGGACGCGACACGCTGATCGTCGCGCTCGGCGGCGGCACTGTCGGCGACATCGCCGGATTCGCCGCGGCCATCTTCAAACGCGGCGTCAATGTCGTCCAGATCCCCACCACCACCGTCGCCCAGGCCGACTCCAGCGTCGGCGGCAAGACCGGTGTCGACTCCGCCATCAGCAAGAACGCCTATGGCGTATTCTGGCAGCCCGCCGCCGTCTACATCGACGTCGCCGCGCTAGCCACCCTCGACGACCGCCAGTACCGCGCCGGACTCGTCGAGTCGGTCAAACACGCACTCATCGCCGACGCCAAATATTTCGACTACCTCGAAACGCACATGCCCGCCATCCTCGCCCGCGACGGCGCCGCCCTGGAGCATATCGCCCTCAAGAACTGCCGAATCAAGGCCGCCGTCGTCGAAGAAGATCCAACCGAGAAAAACCGACGCAGAATTCTCAATTTCGGCCACACCATCGGCCACGCCGTCGAGTCGGCAAGCGGCTTCCAACTCCTCCACGGCGAGGCGGTCGCCATCGGAATCGTCGCCGCCGAGTACATTGCCCAGAAGATGGATATGGCCGCTCCTCAAAGGCTCGCCCGCATCGAAAACCTGCTCTCCAGCCTCTCAATGCCGCTGAAAATACCAAGGGGCTTGCAAAAGGCCGCACTAATTGATATCATCAAGCGCGATAAGAAGGCGGTCAACCAGTGGCCGCGGTTCGTCCTGCTCGAAGCCATCGGTCGGGCATATTGCAGAGACGGCCAGTGGGCCCATGACGTGAGCCCCCAAATTGTGGACGAAACCCTGGACCGGCTGTACGCGTAGCGGCCGGTCCCGTTAATTTTACCGGTGCGGGCGCCGCATGAATCGGCCCCTGCCCACTGAGACAAAAAGGAACAACCGATGTACAGAGAGGCGATCAAGGTTCTGGATTGTACTATCAGAGACGGAGGCCTGATCAATAATCACTACTTCACGGACGAATTCGTTCGCGCCGTCTACGTCGCACTGTCCGAAGCGGGCATCGACTACATGGAAATGGGCTACCGATCCAGCCGCCAGTACGCCCCGCCCGCCAACTACGGCGACTGGAAATACTGCGACGACGATAAGATCCGCCGCATCATCGACGGTGTCGAGTCCAAAGTCAAGCTGAGCATCATGGTCGACGCCCACCGTGTCCTGGAGCAGGAGTTCGCCCCGGTCGACCAGAGCCCCATCGACATGATCCGCATCGCCACCTACGTTAAGGACGTCGACAAGGCCATTACCCTGACCCAAAAGTGCCACGACCTCGGCTACGAAACAACGGTCAACATCATGGCCGTCAGCACCGAGAACGAGTTCGACCTCATCACGGCCCTGGACCAGCTCGCCGAAACGCCCGCCGAGACGATTTACGTCGTCGACAGCTACGGCTACTACTTCTGCGAGCAGGTCGAATACATCGTCAAGCTCTACCAGAAGCACCTGCCCAACAAACGCATCGGCATGCACTGCCATAACAACCAGCAGCTCGCCTACGCCAACACCATCGAGGGTATCCGTCACGACTGCAACCTCGTCGACGCATCGCTCTACGGCATCGGCCGAGGCGCCGGCAACTGCCCGCTCGAGCTGATCATCGGATTCCTCAAGAACCCCAAATTCGATATCGAGCCGATCCTCAAGGTCATCCAGGACTACATGATTCCCATGGCCAAAGAGATGGAATGGGGCTACACGATCCCCTACGCCATCACGGGTATTCTCAATCAGCACCCGCGTTCGGCAATCGCCGTGCGGGCAACGCCCGAAAAAGACAAGTACGTCGAGTTCTACAACAAGATCATCGACCACCTGGACTGAGGCCGCCAAGGCAGGGGCGTCCTCCGCGGACGCTCTTGACACGGTTTGGCACGCAAAGCGTACATAGGGGCGCCCCTTGCGGGCGCCCTTGACGTTTTACCGCTGGTATGGTATCGCGTCGTAGAGAGGCGCGGTACATCCGCTGAGCCCCTGCGTGTCCCTCAATCAGAGCGCCTCGCCGGACAGCGTCCACATCGCCTGCCAACGCCACAAATCCGCCATCCGCGCCAAGTCCGCCAGATCGACCGCGCCCTGCTGATCAAAGTTCGCCTCGACGTCGCCCGGCGCAAGCCACTGTTCGGCAAGCACCGCCAAATCCCCCGCATCCGTAACCCCGTCCCCATTCAAATCGCTCGCTTCTTTGCCCCCGGCAAAAGGCAGCACAAATGCCTCGACCTCCGCAGTAAGGCCGTCGGCGACGACCACGGTCTTCTCAACCGCCTTGTACTTCGGGTGAATCGCCGTCAGCGTGTAGGCGCCTGCGGCCATGTTGGCCGCTGCCCACAGTCCCCCCGGCCCGCTCTCGGCGCCGCCGGCAAATGCGCCGCTTCCGTCCGCTATGAAGACAGTCGCCGCCAGTATCGGCTGCCCCGCCGCGTTAAGCACTGCGCCCTGCATCGCCCCGTCGCCCGGCGAAGCGGTGAGCACCACATTCGATCCGACGGCCGCGTTGAGGATTCTGTCGTAAATCACAAAGGACCCCACGTCGTCCGCATCGTAATCTTCGCCTGTCAGGTAAATGTCATAGTTGCCCGGCGGCAGAATAGGAATCACAAACTCACCCGTCTCCGAAGGCATGGCCCCACAGACCTCGCCAACGATGGCGAGTGTCTCCGGGGTAATCACCGTCCCCGCCTCCAGCGCCGCCACAAAAGGCGTCCGCACACCCCACCCGGCCGTGTTCACCACCGTACCTGAAATCCGGCCCCCCGTCTCAAGAGAGTACGCGACGATATCCGGCGCTTGCACCTCCCCCGAATCATCGACTGTAACGTACACGGCCCTCGATGCCCACTGACCGGCAAGCGATTCATCGTCATCAAATTCCAGCCTGGCCGCATACGTCCCGGCCGGCAGATACAATGCATACGCCCCATCCATGTCCGTCTCGACTTCCAGTCCGTACGTCGCACCCATGAACTCGACTTCCGCGCCGGCAACGCCCGCGCCCTCCGTGTCCTTGACGTAGCCCCGCACGAGCACTCCTCGCCGAAGCGCAATCACCTGCCCGCTCACCTCCTGCCCCTCTTCCAGATAAATATAATTCGCCGGCCACGACAGCCAGAGATACGGCGATTCGTCCCACGCGTCGACCTCAATCTCCGCCATGCCCGGAGGCAGATTGGTCAGAGCAAAGCGCCCGTCGTCATTTGTTCTCGCACTTAGCCATATTGCATACCGCTCGCTCCAGTAGTCGACATATGCGCCGCCGATCGGTTCGGCGGTTTTCGCGTCGACGGCCCGGCCCGAAACGGTTGCGCCCGGAGACAAAACGAAGTCGACGCCCCACATGTCCGAAACGAGAAAAATGTCCCGCCCCACGCGGACATACGGGCTGTCCGACAGCACCAGAACCTGCATGCTCAGTTCCCCCGGCGTCACGCCTGTCAACACATACTCGCCCAGCGCGTCTGTCCATGCGCTCCGCCACAACTGATGCTCCTCATGCCAGCAGCCCACTTCAATGCCTGCCACCGGCAGACCTGTCCGCTTGTCCACCACCGTCCCGTGGATCGTATTTCCTGCGGACAGACTGAAATTAATACCCGCTGTGTCCTCGCCGCCAATCACTATCACGGCCGCGGCGGAATGCCGGCTGAACACGTTGTCATACCATTTGCCGGCATACGATGTTCCGTATGCATACGCCTGAATATGATACGTGCCGGACCCCAGCGGGGCTATCATGTAATTGCCCTCTTCATCCGTCAAGGCGCAGTCTACCCACTCCCCGCTATCGCTATCGTAAACTTCAATCCACACATCCGGAATGGGGCTCCCGTCGCTATCCCGTGTCACTTGCCCACTGATGCTGCCGGCCATGCTCAGGCTGAAGTCAACCCCGCCGGTCTCCTCGCCCATGGCGACAGTCACCGGCATGGCCTCAGCCCAATTGCTGACGTGATTGTAGTATTGCGGCATATAAACGCCCGAAGGATCATATGCATACAAGTGATAAGAGCCTGTGTCAAGGCCGCCTGCCACATAGCCCCCATTCTCGTCCGTACTGACAGTTGTGACCCCGCCGCCGGTGGTCGAGCGATGGACGTTAACTATGATGCCGCTAACAGGCGAACCGTCCGACTCCCATGTGATCCGTCCGGAGATTCTTCCGGCAAGAGCCAGACTGAAATCGATGCCGGAGGTCTCCTCGCCCGGGATGGCGGCGACCGGCGTCACCGCGTCCCACTCCCAAACGTTGTCGTAGTATGCGCCCAGGCAGCCGGAGTCGTCGTGCGCCGCTATGCAATAAACGCCGGCCCGCAGGCCGCCTATCATGTAATACCCGTCCTGGTCGGTGTAGACCCCGCCGCCCCAATCCAGCGTTTCAAAGTTGACGGCGGTGACCCAGGCTCCGGCTATGGGCGAACCGTCGGACTGACGCCTCACCCGCCCAGAGATTCTTGCCGCCTCCGTCAGTTCGAAATGGATGCCCCAGATTTCCTCGCCTTCTCTGACAGTGACCGGCGTCGCATCCTCCCACTTATAAACGTCGTTGTAATACTCGTTCATGCACACGCCCGAGCCGTCGTACGCCTGAACGCGGTAAACACCTGCGCCCAGTCCGCTTAACAAATAATAGCCCTCGCTGTCCGTGTACCCCGAGCCTGCCCAGCCGCCGCTGTCGAAATCATAAGCGATCACCCATATCCACGCCGCAGGTGCACCATCAGCCTGCCGTGTGACCCGGCCGGAGATGCTGCCTGCGTTGACGATGCCTGCAAACGTGCAAAATGCCAGTACTGTAGTGATCAAGTTTCTCATTGCCCGTCCTCGGTGAATAACAAAGTTGCCGAGCTTTCTTCATACTGATGATTAGTGCGTTCAATCGAATGGTCCGGTTTCAGGGTCCGGTGTTTAGCCAGTGGTCCGCCAGGGCCGCCAGATCGGCGGCGCCAATGCTGCCGCTCTGGTCGATGTCCGTATCGCCGCACCAGCCGGCGCCGCACTCTTTCCGCCAGTATGCGGCCAGCATCGCCATATCTGCAAAGTCCACCCGGCCGTCCGGCTGAAAGTCGCCCGGCATGCTCACGTACTCGTCGGCCCCGATGTCGACCCGCCCATAACGCACGCGCCGGTCGCCGTCGATGTCGTACAAGTCCGCGTAGTTGCCGTTCGGATTGCCCTTATTCACGCAGGGCGATTCCAGATTCAGGTGCAAATCGCCGCCGTCCAGATCCACGAAATTCGGATCGGTCTTAAAGTTCCCCACGCCGGCCGCTCCCGCCGCAAGACCCTGCACGCAGCAGTAGTTCATGTCCGCCGCCTGCGGCGATGCATACACCTGTGCCGCCTGCGTCGCGATCCCGTTGCCGGTGTTCCGCCAGAAGATGCAGTTGGTGACCTTCAGCGACCCGCTGCTCGAACCAATCCCCGCGCCCGTCGGATAATGCGTCGCCGCATTCCGTGCAAACGTGCAATTGATCGCCGTGCAGTTCGAATTCTTGTTGTGCACCCCCGACCCCGACGAGTAGATGGTCGTGTTGTTGAAAAACACGCAGCTTCGCAGCACCACCGACCCCACCGATTCGTTCTTCAGGCCGCCGCCTTCCGTGTCGGCCGCATTGTCGCGAAACATGCACCCAACGACGCGAACCTCACCGCAGTTCAGGTTATACGCCGCGCCCCCGAAGTAGGGCATGTCCCCGGCCGCTATGTTCGCCCCGCTGAAATAGCAGCCTTCCATCGTCACCTGCCCCATCTGTTCGGTATAAACGGCCCCGCCTCGTTGAGCGGTATTGTCCGTAAACGTGCACTGTTCCAGCCGCAGCGCAAGGCCGTTGCCCGCCGCCGCCGACACCGTATGGATCGCACCGCCGCTCTTGTAGGCGTAGTTGTCCACGAAGATGCAGTTGCGCACGGTCACGCCGCTCTCGCTGTTGTACATGCCGCCGCCCCGACTGCTGTTCGGGTCGCCGGCTGCGTCGGCATTGCCGCCGATGATGATAAAGCCGTCCAGCGTCGCGCCGTTGCCGCCCGTCACCACGTGAAAGGCGTTGTCCCCGCGGTTCGTCCGCCCCGGACCGTCGTTGTAGCGAAGGTCGCCCGACAGCACCGTCGCGTGCTGCTCGAAATCGCGTTCGCTCCAGTCGCCGCCGCCGCTCGGAAAGCCGCCGTACAGCCCCACACCCTCGTGCAGCCGAAACGTCGCACGGCGGTCCCCGCTTTCGCTCATGCCGCCCTGGTCGGGCCTGTAAACCGCCCCCGCCACATAAATATCGTTGCCCGGCCCCGCCTCTAACAGGGCGTCCTGCAGATGGATGAACGCATTCTCCCAGCTCGATCCGTCATACACGCCCCCGGCCGTCGGATCGACATAAATCGACCCGTCACGGGCCGCCGTGAAATCCTGCACATGGTCGCTCACCAGACCGCTGAGACCCTTGACCCCCGGACTGAAACGATACCCTTCCTTCTGAGGTGTAATGTCGCCCGACCAGGGGCACCCTACATGCGTTTCATAATACCCCTGCAAGTCGGTCGTGACCACGGGTCCGCCCTCGCCGATCTGTATGCGTGTGCCCGCGACGGCCTTGCCGCTGGGCAGACGAACCGTGCCGCTGATCCGGGGCTGCCGCACGCCAGCGGTATAGTTCTGGTTAATCTGATTGCTCTGAACGTTAATGTAGCTCCGCGAGCCCGGCGTAAAGCTGAAGCACGGCGCCGACGGCACAGCGGTCCCCGACTCGCCAAGAACCATCGCCGCGGTATAGAACCCCTGTGCATTGGTCACCGGGGCGCCCGGCAGCCCGTACAGAGTAACACCGCTGATCCCCTGGCCGCCCGCCGTCCGCACGTACCCCGAAATAGTCGCCTGCGGCAGAATACCGCTGTCGACGGTGATCCTGAAGGGAAACATATAGATGTTGTCGGTCACATTGGTGTCTGGCGGCGCAAGCCGCCCGCGCTCGATCTCCATGAACACATAATAAAAGCCGTTGGCCGGAAGTGCCCAGCCCCCCGCGGGAGGAGCAAGATTCTGCTGTTTCGGCCCCCAGTAGCTGTTCCCGTAGAGCACCTCTTCGTGTACATGGAAAAGAAAATCGCTCGCCTTATCCAGCGTGGCGTCGCTCGACAGGTAGATCTTCACATTGTAGTAGCAGGTCGCGTAGTAGGCCGGGTTCAGTTCGGCTTGGTAGTAGATTTTGCATGTACTCGTCTTGACAAGCGTGCCGGGTTCCTGCCAGTCGAAGTAATACAGCGTCATATTGTGGGTTGCGCCGCCCGCGTACTGCACGCCAAACACCAGCACCATGACCGCCCAATGGGTCGCTTTTCTCACATTCCCTCCGTTTATCTAACTAAGCCCTAAAGCAGTACATTGTAATCTTCTTGCATCAAAATGTAAAGTAAAACGACCGTAAAATGTGGTCCGAAAGCGAAAAATAGGGCCTTTTTGAACGCTCGCGGCCGTTCTGACGCTGCTTTTGACCCGCCAGGAAATTCCAATTGCGGCAGGCCCCCCCTCAAGGCTGTCGCATTCTCCGGACGTCCGCACCCAAACCAGCCCTGCGGCGGCTTTGGAGAGCAAAACCGATTGGGCAGAGGCCAAAATTGGGAGCATCTTTTCGCCGGGGGGGGAATTTTGGCCTCTGGGGTCCCAAACGGTTTTGCTCGGCCCAAACGGCGCCGCAAGTTATCAGGAGAATGCGTTTGCCCTCACGCCCCCCGACAGTATAATGCCCCAAAACGGAGAACAGGTGCTGTCAGGAGGGCACAATGGCGATTGTGGTGGGTATTGATGAAGCAGGTTACGGTCCCTTGCTGGGGCCCTTGGTGGTGTCGTCGGTGGCGTTTTCCATGCCGGAGGAGTTGCTCAGGGCCGATCACTGGAAGGTCTTGTCGCGCGCCGTCGCCAGGGAAAAGAAAAACCTCGCCGGCCGTCTCCTCGTTGCCGACAGCAAAAAGGCCTACACCCGGGCCACCGGCCTCGAGCACCTGCGCCGAACCACGCTCGCCCACCTCTATGCGATGGATCGCTGCCCCGAGGTGCCGCAGTCGGCGGGCCCGTTGCTGGCCCTCCTCAATTGCCCCTGCGGCGACGGCCTGGCCGAGTACGCCTGGTATAAGTCCTTCCCCGAAAAGAACTTAGGCGGCGACCGGGCCGCAATCGAAATCGCCTCCGCCGTGCTGGCCAACACCCTGGCCGCCGAAGGCATGAAGATCGTCGACATGACGTGCCGCGTTCTCGATGTGGGGCACTACAACAGGATGGTCGATGTCGTCAAAAACAAAGCCGGCGTCCTCTTTACAACGGTCGCCGGCCTCATAAACGACGCGTTCTGCAACGGTTACGGAATAGGTCCCGACGGCATGCTTCAAATCATCGTCGACCGGCAGGGGGGCCGCGACAATTACGTGCCGGTGCTGCGTAAGATGTTCGGCGAACTGGACTTGCGTGTCATCCGCCAGGACGACCGGCTGTGCAGCTACGAACTGACCGGCCGGGGCAAGGCCATGCGCCTGCATTTCGCCGTAAAGGCCGACGACCGGCACCTCCCGGTCGCCCTCGCCTCCATGGTCAGCAAATACGTCCGCGAACTATTCGTGGAGTCGCTCAACAGCTATTTCGTCGAACGCTGCACCGGCCTAAAGCCCACCGCCGGCTACTGGACCGACGGCCTGCGATTCGTAAAAGACCTCGAAAGCCACAAACCCCAAATCACCTACGACCCCCAAAAACTAATCCGCCAGCGATAAAACCACCCCCGCGCCCCAAATTGT
>JACZKQ010000041.1 GCA_014859965.1 Phycisphaerae bacterium
GCCCCATGCACCGTACTGATGGTCGTCGTCGGCCCAGGTCAACTGCCAGTTATCGCTGCCGAGCGCCTCCCGCTGATGGGTCGACCAGTCGAGCGACATGTCGGCGATGACCGGGCTCGGCGGATAGGGCGCCTCTTGCGCGTGGGCGGCTGAGGAAAACAATACCATCAGGGCGAGCCTTAATATGTACGGGTCGCTTCGATCATTGCGGCGAGTTGTGCGCTGGTAATTTCGTACGCGGCCGGGTCTTTGTTCCAGTCGAACCATGACTCGCATAATCCGGCCTACGCCAAAGAGAACAGCCAATAGCATTTTCATCTTAGTTCCTCGCGTTACAAACTGAATACAAGCTCCGCAAGTCCTGACCGCCAAATCAATTATAACGCATGCGGGTACGGTTTCAAGTGATGCGTGGGTCTGACCGTGTGCGACTCGGGTCTTCCTACGGCTGTCTGCGAGAGGTCAGTCTGATCACGCCGGGGCCGGCGGTGATTTAAATGGGCAGTCCTCCTTATTCGCCCAAGTTGATCCACCACCAGCGGAACAAATAGGAAGCGGCACGCAGGCTGACCTCCCAATTTCATAGAAACATCCAGTCTTGCGTGGGTAAAACACCTGAAAATGCACTGGAAAAATACCCATTTTACGCTTATGCACCCCCAAAAGGTGGACCGGATGGCACAATAATGGTATGGTTCTAATGCCGTGAATTGATATTCCGTGATGAATATCACGCAGACTCTCAAAGTGTCTGGTTCGCTTATGCAAGCGGGAGAAAAATCTAATGTACACATAAACGTCAGCATGGACTTGTGCTGCGCCCGTGTTGCATTCATCAATTTAATGCCCCTTTTGTAAAGACGGAGTTGAAGCAGCCTCCGCAAACCGGAAGAAGGAGAATTATCGTGAGTATGAACATCACTCGAAAAACCGTGTTGCTGTCGATTGCCATGATTGCCGTGTGTTTATTCCCGGCCGCCTTTGGCACAGCGCACGCCGCCCCACGAAACGTCATCCTCTGTATTGGGGATGGTATGGGTGCAGAACAGGTGAAGGCGGCGCGGTTCTATCTGGGGGCGGCGCTGTCGTTCGAGGGCCTGCCGTATCAGGCGGAGATGACGACTCACAGCGCGAGCTATCCTACCGTGACGGACTCGGCGGCAGCGGGCACGGCCATTGCGACGGGGGTGAAGGTCTACAATGGCGTGATCAGTCTGGAGATGCCGGGGAGCGGGGCGGAGTTGCAGACGCTGCTGGAGTACTCGCGGGACATGGGCAAGCGGACGGGACTTATCACGACGCGCCACATGACGAATGCGACGCCGGCAGTGTTTGGGGCCCATGAGGCCAGTCGAAACAGTACGGCCGCCATTGCGGCGGACTACTTGTGGCAGAGCAGACCGAACGTTTTGTTCGGCGGCGGCGGGTATGGTATGACGTCATCCTCTGCGCTGAGCGCAGGCTATGCGGTCGTGACGGATCGGGCGGGGATGCTGGCGCTGAATACGGCTGCGGTTGCTTATGTGTCGGGGCAGTTCGGCGGCGGGGATATGCCTTATGAGTATGTCGGTTTGGGGAGCCTGCCGCATTTGACGGAGATGACAGCCAGCGCGCTTGCAATTTTGGAAAGGGAGCAAAAAGGGTTCTTTTTGATGGTGGAGGGCGGACTGATCGATACGGCCTGCCACAGCAACGATATCAAGCGAACGGTGCACGAAGTGGTGGAATTTCACAATGCCGTTGAGTATGTGTTAGGGTGGGCCCAAGGGCGGACAGATACGCTGGTGCTGGTTACGGCGGACCATGAAACAGGCGGTCTGACAGTAACCGGGGACAATGGGCCGGGGAACTATCCAACAGTTTCCTGGTTGAATACGGATCACACTGCGGCAAACGTCCCGGTCTATGCGTGGGGCGTCAACGCGGAACGTGTAAGCGGGGTCATGGATAACACGGACATATTTGCAATCTGCTCGCCCGCTATCGCCTCGCAGCCGAGCCCGGCGGATGGTGAACAGGATGTTTGGCTGGTTGACCTGTGCCTGATCGCCGCAGTGGAGAGCCCCAGCGGCACCCAGGAAATGGTGGACGTCGCGTTCTACGGCCGCGTCTCCGGATCCGCCGATTTCGCCTGGCTCGGCACCCAGACGGGCGTGACGCCCGGCGGATCGGCCTCGATGATCTGGCCTGATACTATCGTTCCTCTGTATCTGAACACCGGCTATGAGTGGTATGTAACGGTTGTGGACTCAGCGGCAACGGCATCCGGACCGTTGTGGGGCTTTACGATAACCGCCTCGAAAACGGCCGTCACGCTGGTTTCGCCGGAGGGCCTCGGCGTCAGCAGTCCTGTGGAATTCACGGTGGCGGCCGAGTGCGTGGCCGGCAGTCTGGTGAATGCGTCGCTCTACGTCGGCATTCCCGTGCAGGTAGAGGACGCCCAGCTCGATTACAACTATCCGAACACGATTATGGGCGACGCTGCGGCGATCGTCGTGGATGGCGCCAGTCCGCACGCACATGCTGTAATTAAATTCGGCGGCATTTTTGGCGAAGGCGGCGGCCGAGTCCCGCTTGGTGCGACCATTGAAGCGGCGACGCTGAGCCTTTACTGCTCTAACCCGGGCAACGCCATGTCTCTATACCGGGTAACCGGGGACTGGTCCGAACTGACTGTCACGGCGAATACCCAGCCGCCCCATGATGAAACCCTCGTGCTGACGACGCCGCAACAGGTAACCGGCTGGCTGAATACTGCGGTTACCCAGTTCGTGCAGGCCTGGTCATCCGGCGAACGGAACTGTGGAATCTACCTCGCCGATGGCGGCACGGATGGTGTCCACTTCGACAGTTCCGAGGGCACGAACCCTCCGGTTCTCACAGTCACGTATCATACCGACTCCACCAGCGCAACCGAGACGTTTACGGTGGAAACCACGGTTCTGGATTTGCAGGAGACCGTAGACATCGGCGGGGCGAGCGCCACGGTTATGTTTTCACCGCAGGCTCTCGGTCTTGGTGATTACATCTGGAACTGTCTGGTGACCGCCACCGATGGCGCTGAGGCGTGGCAGACCCAAGCCCCTAACGACGCCCGATTCACCGTGGAAAGTGTGGTCGCCGGGCCGACGGCGATCGACGACACCGCAACGACCGACGAGGACGTGGCTGTCACGATCGATGTCCTTTCGAACGACGGTGTCGACCTGACGGTTTATTCGGTCACACAGCCGAGCAACGGAAGCGTGACAAACAATGACATCGATGTGACCTATACGCCTAACGCCGACTTCAGCGGCACGGATACGTTTACATACACGGCGACTGACGGCAGCCAGATATCCAACAGCGCCACGGTCACCGTGACCGTCATCAATGTGGACAATGATCCGCCGACGGCAGTGGACGACACTGCAACGACCGACGAAGACATCGCGATCACCATCGATGTCTTGATGAACGACAGCGACCCCGATACTGGCGATGGCCTGACGGTCACAAACCTGACACAGCCGACGAACGGCACTGTTGGCGTGAATAGCACAGAGCAGACTGTGACCTATACGCCGGATGCGAACTGGTCCGGGTCAGATTCGTTCACGTACACCGCCTTTGACGGTGTCAACACGAGCAACATCGCCACTGTCACTGTCACGGTCGTCGCGGTCAACGATGCGCCGGTCGCCAATCCCGACTTTGCTGCTACTGAAGAGGAAACGGCGGTAACGATTAACGTGCTGGATAACGATACAGATGTGGAGGGCGATACTCTGACGGTCGTCCATCTGACGCAGGCAGCCCACGGCACGGCCAGCCTCAATGCCGCAGACCAGACGGTGACCTACACCCCGGATCCTGACTTTGCGGGTGAAGATACATTCACCTATACTGTCGGCGACGGCAACGGCGGAACCTCTGAAGCCGTCGTGACCGTAACGGTGATCAATGTGAATGATGTGCCGGTAGCGAATGACGACGAAGCGGAAATGCTGCAAGGCGGCTCCATAATTATCGATGTTCTCGCCAACGACACCGACGCGGATAGCGACGAACTCACTGTCACCGGCGTTTCCTCTCCGGCAAGCGGCTCAGCCGTCATCAACATTGACGGCACAGTTACCTACACCCCCAGATCCGGCTTCGCGGGGCAGGATGCCTTCACGTACGATGTGACCGATGGCGTGCTGAGCGCAACAGCGACGGTTACCGTCTATGTGATCGCCGTTAACTATGATGCATACGTTGCCACGAATCCGACAGTAACGTACGGAACGGTCAGCGGAACCTTTGCGGCAACCACGGCCGCCGGCGACGGTCTCATCCAGACCATCGAAGAAGGTCCCAACGGTCCGGCCGCCTACAGCCTGTGGGTGGAGTACGCCCTTCACACGTCCGCCGATCCTGCGAACATAAGCGCACCGGTCACCATCCACCTCGTCCATACATGGACCGGCCAAACAGCGGAAGGCGATGCCCTCCTGATTGAACTGCTTGTGGCGGGCGAATGGATCAACATCGCCAGTGACATCAGCAGCAATCAGTACAAGGCGGCCGCTGCCGACATCATCGACGCTCAAGGCAACATCCGAATTCGTTTCCGGGATACTCTCAACAAGAAAAAGGAAGCCCGGGATATACTCGCAATTGACTTGCTCTACGCGGCCGTCACAGCAGGCCCGCCCAATCAGGCCCCCGCGATTACTTCAGCGGCTGTGATTTCGGCAACAGAGGATATGCTGTACAGTTATGATGTGGACGCCTCTGATCCGGACGCTGATGTGCTTACCTGGTCGCTCGCTACGGCGCCGGCCGGGATGCACATTAATTCCGTTACGGGCCAGATCACCTGGACTCCGACGAATGAGCAGGTCGGCGACAATGCCGTTATGGTTGTCGTTATGGACACGGCGGGTGCTTCGGACAGCCAGTCCTTCACGGTTACCGTAGCGAACACGAACGATGCCCCGTCCATCATCACAGTCCCGGTGACTTCGGCCACAGCCGAATCGCTCTACATCTATGACGTGGACGCGACAGATCCGGACGTGGGGGATGTTCTTACCTATTCGCTGACCACGGCGCCGGCGGGTATG
>JACZKQ010000042.1 GCA_014859965.1 Phycisphaerae bacterium
CGCTACACCTACACAGGCCGCCCCCTGCAGAACCCCTAAGCATCGGCAGTGTGCCCATCAGCCACATATGGTTTCAGCAAAGGGACTGTGTGGGGCCGTTGAAGAGTGTTCCCCATACCACCGTCGGGTCATTCGAGTGAATACTGCGGAATCTTCATCGTTTCGCCATCCTTCATCGCCGACAGGTGCGCGTAATAGCCCGGAACAGTCATGTTCAGCGCATCGATGACATCGACCCTCGGTTTGCGGCCGCGCAGGATGGCGTCGATGAAGTCGTCGCCGAGGTAGCCGTGAGAGCCGCCATGTCCGCCCGGCAAAACGCCCGGCGGCAAAGCGTACTTCTTGATCTGCAGGCCGCCCTTGATCGCCTCGTAGTAGCGCTTGCTCCCAACCCTGTCGCCGACAAACGTCTTGTTGAATCCGCCATATTCGCCCCGGATGCGTCCCGCTTCGAGGTACTCGCCCTGCGAACTGCACACGATCATCCGGGAAAGCCCGCCTTCGGCCGTCCGGAACAGCCCGACCTCCGACTTGAATATGTTCCCGATCGCGTTGGGAATACGCTGCTCTTCGTCAAACAGCGGAGTGCCCTGACAGGAAACATCGAGCAGCGATTTATGCGTAACGCCCACATAGTAGGCCGTCGCATGCGTCGGATACCACATCGGACACCCCTTCTTTCGCCAGTCTTTGTAAGAGTCCAGCGAAGGGGCGCCCAGAGAATGAGGATGACAATATTCCCCCTCGGAATAAACGATGCGACCAAACACGCCGGCCGCATAGAGCCTTTCCATTGCGAACAGCTCGTCATGAAAACACGATGTCTCGAACATGGCGTAAACCAGCCCCTTGTTCTTCCTGCAGCATTCAAGCAGCCTTTCGGCATCCTCGATATCGCCGCGGAACGCCGGAACCGCAGTCGCAACATGCTTGCCATGCTCCATACACAGAATCGCGTGCTTGGCGTGGGCCGGAGCATCCGTCGCGCAGTAGATGGCCTCGATCGAATCGTCCTTGACCATCTCCTCCAGCGACGGATACGTCTTGGGACATTCCGCCTCCCGAGCCATATCGGCGCAGCGGTCCGGGAACAAGTCGCTTACCGCAACCAGTTCGACGTTGGGATGATGCTGAAGTCCGAATTCCAGACCGAATCGGCAAACACCATGCCCGACAATTCCGACCCGAACCTTGCGGTCGCTAAAGGGCTTCCAGACGTTTGCCGCATCATAGTCGGTCTTGGTTTGGTCGAAGCCCGGAATAACTTCGGCCGCCCGAGCCAAACCAAGCACCGAACTCCCCGACGCAGCAGCAGAAACCGTCAAAAACGACCTGCGAGAAATTGTCCCCATAACACCTTACTCCTTCCTGGTCATTAGCTTTTGCTTTTACTGAACGTCAGACCTATTAAGTCAGGAGCCTTTGCCGGCCTGCCCCGCTTCGTTATGTACCACCGCCTCATCCGCATGCCCACGGCAATAGGCCCGAATATTTTCAACTAATTCAGAAGCTTCCATGATGATGCCTTACTCCCATTTAGAACCTTTTCCCTCCGCGCCGATCTGGGCCGTCCGCGCGCAAAAGCAAAGGCGTCAGCGGGCTCCTATTCTGCTTACCTGTTGCACTCTTCGATACGCGATACAAGTTGCTCCACGAATCTATCGAAACTATGTTTGCCTTTCCCTGAACGCGCAACATTGAACACGACCCCATTCGACGAATTTCTAAACTGGCGGTATTCAATCTTTCTGAATGTAAAAACGGAAGTGACAACTCCGACGGCCAGCATACAAACCATGGCGGGGTAAACTATCACTTCTTTACTCAACTCGTATAGTATGACAAAAAGGACCACAGGCACAGCGGCTAATACTACACCCGCACCGCATATCTTCTCGCGAATCCTTATTGTCTCATAGTACGGCAAGACATTCGTCAGAGGTATCGTCACGTCGAAGTCGCTTTGCCAATAGACTTTTCCTGTGATCCTGACTCTGTCGGCGAACAGTTCAAAATACCTCTTTCCCATCAAGCGAGTTTCGGAATACGTGGCTACTGGCTCCATGAGCTAATCTCCATTCGAATTAGAACGGTCAGCACGGTGCTCTTCATTTCATCGCCCTTACAAACAATCGACATCTTCCATTCCTCCGCCACACCACAACGACTCCGTTTATCTGTTCTTACGTCTGCCACCGAGGCGGACTCTTTTAAGTTGTATCTCAAAGCGAAGTCCTTTGCCGGCGGCAAGTGGCAAAAGATTCCACGTAACGGAGCCCTTCTCCGGCAATTTCATTTTCCAAATGGGTCCTTCGCCCTCGACCTGTACCCTCAAATGCCCGTTAGCGTCAGTATACCCGCCCAAACTATCCGTATCATTCGTGAACCAAACCGCCTGTCTCGGCACGGGTCGATCCTCGCTGTCCCTGACCACACACTCAATAATACCCGCCTCGCCCGAAACACCCCACCGAACCACAAAATGATCGCTCGTGTGTCGACTGTACCACAGCCACCCTGCACCAACGCAAACAGCGATCGCAACGAAAAGTAGGCCGGCCCGTTTCTTCGTCAATGTCACAATCGCGCTCCCCGCGAAATGTCAACTTGAGTCAGGAGCCTTTTCCTATTGTGACGTGTATCTTTTTGACGCATCTCAATCATCCTCCATCGACTCACAAAGTTCACCAATCCGAGCCTTCACCTTCTCCATCACGCCATCGACCGAATCCGCAACAATCTCATCCCAGCCTAAGGACTCCTCCTCATGCAGCAAACAAGCGTCATGAAGGGCCGTCGGCATTCCCTCCGCATCCATAGGAAACGTCGGCCTCACCCGAAACAACTTCTTCGTCCAGACCACCGGAAAACACTCGCCGCCCTCTCTCTGAAAAACCTCCACCCTGAACGCCAACTCTTCGTCGCGGTTCCCCTTCGGCCGCAACCCGCAAACATCAAACACCGCCACCAATCGACTAACGCGCATCCCACACCTCACCCGTTCTATATGTGCACGCAATTTAAATTAAGAAACTATGAAAGCCAGATGCCCGGTGGCGAGTGATTGGTTATACTCGCCGTGACAAACTCGCCGCTGGGACGGCAGTTGCTGTAATGACAACTTTATCGAGGAGCATCTGGCTATGAAGACCATTTTAGCAATCGA
>JACZKQ010000043.1 GCA_014859965.1 Phycisphaerae bacterium
CGTCGAAGACGCGGCGTACTACTACTCCACCTACAATGCACCCGACGTCACCGACGTTTCCCCAAACCGCAAAATCATGGTCCTCGGCGGCGGCCCCAATCGCATCGGCCAGGGCATCGAGTTCGACTACTGCTGCGTCCACGCCGCCTTCGCCCTCCGCGACGAAGGCATCGAATCCATCATGGTCAACTGCAACCCCGAAACCGTCTCCACCGACTATGACACCTCCAACAAGCTTTACTTCGAAGCCCTCACAGTCGAGGACGTCCTCAGCATCTACGAAAAAGAAAAGCCGGACGGCGTCATCTGCCAGTTTGGCGGCCAGACCCCCCTTAATATCGCCGCTGAACTCGAAGCCGCCGGCGTCAAGGTCATCGGCACCTCCGTGGACGCCATCGAACTGGCTGAGGACCGCGACCGATTCCGCCAGAAAATGCAGAAGCTCGGCATCCCCCAGCCGGACAGCGACATGGCCAGCACCCTTGAACAGGCCCTCGCCATCGCCAAGCGCATCGGCTATCCGCTCATCGTCCGACCATCGTTCGTCCTTGGCGGCCGGGGTATGGAAATCGTGCATGACGAAGCCATGCTCGAACGTTATATGAAGGCTGCCGTCGACGTCTCCCCGACGCGCCCCATCCTCATCGACGAATTTCTCGAGAATGCTATCGAAGCCGAAGCCGACGCCATGTCCGACGGCACCGACGCCTTCGTCCCCGCCGTCATGGAGCACATCGAACTTGCGGGCATACACTCGGGCGACTCGGCATGTGTCATCCCCCCGACGACGATTCCGCAGAAGCACATCGACACCATTTACGAGTACACCCGCCGGATCGCCATCGAACTTCGTGTTGTCGGCCTCATGAATATCCAATACGCCATCTGCGAAGACAAGGTCTACATCCTCGAAGCGAACCCCCGCGCCAGCCGCACCGTCCCCCTTGTCAGCAAGGTCTGCGGCATCTCAATGGCGCGCATCGCCACGCAGTTGATGCTGGGCAAGAAGCTCTCCGATCTGAAGTTAAAGAGCCCCCCGATCCCCCACTACGGCGTCAAGGAATCCGTCTTTCCCTTCTATTTCTTCCCCGAAGTCGACCCTGTCCTCGGCCCGGAGATGCGTTCCACCGGCGAAGTCCTCGGCATGGCCGACTCCTTCGGCCTGGCCTTCTTCAAGGCCGAAGACGCCGCCCAGGGCCGTCTTCCCGTGCAGGGCGCCGTCGTGATGACCATCGCCGATAAGGATAAGGGCTCGGCCATCGTCGGCGTCGCGCGAAACTTCCTGGACATGGGCTTCAAAATTAAAGCCACCGAAGGCACCCAAACATTTCTGGCCAAACACGGCATCGAGACAGATCGCGCCTACAAGCGCCGCGAGCAGCGTCCCGACATTGCCGACGACATTACCAACGGCGACATCCAACTCCTCATTAACACGCCCATGGGCAGGGCCAGCAAGGAAGATGATTCGTACATCCGCAAGGCCGCGATCCGCTATAAGACTCCCTACATCACCACCGTCGCCGCAGCAATCGCGGCCGCCAAAGGCATCGCCGCCATTCGCCAGCGCCAGTGGGATGTCAAATCCATCCAGGAATACCACGCCGCAATCAAGTAGTCGCGGCATGTGTCGTGACACGGCCATATGGCCGTGTCCCGTGCAATGTGACGGATTATTTCAGGGCTTCAGCCAGATACCTGGGCGGGTTGCGGAGAACGATGCTTCGCTGGGAGGCGCCGAGGTGTGAAAGCTCAATGGCAATAGCGCCCGTGTGGGCCAGCGCATCGGCGACTTTGTCGGCCCATTCGATGAGTACAACGGAACGCCGATAGCAGATTTCGTCGAATCCCAACATCTCAAATTCGGCAGTGGTTTCTATACGGTAAGCATCGATGTGGTAGACGTCAAGCCGGGCCCCGGGGGCAAGGTATTCGTTGACAATGACAAATGTCGGGCTGGATACCCGTGCGCATTCGGCGGCGCCTGCGCCGGCGGCGATCCCCTTGATGAGATGGGTCTTGCCGCTGCCGAGCGGACCTGTGAGGCCGATGATTTCTCCGCCAGCCAGGCCGGCGCCGATCCGTCGACCGAATTGAATGGTTTCCTCGGGCGAATTGGACACGTATTCGATTGTATTATCCGCAGCGTCGGTCATAAGTGGTAGTAGCCTCTGGGTTCAAGGGTCTGTGTTTGCCCGTCGGGCAGGATCAGGGTCATTCCGGGTGAATCAGTAACCGTCCCCACCTTCGTGATAACTGTTGCATGCGTCCATGCCGCTGCCAGCGTGTCGTACTGGTCGGGCGCAAGCGTGAACAGAAGTTCAAAATCTTCACCGTCGTTGAGGGCGGCGGCAAGGGGGTCACGAGATTCTTTGGCCGCCTCCGACAGAGGCAGCGCGGCAGCAGTGACCCGTGCGCCGGCGCGGCTCTGGCTGCACAGGCGGTTAAGGTCGGTCGACAGGCCGTCGGACAGGTCCATCATAGCGTTGACGCGGGCGATGCGGGTGATTTCGAGGGCTTCGTTGACGCGGGGAGTGAAGGTCAGGTGCCGGCCGCGGATGGCGCCGCCGAGGGCGCCGGTGACACAGATACAATCGCCGGGCTTTGCGCCCGACCGGCGGACCGGAGCGCAATGCGGGGCGGGCTTGCTGAGCATGGTGACACAGATCGCGAATCGCCCGGCGTGCTTCCAGGATGTGATGTCCCCCCCTGCCAGCGGGCAGTTGAACGGTACGCCGGCACGGGTCAGGCCGGCATGGAGCTGTTTGATCTGCTCGGCGCCAAAGCCCGCGGGCAGCGCCACGGCGGCCACGGCGCAGAGGGGTACGGTCGCCATCGCCGCGCAATCGCTGAGACTGGCGGCCATTGCCTTGTAGCCGGCCTGTTCGACCGTCGCCGACGCCAGGTCAAAGTGCGTGCCGTCCAGCAGCATATCCGTAGTGATGAGAACCGATGCGTCGCCGCTGACAGCGGCCTGGGCCATGTCGTCGCCGATGCCGATGAGCAGGTCGGAAGCGGCCGGCGCCTGTGCTGCGAACCATTGCGTTATTTCGTCTTCACGGCTGGTCATTGGACTTTGAGACGGTCCCTCCAATAGGCAATGGCGGCCTTTGTCTGGGCCGGGCCGGCGGCGCCTTCGGTGACGTAGGCGGCGGCCACCTTGGCCGGAGTGAGACTGTCGTAAATATCCTGTTCGACGGCATCACAGGCGCTCTTGAACTCTTCCAACGTCAGGTCGGCGAGCCTTTTGTCCTGAGTCTCGCACGCGGCGACCAGCGTACCCACGACACCATGAGCCTGCCTGAACGGCACGCCCTGGCGGACCAGATATTCGGCCAGCGCAGTGGCATCGAGGAAGCCCGCGTCGAGACCCGCGCCGATATGTCCGGTGTTGAAGGCTGTATTGGCGACGATGGCCGCAGCCATTTCGAGGCAGGCATCGACCGTGTCGGCGGCATTGAAGACGTGGATCTTGTCTTCCTGCAGGTCACGGTTGTAGGTCGACGGCTGGGCCTTCAAAATGGTAAGCATGGCCACAAGGGCGCCGTACACGGAACCCGTTTTGCCGCGGATGAGTTCGAGCATATCGGGGTTGCGCTTCTGGGGCATCATACTGGAAGACGTGCAGTATGCGTCGTCGATGCGGATGAAGCCGAACTCGCTGGAGGCGTAGAGTATCCAGTCTTCTGCGAGCCGGGAAAGGTGGGCGGCGATCAATGAGCAATCGAATATGAATTCGGCACAAAAGTCGCGGTCGCCGACGGCATCGATGGCGTTCCATGCAATGTCCGTGAAGCCCAACAATTCGCGGGTCTTCTGCCGGTCCAGCGGCAGCGTGGAACCGGCGACAGCACCGGCGCCGAGCGGGCAAATGTTGAGCCGCAGGCGGCAATCCTTCAGCCGTGTGAAATCGCGGGCGAGCTGCTCGACAAAGCTGACGAGATAGGCGCCGATGACGGCCGGTTGTGCCCGCTGCAGATGCGTGTAGGCAGGCATGAGATCGTCGCTGTGCCTGGCGGCGAGCCCGACGAGGGCCTTCTGCAGCAGGGTAATACGCGCCTGCATGAGTTCGATTTCGTCGCGCATCCAGAGACGCATGTCAGTGGCGACCTGGTCGTTTCGGGAGCGGCCGGTGTGGAGTTTCCTGCCGGGGTCGCCGATCTTCTTGATCAGTGCGTCCTCGACGGCCATGTGGATGTCTTCATGCCGCTTGTTGAACTGGAACGTGCCGGCGGATATTTCGTCGGATATTTCGTAGAGGCCCTGCTTGATCGCGGCCAGTTCGTCCCGTGTGATGAGCTTCTGTCCCGCGAGCATTTCCGCATGGGCGATGGAGCCGACGATATCATACTTGTAAAGACGGCGGTCATAAGACAGCGATTCGACAAAGTCTACAGCCAGCTCGTCGATCTGGCCGCTGAGGCGTTTTTCCCAGCTTTTTTCGGATTCTGCCATTCTGTATGCTCCTGGAGGTTCTACCACGCCCGCAGGCAACATGAATGCGGGCAGCCAGCAGGCATGATACGCGGGCTTTGAAGACGTGTCAAGGATGGCAAATTCGCAAGGCCTCGTGCAACTGCTTGCATATAGGATCGACGCCCTCCTCTGCATGCTGGCTGCCGAGTCTGACGCCGATCACTTTGGTCGCCGCCCCAAGAACGCGCTTGCCGTCACGAAGACTTTATTCGTTTACAGCCGACCTGGTTTGTGGCTCGCCGGGCGGGGCATTGCGGATACGGGCTCACGGTATTTGTCATGGACATTCTTTTACAACAATCCATCGGGCGACCTGGCCGTGAAATCGCGGAGCGAAGCGGTACTGCAATTGCCCCGTCCTGTCACGCCGCGTCTCTGACCGCCTTTCCGTTTGGACGGGAAAGATCGAAGCATACACGGCCCCGAATGTTTTGCCAATGGCGTCGGCGGTACCGCTGACAACTCCCCATGTGGCCGCAAAGAGCCCCTCACCGGCAGGTTCAGGCCTTTCCGAGTACAGGTTTTCATGGACGTAAACCCATCGGTTGGCGCCGCCGGGCGTCGGTCGATAAGGCACTTCCGCCAAAACAGCCGGAACTGCGACTAACACCACAAGCATCACTGTACAGATTACCGCCCCGCGCGTCTTTTTTGCTGTCATTGTCGTTCTCCCCGTCTCATCTGATTTGATTCGTCCCGCCGACCCCTGTAGGCGTGTTCGTCTGATGTTGCTATCGGCTCGGGACCGTGCGGCATGCAGTCGATTTTCGCGCACCGTGTCGACTCCTTGCGGGGCGCGTCAGAATATCGTATTGAAGATGGCCCGAAACGCGCCCGCCACGGCCTCGACCGCGCCCGTCAAAACGGCCCCCGCCGCAGCGGCGATATTTCCAGGCCGCGGAGGCGCAGCACTCCCTGCGGCCACACCAACGGTGCCTCTGACGCCTTGGGCTGTGTTGTCGACTAATCGCACGGCCCCTTCGACAACCTCCCGCTGCTCCCGGCGGGTGGCGGGTGTCTGCAGGTCTTCGACGCGCGGCAACTCGGTCTGGTACATGTTTTCATCTATGTAGACCCAAGGCGCCTGCGTGGGCGGCGTCCCATATGCAGCGTCCGGCAATAGCGGACAGGTCAGAATCGCAATGACAATCGCACGTGTAAACAATCTTCGCGCCAACATGGTCACGGTCCTTTCATAAGCCTCCGACACGTTTCCGCCCCCTGTTCACAATACGCAGTGTCGTCCGGACGACAGGTAAGCCTTTTCGAAAAAGCGCGAGTAATCGGCGCGTCCGGCGCAGACTATCCGCGAAGGCTTGCGTAGACAACCTTGCCTGAAAACGAGTGGTTGTGGAGCAGTGGCAACGTCATCGCGTGCAAACGCTGGCACAAGCTTTCACAGTAATTGAGTCCCGACGTGCCAGCCCCTGAGATCGTTAGGCCTGTGACAGTTCTGAGGCCGAAGCCTGTCCCTCGCGCTGCCTGGCTTTGCGTTCTTCTTTGGGTCGGTGCTTCCACCGGCGGTGAAGCCACCAGTATTGCGTAGGGTCTTCGCGAATGAAGTTCTCGATGCACGCGGTATATTCCTGCGTGATCCAGTAAAGCGGGTCCTCCTTGTCCGCCCATTCTTCGGGCATGATCATCCGATTCGCGGCGATGTCGAAGAAGAAGTCGTTGCCCCGTCTTCGGCTGCAGCCGACCACGATGGGCATGTTATACTGCATTGCGACCAGCCCGATAGACTTATACGTGCTCGCCTTTCGCCCGAAGAAATCCACGAAAAGGCCCTTTTTACCTGCATCCTGGTCTGCAATGAAGCACAGCGTCGACCCCTGCCTGATCAATTCAGGCATTTTCTCCGCGGCCCCCTTCTTATCGAGGATCTTCTGGCCGGCGCGCTCACGAACGCCGTACAGCCAGCGATTAATGAACTTGTTGTCGAGCGGCCGGGCGACGCTGTACACGTTGAACCCGAACACGCCCATAAGGTACCCAACTATCTCGAAATTGCCGTAATGGGCCCCCACGAAGATCACCGGCTGGCCGCCCTGCATCAGCCATTTGCACCGCTCGATGTTCCGATACGTTGAGTATCGGTCCCAGTTGTCGCGCTTGACAAGCCTGGGCGTGAAGAACATGTCTATCACCAGCATCACGATATGCTCGAAACTCCGTCTGCCGGTGGATTCAACCCATGCATCGTCCTTTTCGGGAAAGCTTGCCCGCAGATTGTCTGTGGCCCGCCGCCGGCCGCCATGGTAATGCCTCCACAACTGTCGGCCCAGAAAGGCGCCGAGAGCGAGGTTCGCCCGGACAGGGAACAAATACAATACAAACACCACAACGCGCAGCGCGGCGTACGCCAGCCAGTCCAGCATGCGGTTACGCTCTTTCTGTTTTTTGTCTCTTTTTGACATCAGGCTCTGATGGGGCGAATAGTTGTCATACACGATACACCCTGCCCCCCGACAGGGATATGCGCCATATAAGGGCGCCGCTATTATCAATTATTCGAGACCGTTGTCAAGAAAATGTGCCAGCGTTGCGATGATGTGTACAGAGATCCTGGTTGACGCCGCCGTCATCGGTTGTATAATTAAGGGTCTATCTGGAAAGGATATGCTATGGACGAAGAAAATCGCGGTTTTGAGCCAGCGTCGGAGAACAAGACACACGGGGACACGGCGCCGGTAGCCGCCCAGCCGACTGGGCCGAAGCGGAAGACTTCCGGCTGGCGGATATTCTGGGGGGTGGTGATCGCGCTTTCGGTCATAGCAAACGTGGTTCTGTTTTTCATGATCGTCATGATGGTCTCTTTTGCCATGTCGGGGCCCAAACTTTTCGATACGCGAGATGGCTTTACAGAGGAGGTGCTGGTCAGGGGGCCGGCAAACCGCAAGATCGCGGTGATTCGGATGGAAGGGATCATCGACAGCAGCCAGAGCGATAAGTTCAGGAAGCAGCTGAAGGCGGCCCGCCTGGACGAGAATGTCAAAGCCGTGATTGTGCGGACCATTACACCCGGCGGAACCGTCTCGGCGAGCGATCAGATGCACAATGAGATCATGAATTTTCGCCGGCAAACCGGCAAGCCGGTGGTGGCGTTCATGCAAAC
This sequence comes from Phycisphaerae bacterium, assembly GCA_014859965.1. Classification (GTDB taxonomy): domain Bacteria; phylum Planctomycetota; class Phycisphaerae; order Sedimentisphaerales; family Anaerohalosphaeraceae; genus JACZKQ01. Next base: position 7,592 of record JACZKQ010000043.1, read on the forward strand.
GGTGGCTGCATCGGGCGGTTATTACACGTCGGTGGCGTGCGACAAGATCATCGCCGAGCCGACGGTCATCACCGGCTCGATCGGCGTGATCATGAACAGTCTTGTAATCAAGGAACTTCTGGAAGAGAAACTGGGCATTCAGCCGGTGATAATCAAGTCGGGTCCGAAAAAAGACTGGCCCAGCATGTTCACCGAAACGACCCAGGAGCAGAAGGACTACCTGCAAGAAAAATTGATCAACCCGGCATACGAACGTTTTGTGAACCTGGTGGATCAGGGGCGGGAGGAACTTTCCGCGGCCCAGGTGCGCCAACTGGCCGACGGCAGTATATATGGCGCCGATGAGGCCAGAGAGAACAAACTTATCGACCAGGTCGGGTACTTCGAGGACGCCGTACAATTGACGGAGCAGATGGCGGGCATTCGGGGAGCTAAAGTCGTCGAGTACACACGGCTGTTGACCATTTCCGCGCTTCTGGGGGCGGAAGCGAAGGCCAGACCGTGGGAGATCGACCGCAATACGCTCCATGAGTTGACCATGCCGCAGTTATTATACCTGTGGGACGGCGGCTGGTGATCTGCCGCTTCGCAAAGATCGCCTCGGATAATTTGATCTTTTATTCGTAGGAGCAAAGCAAATCATGGAGCTTTCAAACTACTTTGAGAGTACCGAGGGCCATGGCGTACTCGCCACGGCCGATGCCGACGGCAATGTCGACGCTGCATTGTACGCCAGGCCGCATGTGCTGGAGGACGGCACGGTGGGCCTGATCATGCGGGAACGCGTCAGCTATCACAATGTGACAGCGAACCCGAAGGCGGCCTACCTCTTTTTGGAAAAAGGCCCAGGCTACAAAGGCATACGGCTGTATATGACGATGCTGCGTGAGGAGACCGACCCGACACTCATCGCTGAGCTGCGGCGGCGACCCCATGGCAGCGGTTCTGAACCGTCAGGCGAGGAGGCTCGGCTTGTCATTTTTCAAGTCGATCATACACGGCCGCTGACGGGCGGGTCCATCTAACCGCTAACGTATTCTGCGCAGACCATAGGTGCGTGCGAGATGCGTACGAAACGAATAAAGGATGCAATCCGGCTGATTGCTTGCGTGGGGGCTACCTTTCTCGCCGCCCTGCCGGGAGCGTGGGCCGGGGCAGGCGCTGCTTCCGAGTGGTACGAAAACCTTGCCAAGCCGCCCTTTACACCGCCGGGGTATGTCTTCGGCATCGTTTGGCCGGTGCTCTACTTGCTGATGGGCGTGGCGTTGTTTCTGGTGTTGAAGGCGCCGCCGGATCGGAGGGGGCGATCCGCGGCAATTGGGCTGTTCGCAGTCCAGTTGCTGCTGAACGCACTTTGGACGCCGCTGTTCTTCCGATGGCGCCTCATCGGCGTCGCGCTCGTGGAAATCATCGTCTTGTGGGCGTTCATTCTCCTGACGGTAACGGCATTCAGAAAGGTGTCCCGCGTGGCCGCCGTGCTGCTTGTCCCCTATCTTGCATGGGTCTCATTCGCCGTGGTCCTTAACGCCGGCTTCTGGGTGCTCAACCGGTAAGACAGCCTGCCTGTATAAACTTACATTATTCTTGAAGTTTTCTGCAGATTGTGCGTCTCTATCATAGAGTGCCGGGGCCCCTGGCGCCGCTCAGATGCTGGTCGATTTTAAGGCGACTGCGATGATCAAGCTCGAAGAACAAAAACAGGTTAAACCTGTCTGCCCGCACTGCGAAGCACCGCTGGAAACAGTCTGGATGCACGAACTGGCGTCGATCCTCGGCAGACGATACGTCTATTTCTGCCCAAAGTGCCGCAAGGTGCTCGGCGTCTCGCACCGCAAGGGCTTCTGGATGGGATAACCCGCGTCCGCCTACCTCAGGACGTTGAGGTGGTCTACCATGCACGGCCCTGTCGGGCTGAGGCGTATCCGGTTCTTTCCTTCGTCGAGGCTTACGGGTTTTCTGTCCCAGCCCCAGGTCGCCGGTCCGCCGGTGGTCCAGAGCACGAGTGGACCGACATCCTTTCCATTGACGACGAGTTGGGCTGGGTGCGGGCCTGATTGATGGATATATCGAAGTTCCAGCACGTAAATTCCCTTCTGCGGAGCATCGAACGTCCATTCGACGCATGCGTCCGCAGACGCGTCGCCGAAATCCAGATAGCCGCTTGCGGTATGCCCTTCATATGCGGCAGCCCTTTGGGCGTTCATAAAAATCGCGTCCTCCGCTTCCAGCAGTGTCCCCCCCGCCGTAGGCTGCATGGACGACAATCGAGGCGTGCCGCCGGCGATGGCGACGTCGTTGAGGACTTCCTCCATCAAGCCGCGCCAGTCGCAATAGCCCACGCGATTGGTCCAGAGCGGATTGTCATACCGTCCCAGCGCCAGGGAAGCATAGAGCCGCCAGCATTCGGCCGCGCGGTTCAATTCGCTTACCGCCGCATCCTGATGCTTCTGTGCATGGGTGGCGCGAAACATCGCCAACTCGGTTGCGCCTGTTATCTTATAGGCGTAGTACTTGCCCAGCCAGGCCATCGTGCGGATATCTTCAAGTGTCAGACGCAGTTCCTTATCGCCGCCGTGATTGAGCCGACCTGCAATCTGCAGCGCCTTATCCGCGTGGCCGTGAATCTGAAGGGCCAGCGCGGGCGGTGTTGTCCCGGCAATATTCTTTGAGTCCACGATGCTCTTCACATACGCCGGGATTGCAATGTAATCGGTGCCTCCGTGCGGAGGCAGGGTAATGAAACGGTTGACATCGTGAAAACCGCTGGCCGTCTGGGCTGGACCGGGGCGGCTCTTGCACGCCTCGATGTACCATTGAAAGTCCAGTGCCCCCCAGTGAAAACCCGTCGTGAGGGGATAAATCATGGAGGCATGCTGCCAGGCGCTGAACAGATCGCCCGCGGGCACGTGCGGATAACGGGCCTGAAGGATTTTGACGAGACGTTCATTAGTCAAGGTTGGCTCATAGCCGAGCCGGCCCCACAACATCCAGTGGTACCAGTGCTTGACAATTTCCACCTGCCGGGGCGCCTCGGGCTCGGTGCTGAGGAATTCGCGTCCCCAGACGTACTGATCGGAGCCCAAATAGAACCCTTTAGAGACGTCGTGCGGGATGTTCTGGATGAACTCGCGGACGAAGTCGGGAGCACCCCAACGGAAGTGATAAATGTCGTCGTTGCGAAGCGTCCACATCGTCTTGAGATCGCCGATGTCGCGGACAAAGCCCTGATGGAAGGTCTGCCTGGTCGAACTGTACACGTGGGCCTGAGCGTACTTGAAGCTGAAGACAAACTCGATGTTGGGATGATCAATAACCGGCTTGAATTTACGGGCAATGTCTTTGGCGCCGGCCATATGCTGCCGATGAATCAGCGTAAACTTGCGGTCGGGCTGCTCAGCAGCCGCGTCAAGCACCCCCTGCGCATACGTCTCGAATGCCCAGTCCTCCTTTTGTTGAAAACTGGCGCCGTGCATGTTCTCGCCTGTGGTCAGGCCGATCCCCGCCAGATCAGGATACGTCAGGAACATCTGCTTGACGCTCTTCCGGAAATAGTCACGGGTCGTGGTGTTGTCAATACGGTCGGTAATCCCGTACTTGCCATAGGTGCCGTTGACGAAAACATTCCACGTGACGAAGTAGAAATCGACGTTGCGTTCTTTCCCGTAGCGCATCACCTTGCGCCAGAAGGCGATCTTATCCTCGATGGTCATCTTCTTGAGGGTTTCGAGGCTGCCAAGAATCTCCGGGGCGTCAAACCCCGTGCCGTTCAAATCGTAGTTTTCCTCCCAGGCGACCGTGGAACGCTTCACATCTTCCAGTGCAATGTCTTCATACCCGGGCACTTTCACAAGCGACGGAAAGGGATGCAGACTCCAAAGGGAAATGAAGTTGTATCGGTATCGGGCCAGGGAATCGATGTATTCCTTCCAGAAGTCGAAATTCCACATCTCGGCGATGTTATTTTGAGCGGCGTCAGAAACATCGGTATAGCTGGGAGTGCGGGCGTCCAGCGGGCAGTTGAATTTTGTGCCGCGTAACGACATGTGGGGATTGCGATCTGTGTCGCTGAGAGCGTCCAACCCGTCGGTTCGGATACTTTCGGCGACTTCCAATCCCCCGTACATGACGCCGGCGGCATCACGCCCTATGACCCAGTAGGCCGTTCGCCCCCGGACCCGGGTCACACGTACACCGTAGCCTTCCGCAGCAAGCGTCTGCAAGCCGGCCGCACCTGAGGCTTCAAAGCGCCGCAGGATGTCACCATTTGCGGTCAGTGCAAGAGTGATGCATATGTCGTCGGGGTCGTCAACCTGCACCACGCCGGCCTGGTGCACATTACATCCTCTGCTGCGGAGCGCCGAGCAAATCTCATCGACGGCAAACCGGATTTGCGGACTGTCCGGGTCGGAGCAAACACGCACCGAAGCCCCCCACGCCTTGCCGCCGGCCGCAATCATTATAAGACCTAACATGCACGCCGCCCCCGAAAATGCACGACGCCGGACCGCCAATACCGAGCACATTATATCTCCTTCCGAATCATCACACGGCCTCACGTAGGAATGACCGCCGCAGTTTGTGCTGATTGTAGCGGAAAATGTCAGAATTGCAAACACCGAGGCCCAAAACCACCCCGGCCGCAGGCCGCCAAAGGGCCATGGAAGAATACGTGGAAATGGGCGATCCGGGACTCGAACCCAGGACCCGCTGATTAAGAGTCAAGCGGCAGACGCCCCCCGCTATGCACACCTAACCGCTGGCAGAATCAAGGCTTACGCGACTTATGCCCCCGTCGGCCTGCATGACGGGGGCGGGCAACGAGGCGGAACTCAGGACAATCCAGTACAATCAGACGCGGACCTTGACCTCCTGATTGAAGCATGGCCCGACCTGCCTGAGCACGTCCGGAAAACAATTTTTCTGATTGCGGGCCTAGGGGTTGCACGATAGGATTTATACTTCAGCTATCCGGTAGCGGGCCTGATCACCCGCGTCGGCTTGGGCAACGGTTGACTCCACGACTGTTGCCCAAACCGGCCGGCATTTACAGTGGAGAAAGCATGAACGATAACACCCAAAGAGTCCGGACGGTAATTCAGGCGATGCAAGAAAATCTCTTGCGGTGGATGGAGGAACCCGACCGGATTCGATGCGTATCGCAAGATATTGAGCCGGGCATTTCGTCCAAGGCAATTCGAGACTGCATAAAAAGCGACCTGGTTAGGAACCAGCTTGGGCTGGCTTCACGCGTGATCGCGTATTTTTCGGGCCGTCAAGAATATCTGGCAAGCCACCTCGTTGCGGCGATTGCCGCCATTGATGATTTTGGCGAGTTCGATGCAACACAAGAGGGTGTTTCGGCCTATTATCTCGCACCCGTATTAGAGATAAGCAACGTGCTGGAGGACTGCTTGCTTGCCCTGCCGGACGCCGAGCATCATGCAGGGCCACAACCCCCGACGCCGGCGGCCGAACAGGATCCACCTAAACTTATGAAACTCACCGAGTTTATGATGAAGTATCTGGAGCCGCATGATTATACGGGATCAAAAGCGGGAGAGATACATCGCCTCACAAAGGCAGGCAAACTGAAAGCTATGCCAGCCCCAAAGAATTGTCCAACTAGGAAGAATCAAACCAAGCTCTATGATGTCAGTGAGCTTTTGGAGGCATGGTCACAAATTAAGGTTTACATGCCTAATTTGCCCAACCTGCGTACGTAATTGTACTGGCGGATACGCATCTTTACGAACTTATCCGACAGGAGGTTGCCGCCCCCCGACTTGCCATGTACGTTTTCCGCATGGAAACTACAAAAACCCGCTACGTGTCAATCTCGTTCGCGGCCGCACAGTTGGGGCTCCCCGCACAGTACCTCCAACACCTCGCCGATGCCGGCCGCATTCCGAGCCTCCGAGTTAATAAACGGCTAAGGCTCCCCTTGCCGGCTGTCCAGCGAGCCCTCGACGAGCTCGCCGCGAACCGCGGGAGGGCATCGTGAGCGACACCCCCATGCCCACGCCTGCCCTGCCGCCAATTCTGCTAGACGCTGAAAGAGCCGCGGCCTATATAGGAGTTTCAAAGTCCTTATTTCTAAAGCTTGACCGCACCGGCGAACTCGGCCCTATGCCCGTCAAGGTTCGCCGCCGGGTGCTTTGGAGCCGATTCGAACTGGAGGAGTGGGTGAAGGAGCGACTGCCGCATCGAACTCAGTGGAGGGCGGGGCAATGAACTTCGAGACGATGCGGGCGATACTGGCGGCACAGATACCAGCACGGGCCAAGGTTTTAGCGGTATACCTCCTCGATTTGCAAGGGGACAATGGGCACGCCTGGCCGGGGTGGCGGACGATTCGCCGCGAGTGCAACATGGCTACCGAGACGATCAAAAAGGCGATGGCCGAACTCGAAGATGCCAAAATTTTAAGCAAAAAATCGCCGGTAAGTCTGGGCAGGCGAAACACCAACAGCTACACAATACACGCTGACCGTTCCACATGGGTGGAACGGTCTACCCGTGTGGAACGCAACCGTTCTACCCGTGTGGAGCATACCCATCCATCATCCACCCATTACCCACCCATTACTTCTTCGGAGGCTGTGAAACTGGCCGAATTGCTTTTGGCTTTGATCATCGAACGAAAACCCGACTTCAGAAAACCAAATATGAAAACATGGGCCGCCGAAGTTGACCGGATGATCCGGTTGGATAAACGGACCGGCGAAAGAATTGAAGCGGTCATAATGTGGAGCCAGGCTGATAACTTTTGGAGGGACAACATCCTCTCGACGGCTAAGCTTCGGAAACAATTTGATCAACTCGAATTGAAGATGGAAAATGGACGAAACAGCAAAACTTCAGGCGGTTCGAAACAAAATAATCGACCATCGCCGCGGGAATCCTTTGACCAGCTGCAATCAAATCGCGGCAATATCTGCAAGGTCGGCTAAGCCAGCCACGTTCTGTGATTGCGGCATCCTGATCGAGCCGGTCTGCTGTGGCCCACTGAGCTTGACGCCCGCAATGTGCGGCAGGTGCGAACGACAAGCAAAGGAGCGGGGTATCCGGGCAGCGACACGCGGGCGGCATGAGCGAAAACGCGAAGCTTTGCAGGCCCGGCTGGCTGTCATTCCAAAACATTACAGCTCGGCGCACTGGCGACATGTGCCAAAACAATTGCGGTCGATGTTGGCCGGGGCATTGCGAGGTGACGAGGGCCGGGGCCTGTTGTTGTGGGGGCCTGTTGGTAGTGGTAAATCGTACACGCTATGCGCCATGGCGAGGCACTGGCGAATGCAGAATGAATCGGTTGTGCGGTGGCGGTACGACAAGCTACTGTTGGCCCTACGCAAGACTTTTGCCAAAAAGGGCGGCCGATGCGACGCGGACATAATCGAGGAGTGCACAGAGGCCGACAGGCTTATCCTCGACGACGTGGGCAGCGGAACAAGTGTAGATGTAGCCGAATCCGATTTTTCGGTCCGGACACTTCTGGCCATCCTCGACGACCGCATCGAGGCCGAAAAGAGCACGTACTTTTCATCGAACAAGCCTGTTGAAGTGCTCCAAACATCATTCGATGAACGCATTGCCAGCCGTATCGAGGGGTCCTGCGAAATCGTGCAACTCGTGGGGCGGGATAGACGCAAAACGCCTCCCTGTGCGGACCACGGAGCCTGCCGATAATGCGTAAAGCCTTGCTTCATTTACATTTAAGCACTTCAGAGCCCCACACTTATAGTCAGGGGTTCTTGATCGGAGCCGCATAAATGGACAAGTATGAGGTTTCACTCAAGGCATTCAACGACGAAATCCGGGACTTCACAAAAAAAATGATCCCCGCCGAGATTGTGAAGCTTCAAACCAAAATCGTCCTGGAAGCTTTGAGGCGGGTTGTAATGCGGACGCCGGTTGATACGGGCCGGGCAAGGGGCAATTGGCATGTAACGATCAACCGCCGATCCGATCACGTCAACGCCGCACTACGGGACCCGGACGGCAGCAAGACCATCGCCGACGGATACGCTGCAATCAAGGACTTGCCGCCGTTCTCGACGGTCTGGATTACGAACAATCTTGAGTATATCGAGTTCCTTGAGCACGGCAGCAGCAAGCAAGCACCTGAAGGCATGGTTGCCTTGACGGTGGATGAATTACGGCAAATGTTTGATCTTAAGGGGTAGTCATGGCAACTCTGGCATTCGCAATCGACAGCCGGAAATTGATCGCTGAGGCGAAGCAAATTGAAACGTCTTTACACCGGGTTGGGCAGGGTGCTACGTCTGCTTTTCACACGGTACGCCGGGCCGCTGACATTGCCCTTGGGCCGCTCAAGCTCATGACCGGCGTCATGGCCTCCATCAAGGTCGCGACGCTTGCAATGGGGGCGGCGTCGATCAAGGCGGCCGCTCAGTATGAGATGTTTCAGCAGCAGCTTCGCACGGTGATTCGCACGAAACAGGAAGCGGATCGAGCGTTTCGCGAAAGCATGGCGTTTAGCGTCCGCACGCCGTTCACGCCAAAAGAAATTATTGAGACCCGTATTGCACTGGAGGCAGTCGGCGTCAAGGGCGGGGCGGCCGTCGAGCACGTCGCGTCAGCGGCCGCGGCGATGAACCGCAACATCCTGGACGTAGCATCTTCGGTCAAGAGCATGGAAGCTGAGCCGCTGCGAAATCTCGGCATCATGATGGATGAGATTAACGCCAAGGTCGGTGCGGGGTGGCGACGAACCACAGAGGGCTATCGACAGGCTCAGCAGGCATTGCTCGAAATCTTCGAATCGAAGTTTGGCGGCGGGCTGGATCGCATGTCGGTGACATTGCAGGGGCTCAAGAGCACGCTTCAGGGTGTTACGTACGATCTACGGGCCGCATTTGGTGAAGGCTTCATTGACCAAACCAAACTGATTATTCATGACCTTATCCAAGCGGGCAATGCGTTACGTGATCGGGCGGTCGATGGAGGCAAGGCACTCGGCGCCGAGCTTACGCGGGCACGGGCAGGGCTCTTGGCGGCGTTCGATGTCGGGATGCAAATGGCCGATCAACTGAAGCTTGCATTCGACGCAGGGCAAGGCGGAACGGCACTGCTTGCCATCTTCAGGGCCGGGGCCGGGCTTGTAGGCGATGGCATACTTGCGGCATTCAAGGCGTCACTGAGCCTCTGGAAAGTAATCGGGCAGGTCCTGGGCGACGCGATACTTGAGGCACTCTACAACTCAGGTATCCCCGGCATGGAGGGAATCGGCAGGACGAAGAGAACAGCCGACATATCGAGAACGCTGGGCGGTCTGGGTGACGATCAAATCCGAGACATGGCGGGCACGTACGGCATCGCACTGCAAGAGCAACTCTACAAAAAGCAGCCGGGACAACTGACCGGAACATTCGAGACGGGCGACAAAGCGGTCGATCAACTTCGCAATGAGATAGCCGGGGTCATGTCGCACGGTTCGGATAGTCAAATCCGGAGCGGGCTTTCGTCCGCCGGCAAGCTCTACGGCACGGACCTTGAGCTTGACAAGGGCTACCAAATCACCGAGACCTTGCAGAACGCCGGGCAGACGTTGACAGCCGAACTTCAGGCCCTTGGCGACAAGGCTTCCGCGGCGGTACAGAACGTCGCCGACGAAATCGGGGCAGCGGCCGGGCGGCCGCCGGTGGACGTGATGCAGGTGTATGCTGAGGCTTACGAGCGACATACAACCGCCGGCGAAAAGCTTCTTGCAAGCTGGCAAGGCGTACTGGAAGCCGAAAAGGCCACGGCTGACGTGATCGCAGAACAGTCCGTCATGAGTGCAGAGGCGGCGTCACGGTTGACCGGGATGGCCGACGGGATCGGGGCTGCTTTCGGCAACGCGTTCGAACGGGCGACGCTTGCGGGTGAGGGTCTCCGCGAAACACTCAAGGGGATGTTGCGGGATATTGCCGCCGTGATCATGCGAACAC
>JACZKQ010000044.1 GCA_014859965.1 Phycisphaerae bacterium
GTTTTAGTGTGGTGTGGGTGGCATGTTCTGGATTCCCGCCTTCGCGGGAATGACAAAGAAGGGGGGGAGTGCGTGCGTGGGGATGACAAGCAACCGCTGAGGCCGCTTAGGGTGATTATCGCTGGGTCCCCGCGTGCGCGAGGATGACAAAAGAAGGAGGGGAGTGGGGGTGCTGGGTTCAGGGCAGGTTAAGGGCCGGCTGTTCGTTTAAGAGGAATTGGACGCGTTTTTGGACTGATTTGGTGATCTGGCGATAATGGTATCCGTAGATGGACAGGCGTACGGCCAGGGGCAGGTATCTGGGTCTTCTCATCGCCCACAGCATGAGTTTCCAATAGTAGCGGCGGCCGGATGCGCGTATGCCCATGTGCCAGGCGGACCTGAAGAATGTACGCAGTTCGGGCAGCTGCAGACGCCGTCCGCGCTTCGGCGACGGGTAGTTGTTGAAGAAGGTGAGAATGCGCTCGCAGTAGTTCTGCTGCGAGTAGATTGTTTCGACGACTTTCTGGTAGCCGGCGAGCAGCTTTTCCATGCCCATCGTCGGTGAGAAATTGATGGAGCAATCCATGTTGTCGCCGGTGGGGGTGCGAAGCAGGCGCTGCTCGCCGGAGAGCCTGCGAAACAGTGTCGTGCCGCGCGGGGCGTTCAGGAGGCCGACCATGGCCGTCACGACGCCGCTGTCCTGGATGAAGTCGATGAGCGTTTCGAAGACACCGGCGTTGTCGCTGTCGAAGCCGAGAATGAAGCCCGCCTGGACCTCCATGCCGGCTCTTTGAATCTGCGAGATGCAGCTCAAGAGGTTGCGGTTGGTGTTTTGTGCCTTGTTGCACTCGCTGAGGGATTCTTCGTTGGGGGACTCGATGCCGACGAAGACGCAGTCGAAACCGGCGGCCACCATTTGGTTCATGAGTTCGTCGTCGTCGGCGAGGTTGATGGAGGCCTGGGTGTTGAAGACGAAGGGATATCGCCGCTGCTTCATCCAGGCCGTCACCGCGGGGAGCACATCCTTTTTGAGAATGGCCTTGTTGCCGATGAAGTTGTCGTCGACGAAGAAAACTCGGCCGCGCCAGCCCTGCACGTACAGGGCCTCCAGTTCGTCTACGACCTGGCTGCTTGTTTTTGTTCTGATGCGATGGCCGAAGAGCCGGGTGACATCGCAGAAATCGCAATCGAAGGGGCAGCCCCTGGAGTACTGGATGCACATGGAGGCGTATTTGCGCTTGTCGATCAGTTCCCATGCCGGCGTCGGGGTCTCGTGAAGGTTGGGCCGGTCATGCGTGCCGTACACCTTGCGGGGGGATCCGTTTTGGAGGTCCTCTATGAAGGACGGCAGCGTCACTTCGGCCTCTTTCAGCACGAGGTGGTCGAGATGGAGGTACTCTTCGGGACAGCTTGTGAACAGGGGGCCGCCGGCAACGATTTTGGCGCCGAGTTTTCGGCAGCGTTTGACGACCTGGTCTACGGAGGTCTGCTGGATGAGCATGGCGCTGATGAAGACATAGTCGGCCCACTGTATGTCACGATCATGGAGCCGACTGACGTTCATATCCGTCAATCTCTTGTTCCATTCCGGCGGCAGGATGCCTGCAACCGTGAGCAAGCCGAGCGGCGGCAGGTACGATTTCTTGTTGATGAACTTGAGGGCGTTTCGGAAGCCCCAGAAGGTATCCGGGCTCTCGGGGTTTACGAGCAGTATATTCATTGCACCTCGTGATATCCAATCTTCATCCGTTGGAGCCGATCACGTTTGCCCCAGGATGATTGATTAACGGGTCGGGCCGGGCGCCTTAGGGCGCTTCTCAACGACGACTCCGTAAGAGCTCTTGGGAGATGACAATAAGGAAGGGCATTTATGCTTAGAGATGTCCCCGCGGCAAATATCTGCCAGTCTTAATACCGGTACTTATGTCACTTCATTTCAGTCAGTATAGATTATACGTCGCAACTGCCGCCGTC
>JACZKQ010000045.1 GCA_014859965.1 Phycisphaerae bacterium
GTATCAGTGGGACTTCGGGGACGGCGGGCAGGCGACGGGGGCGCAGTGTGAGTACGTTTTCGCGAAGGCGGGGATTTACAAGGTTGTGCTGACGGTCAAGGCGGGGGCGTATTCGCACAGTTGTTGGGCGCTGGTGCGGGCGCATACGGCGGAGACGGTGGGCGTGCCGCAACTGCTGCTGGATACGGATGCGAAGAACGAGCAGGACGACCAGCACTACATCGGGTACGCGCTGTTCAGCGAGTTGGATATCCTTGGGATCAACAGCACCCATCACGGCGGCGGACAGGAGCCGGTCAACTACGAGGAGATACTGCACGTGATGGAGCTGTCGCGCCAGAGCGGGCTGAGCGAGGATCGGATGCCGATGGTGTTTCGCGGGGCCAATGCCCGGATGGCCGTTCCGGCCAGCGGGATGTGGTACGATACGGAGGCGATCGTGACGGAGGCCAGCGAAGCGATCCTGGCGGCGGCGCGCGGCGCCTCGCCTGAGAATCCGGTGTGGATCGTGCCCGTGGGGCCGGGGACGAATCCCGCGGCGGCGATTCTGCAGGCGCGGCTGGAGGGATTCGAGTTGAAGGACCGGGTGCGGATCATGTGGCTGGGCGGGTCGAACAACGAGATCGTCAACGAGTTCAACGGCAACAACGATCCGTGGTCGATCTACGTGGTATGTCAGGGCGGCCTGGAGACGTGGATCATGCCGGCGCCGGTGGGAGCGCGGGTGGCCATCAACAAGACAACAGAGGGGCACCTGTACCCGGACAATCCGTTGGGGGCCTATCTCAAGAGCATTATGCCCGCGACCAACAAGGCGCTGTACGATGCGAGCTGCCTGTCGGCGATCATCAGCGACCGGTTGGGGCTCGGGTGGGTGAAGGAGGCCGAGCCGGTTGTGGTTGCAGGCCCGCAGAACGGATATCGGTGGACGAAGACGGAGGGCCCTTCGGAGGTGCGTGTGATTCGGCAGATCGATCAGACGGCCATGAAGATGGACCTTTTCAATACACTGAGGGGGCAGCCGACCCGGCTGTTGGAAGTGACGGCGTGCTATCCGCCGCTGCCCGGCGACGTGAACGGGGACTGTATTGTGAATCTTCTGGATCTGGCGGAATTAGCGGGGCAATGGCTGAACTGTAATCTGGTTCCGCAGGAGGCGTGTATGTTGTTTTTATTGCCCCGTTTAACAATGCGATAGTTATTACAGGGAGCGCGATATGGAATCGTCATGCCGTCAAGGTCGAAGGGATGCAGGCTTCACTCTAATCGAACTTCTGGTGGTTATCGCAATTATCGGCCTTCTGCTGGCGATCATCATTCCCGCATTGCAGGTGGCCAAGACTCAGGCGACGGCGATCGTCTGCATGGCCAACGTCAGGGGCTTGGGCGCTTCCTGGTACCTGTACGCCGAAGATAACGACAATTACATCATGGACGGGGACACGGGCGACACGCTTTCCGGCTGGTCGACCTATAAAGGCGTGCAGGTCCACAACTTTGTGTCGCGGCCCCAGAACGCAGCCGGCGCCTACAGCAATGCGACCATCGAGGACAAAGTGCGCGGATTCGAAAAAGGCGCCGTATGGCCGTACGTGGAAAACCCGGATGTCTACCACTGCCCCTCTGACCGGCGGTATCTCCGCCCTGCGCAGGGGGGCGGCGGCGGCATCGGAGGCTATCGCAGCTATTCACTCGGCGCCGTCCTGTCCTTGTGGGGCGGCGAGGGAAGCGGAGAAGCCGATTGCCAGATCAGAAGGCGGGACGAGGTCATCAGCCCGTCAGAAAAGTTCACCTGGCTCGAAGAGATGGACGGTTGGGGCTACAACAACAGGACCTGGAACATGGTGCTTACCCACAGGCGATGGACCGACCCATTTGCTATCTGGCATAATGGTCGAAGCACGTTCGCCTTTGCGGACGGACATGCCGAAAAGCACAAGTGGGTCGAACAACAAACGCTGGACATGGCCCAAGCCATGATAGACGGGGTATCCGATTCGGAGCAGGTCAAGTTTAAGGACGTCTTGCCGGGCCAGCCGCGAGACTACGACTGGGCCAAGAAGCACTATATTCCAGGGAGCACACCTGCGCATCTGCGATGGTGACCCCGCCCCGCCCTTACGGCACGTCGGCAATGAAAGACGCCAGCGGCGGTGCGGGTCGATTCTGGCAGATGGGAAAGGAGGTGAATGGAAGGCAGCATCTAGGTTTCGGGGGAGGCGGCGCGAGTATTGCCCGGCGGTAGGATAGCAGGCAAGTCTACCGGCCGGAATGGATGCGGCGTGGCAGCCCAAGTATTGGGAAAACGTAAAAACCATCGAAAGGTTAAAACAGGCAAGGAGAAAAGTCATGGATTCCAAACGTGTTCTGTGGTTGGCGTGTTTTTGCATTTTTGCGGCTGGAATCGGCGGGGGTTTTGTTTCGGGGGCGACGCTGTTGTTGTACGATTTTCAGGACGGCAGCGGTACGACGGCGCTGGACCTGTCGGGCAATAACAATCACGGCGTTCTGGCGGGCTTTGCCAATACGTCGGCGGGGGCGGGTTTATTCGGCACGAGCGAGGGCTGGGTGGCCGGCGGAGGCCTGAGTTTTCTGGCGGATGCGGTTCGGAGCTATGTGTCAACGCCGCTTAGCCTCGGTGCGCTGACGGGGGATTTCACGGCGGAGTTTGTGGCAAGCTATACGGGGACCACTTCGTGGGCTCCGGTGTTCGGCTCGGATGTGTCTTCGTTCCAGGCGGCTCAGACGTTTTTCTTCGGGGTAAATTCCAATCAGACGAACGTCGAGGTGCGGGTGCAGAATTCGGCGGGCGCGCTCGGGGTGCACCCGTGGAGTATACCTGACGCAACCAGCCATCATGTGGTAATGACGTACAGGAAGTCGGACAACCAGGTGCAGGTGTTCATTAACGGCGTTCTTGCGGCGACCGGCACGAGGGCGGCGACTATGAACACCGCCACGTCGAAGTTTCGGATCGGCAACACGGGGTGGGCGCCGGCCGAGCAGTGGGGCGGCGTGATTTACGGAGTGGCGATTTCAAACGAGCGGCTCGAACCCGGGGAGTTCGTTCTCAACTACAAGGCCCGGCAGCCGAACCCTGCCGATGGTGCAGGGCAGGTGGCGCCGGACAGCATTCTGAGCTGGCAACCGCCGAATACATTGCTGTTTCCAACCCCAACTTACAAGGTTTACATGGGGACGACTCCGGCCGTGAGCCTTGCGGGGACAACAGATGAGGCAAGCTATAATCCGGGCGGCCTGGCCCGTGGGACGACTTATTACTGGCGCGTGGACGTCGACGGAGGCGCGACAGGCGATTTGTGGACGTTTACCACGGAAGGGATTGCCACGCATCCGTCGCCCGGGCACGAGGATTGGGGGCAAAGTCCGCTGGTGACGCTGAAGTGGACTGGCGATGAGAGCATCGCTTCGTACGACGTCTGGATGAGCAGTGCGGGCGATCCGAATAGTGGGGGCTACGACCCGAACGCCGTGAGTTTTGTCGCGAACGTTACCGGGACGAGCTATACGCCCGCAGCAGCGCTGACGGATGGGGCCGCTTACAGTTGGCGGATAGTGACGCGGGACAGTGGAGGCTCCGTGATCGCGACGGGACCGGTTTGGCGGTTCGATGTCGGGCGGCTGGTTGCCCATTATGCCTTTGACGGGAATCTGTCCGATGCTTCGGGTGAAGGCAGGCACGGCACGGCTCTAGGCGGTGTGTCGTTCGCACCGGGCCTGTCGGGTCAGGCGGCGGTGTTCAACGGATTGAATAACGGCGTGAGCATCGGCAACTGGAACCCGGCGACGACGGGCAAACTGACGCTGTCGTGCCTTGCCAAGTGGAACGGCCTGAACGGCGGCTGGCAGGGTATCATCGGCAAGCGAGAGGCGTGGTCGGCGGCCGGCATGATGTTCCAGTGGCAGGCGCATAACACCAACGGCGCAGTTCGCTTCGCGACATTCAGCGACGGCGGCAATGCGGCGCCGATGCGGGCGCTGATACCCGGGCACTGGGAGCACCTGGCGGTGAGCTTCGACGGAACGCATGCGTGGGTGTACCTGGACGGCGAGTTGAAGGGCACGTATCCGTTCAGGTTCGATGGCGGCGCCGAGGCCGGCATGACGGTAGGAGCAACGTTTGCGGCGGCCGGCGCGGGTTCGGAGGTATTCAACGGACTCCTGGACGATGTGCGAATATGGGACGGCATACGGCTGGACGAAGAAATCGAGACGCTTTACTGGGCGACACCGATCGCCAAGAGGCCGGACCCGGTGCACAGAGCGATTGACATGCCGCTGGACTGGGTGTTGAGCTGGACAACCGGCGGAGGGCCTGTTACGGGGCAGACGTTGTACCTGAATGACGATCCGAACATGGCAGGCGCGGTGCTTGAGACGGTGAGCCTGGGCGCTTCGCAGACGAGTTATGCCCCGACGGCCGTGCTGAACCTCGCGCAGACGTACTACTGGCGCGTTGACACCGTAACGGCGACGGGTACAATCGAAGGCAACGTGTGGAGCTTTACCACGGCGCCGCCGAGGCCGTACGATCCGATTCCGGCGGACGGCCAGACGGACCTTTTGCCGCACGAGGTTGTATTGAGCTGGCTGGCGGCCCCCGTCGGCGGTCCGTACACGCATACGGTGTACCTGAGCAAGAGCAACAGCAGCTTCAGCGATCCGGACGACAGGATGTTTGCGCTCGAGCCCGGAGCGACTTCACTGCAGCCGAGCGGGCTGAATTGGAGTTCGAGTTACTGGTGGCAGGTGAAGGGTGACGACGGGGCAAACCAGGTGGAGAGCGAGGTGTGGAGGTTTACCACGATTACACCACAATGCAATTCGCCGCTTTCGGCGGATGTGAACGGCGACTGCATGGTGGACCTTGCGGATCTGGCGGAGATTGCTGGCCAGTGGCTGCAGTGTAATCTGGTCCCGCAGTCGGCTTGTCCGTAATAACGCCCGATTGTGGCAAAAAGCTTACAGGCAGAGGGTTCGGCGAAACAGGCCGGGCCTTCTGCCTTTCTTAGCGGCGATGCGCCTTCCAGCCCGTGATCCGAGCGGTGCCGATTATACCAGGCGATGTAACAAACGATCCCTGTCACACCGAGGAGGGTGCGAAGCCTGGTTTATAGACGTCTTCAGAAAAGCACGAACAAATCCGAAATACAACACGCTTAGAGCCCTTATCTACTGGCAAATGGGTATCGATGCCTTCGACGGTTTTAACTGCCGGATCCGCTCGACCGACTCTGAGGCAGCGATATGGAAGTCTGAAATTGCAGAGCACAAGAGCTTCTGGTTGTCGGAGGTCAAGACTGCAGGCGGCACTAAGGTGACGGGTTCGGGAGGAGGTCTTTAGTGCCGGACTGACAAACCGGTTACGCGTACCGAAGTGAAATCGAAACCCTTTTAAATCACCCTGTATTACCACTCTTCAATCCTCACACGCTTTAGTGTAAAACAATGGCGAGCCGTCCTTCGGGACATTAAGGCTCGCCCGAGGATTTTTCGCACATGAAAGTGCTGCCCAGCCATCATGAAGCGAGACCTCCTACCGACGAGAATTATGGATTGGCCGAGTGCCAGCCGACGATCGAAGTAGGGTGAATTCTTCCATATTGAAAATAATGCGTTACCGTCGAGAACTGTCAGAAGGCCCCGCAAGCTGCGCAATCCAAATAACACTGAAAGATCATTGCCACGGCGGTGGGTTTTTGGCAGGGCATGGTATCATGGCCGCGAAAAACAGTCTTTTTGAAAGGATATGCTATGACTTTGTTTCGGCCGTTGCGCAATGAGCTTTACAAGTACCGGAAGAACAGAGGACGCTCCATCGATGGAATGATCCCCGGCACGGCAGGGCGGTTCAGGAAACTGACAACGCCATCCACCGACGTGATATTAAGAGGTGCCGGCTATGATCATGACCTGTACATGGGGGATATGCCTCGCCAGTACCATCCGAATATCCATGCCCCGAACGTAGATTGGACCACCTATGAGCAGGATCATCCTCATGATGTCTCACTCAGGCATACTCCCCAATCGGCTCATGGATTCGATCCTCCCTTTGGGCAACAGCCATTTGGTCTGAGCATGCCCTGTGATGAACTGGCCTTGAGCGAGCAGTGGCTCATGAACATGGGCGCCAGGCCAAGGCCGCAAGAAGGGCCTGTCCCCGGTTCGATGGAAGAGATTCGGCCGCTGCTTGATGGCGTCAGAATGACAATCCATGAGCAGGGAAGGCCTGAAACGCATACCATTCCCAGCTTGGAGGATGTGGCCGATGCATTGAATGTGTTGGAGAAAAGCCTCCCAGAGGACCATCCAGACATTATGCATCTGCGCCAGGCATTTCGGGTCATGGGCGGGCAATTGTCTGCACCTACAGAGGATCTGCTGCCGCAGACTGCCTTACCTGCTGATCTGCCCGTATCCGGATTGCCTGAACAAACAGCCTTTTTCGAGGCGATGGAACTTGAAGTCACGCTACCGAATGCTGTGATGCCGCTCGATGATCTTGTGGACAGCTTGATGGCTGCCGAGCCCGGCCCAGCGCCGGCTCCTGTCGAAATGCCCATGCATGCGGCAGCGGAATATAGCGACATTGCTGCATATGATGGTACACTCGCTGCAGCAGAGATCGAACAAGCCATTGATCAGATGATGGCGGTGCCAAAGGAAGAGGAACTGTACGATCCCTTGGCGGCAGGAGCGCAGCAATTCGAACAGGCCATGCAGTACATGGCCAATCCCTTTATGATGCCCGGTCAGATGGGGTTCACGGGACCGATGCCCGGCCCAGGCTTCTGAACCGGTTTATTATATTCGTTTGCGGGAGCCCTTTGGATTAGTCCAGCGGCTCCCTTTTTAATGCGCACTGGATGGCACGCTTCCGTTTTGGAGCGTGCCATCGCTCTTTGAATGGAGGTGAAATTATGCAAGAAACAATCTGTGCAAGGGTCAACGCGAGGCTGTTGACCAAAGCCGACCGGCTCTTTACGGGGACGGTCGAGGGCAGGATCATCGAGATTCTGCAGAATGCAAGGCGTGCCGGCGGGACAACCGTCAAGATCACGAACCATAATGGTTTGGTGACGGTCCGGGACAACGGCTCCGGGATAGAGGATTTCCAAAAGCTTCTGGACCTGGGCGGAAGCGGCTGGGATGAGCAGCTTGAGAGGGGAGAAGACCCGGCCGGCGTAGGATTGTTCAGTCTGGCCCCGCGGGAGGTGACCATCGTATCAGGCCACCGACAGGCGGTCATTGACGCTGAGGGCTGGACGGGCAAACCCGTTGAAGTCACAGAGGCCGACAAGGCGGTCTCGGGCACTCTGTTGAGGTTCAAGGATGATAAGCCCTGGGACTTTGATACCGTGGAAAAGCATGCTGTATTCTGCGGCATGACGGTCGTGGTGGATGGCAAACGCTGCCATGCCACACCGTTTTGCTCGGACGCAGCCGTGCACTACCAAACACCGGGCTGCAGGATCGAGATCACAAACGAGATCTCCAACTACCACCAGAAATGGCTGTTGACCTGGTACACGGGCAAGATCCTGGTGAACTTCCACGGCCAGGTGGTGCAACTGGACTGCTGGCCGGCCAAGAACCGTAATCGCTTGGCGATCCTTGTGGACATCACACAGGACACGGCGATACGCCTGATGCTGCCGGCAAGGACTTGTCTGATAGAGAATGAGGCATATGAACAGCTCAAATCAGCGATAGAAAAGGAGTTCTACCGCTACTGGCAGAGGCAGAAGAGCCATTCGCTATACTACGATGAGTACCTTCGCGCCCGAGAGCTCGGTGTCGAACTACCGGAGGCGGAGCCGCAGTTCCAAGTGGGCCTGATCAGCGATGAATACGATCAGGCTGTCCAAATTACCATGACCAGGGAGTTCAACGTGAGAGATGGCTATTTGTGCTTGGATGATGACGGAATCGACGAACACGCCGAAACCAACGCCCACCTGCTGGCAGCCACCGGCAAACTGAAAGACACGCCCTTTGTGCCTGTGACCATCCATTCCGGCTACATGGGTTACAGTTGGAGCAATCTGCCCAGGGTCACCAAAGTTGATGTGAGCCGGGGCAAAGAACTGCTCAGGCATTCGATCGGCTGCCACGATATCGCCTGTTTTGACGAACTGTCGATCCGAGTGGAGACGTCAGACGGAAAGAGCTTCGAAAGCGACGTCCCGATAGCGGTCGTCGATCAGCCGCCGGTCAGGGAAGGCTGCTGGCACACCGATCTGGTCTGCGTAACAACGGCTGCCAGAAATCATCTGGTAAATGACAACATCTGGTACCATATGGGCGGCTTCGACGGCGAAGGCGACAGCTATGACACTCAGTCGTGCCGCTTCGAGAAATTGCTGGATGAGTTCTGGAACGACCTCATTGGGCCATATGAGAGCCTGCGCCAGAAGCTGCTTGATGATATGGCTTGTCTCTTTGACGCGTGGCGAAAGGCTGTGCTCACAGAGGATGGCCGGCTGGAGATCTATTTCAAGGATGGCAGCTGTCGAGAGGTGAGGCCTGGAGCTTAAGCACCTCTTATTCCATTCAATCCTTCTTTGCGAGAAGGTTTACTATAGACGTTTTGGCAGTTAGTTTAGATGGCACGCTTGCCATGTGGAGCGTGCCATCGCTTCTTAAAGAAACAGAGGTGAAACTATGGCTTGGAGAGTATCAGCGTATTTGGTGGAAGGCGAGCTGGACAACACCCGGCCCGGCAGGGTCACGGGCTGGATGCAGTTTGCCGGAATGAAGGAAAAGGTGACATTTGATCTGGAAGGCAACTTCCACAGGGATATCCGTGGGGCGAAGATCCATTTACAGGGGGATGCCTTTGAAGGTGATATACCTGCAGACGCCGAGGCGTACATGCAGGGGTTTTCCTCGCATCAGACCGGTAAAGCGGGAGATATCACGGCAGGAAGGGAACCAGTTGATTACGTTCCGTATCCCTATGTTGAGGTCTTTTCCGCCGAGAATGGCCGTGTCGTCATCGAGCTGGAGCCGGTGCAGGTGGAAGTGATCGGACAGCCGATCCCCGCTGAGGAATCGGACCCCATCAGCCGGAAAGAACAGCAGGAGAATATGGCCGAGTTTTTGTGCGGCATGGCGGATGCTATGGGAATCTCAGAAGGCCAGGCAGTATCGATTGGAGACACAGTGGCAGTGGAACAGGCCAAGAAAGTCGTAGCCAATGACAGGATCCGGGGCATGAAGCTGCTTCCCAAGGAGATCCGTGAGCAACTGCCGGCACTGTATGCCCAGGACGGCAAGGGCGGCAAGGCCGTGGCGTATGTGAAGTTCTTCACGCCCTCAAGTTCATGGACCTGGTGGGTTACCGAGGGAAGCCCGATCATGGATGACGCCGGACGCGAGGTGGACTTCCAGTTCTTCGGACTGGTGGAAGGACACTGTCGGGAGATGGGTTACTTCAACCTTTCGGAACTGGAATCGGTCAGAGGGCCTATGGGTCTTCCCATTGAGCGCGATCTGTATTGGCGGCCGAAGACGTTGGAGGAGATCGCGCCGGAGATGTTCTGCGAACAGCAGGGGGGTGACTGACCATGAACAAGCACGATAAACCGTGTCTTGCGATTGGGCCCCCTCCCGAGGATCATAGTCAGCAGCCGTTGTTTCGCGTGGTCTATGTCATCGATGTCAACGCGGATAACGTTCGCGGGGCCGCTGAAGACACGCACCGGATCATGACTGACCCGGAATCCCTGCCGCCTGTGCTGCAGGTCATCGATCACACAGGCACATGCACCACGATTGATCTGTCTGAGCCTAAAGGGTAGCTGTCCGGTTCAGACCCCATACCTGATCATCACACCCCAAGCGAAAGGAACAGTTTATGGAGAACCACACCACCAGTGCGCGCAGTCCGCCAGAAAAGAGCGGGTCGCCAAACAAACATCAACACAAACCTATTTTATGAAAGGAAGTGGATCATGAGAGTACTGTTTATCAACAACAATGGAGCAGGCTATGCAGATTACGTGGATGTTTCGCACGACATGACCGTTGAGTCCTTCTTCCAGGACAAGATGGCCGGCTGCAAGGAGAGCGACTACCTCATCCGCGTCAACCGTCAGCCGGTCGCCAAGGACTATGTTTTGAAGGAGGGAGACCGCATCACGATTACCCCACTCAAGATCGAGGGCGCCGTGTAGTCCTGCCATCAACAGAAAGTGTCAACCAGGGCATCTGCTTATCCCCGTGATAGGCAGGTGCCCACTTTTTTGGAAAGGAGCAAGGCCTATGAATAACAAGGCATTTCATGTTGCCGTTGTGGTGCAGCAAAGCATCATCAAGATGCACGAGGCATGTCGCCTTGAACGGCTGAATCGGTATGGCCGGCTGGCGGAAGATGTGGAGACGTTTGCCAATCTGATCTCACTCTGCCAGAAGGCCCTGCACAAGAAGTGGCATCTGGCAGCCGAGCGAATTCAGAGGCGCCTGACCAACTGTGTTTCAGACCTGTGGTATGCGTTGCAGAACTGCAAGCAGGTCTCGGTGGAACTGCCGCCTGTCCCCAGTCTGAGAACACTGATCGCCGAGCTGGAACAGTTGGACACCGAATTAGGGCCGTATGAATTCGATCGCGCCAATAAAAGGCTGTCCATCATAACCGAGGACATCGAACTTGAAGATGTTGTCCTCGGACCGTTTCGGATTGATTTGGACCTGCGCCAAATGGTCCACGGCAGCCATGATTCACCCTACGCCTGTGTTGCCACAGAGCCCAACCCCGCTTCGGGCAACATCAGCACCACCCATCCCCATGTCAGTGATAACCGGCTATGCGAGGGCGACGGCAAGATCCCCATCCGAAAGGCCTTGGAGCAGGGCAGGATATGTGATTTCTTCCTGCTGGTTGCCAACACGCTCAATACCTACAACCCTGAAAGTGCCTACGTGCGGCTGGACGACTGGACGGGAGAGCAGTGCTATGACTGCGGCGACAGTATTCACGGCGATAACGTCTATTATTGTCCCAACTGCGATTATGAATACTGCAGCTACTGTTCATCTTATTGCCGCAGCTGCGATGAAGCCTGCTGCCTGGGTTGCGGGGGTGAATGCCACGGCTGCGGGGAATTTGTGTGTCCGCGGTGCGTTGCCGCGTGTGTCGAATGCAAGAAGAAGTATTGTACTAACTGTCTGGAAGACCAGATGTGTCCTGACTGCAGAGAAAGGAACCAAGAGAATGAAGACCAAACAGACGAAGACGGAAGTGAAGGAAACGAAGTTGAACAAGGTGCCGGATTCGCCGAGACGGTCCGGACGCCAGACGGAGTACTGTCTGCGCTTCAGCCCGATGGCTTGGGCGAAGCTCTTGTATTTCCGGGACAAGGGCCACAATGAGGTAGGCGGCTTCGGGGTGAGTGATGCAGAAGACCTGTTGTATGTGCAGGATTTCGTGACGGTAAAGCAGGAGGTTACGGGCGTCAGTGTCAAATTCGATGACCAGGCTGTGAGCGACTACATGGAGGACCAGGTCGATCGCGGGAGGAAACCGGAACAACTCATGCGCATCTGGTGCCATACGCATCCCGGATTTTCCCCGGAGCCCAGTTGGGTGGACGAGGAGACGTTCGGCAGAGTGTTTGGCAGTTGCCAGTGGGCCCTCATGTTCATCCTGAGCGCTGACGGCCAGACCTACGCGAGGCTTAGTTTCAATGTCGGCCCGCGGGGCTGCATCCTTATTCCTGTGCGAGTCGACTACAGCCGCGAGTTTGACGGCAGCGACTGGAAGGCCTGGGATGCGGAGTACGAGGCGAATGTCCGGCCGGCCGTACGCATGGAAAGACTGGCTATCCGTGAAGATGAGCATCCACAGAGGCGTTCAGAACACTTCGGATTGTCTTATGACTTCCTGGATGAACTGGAGCAGATGGATGTCCAGGAGCGGCAGCTTGTGCTGGATGAACTGGCCGACCGTCAGGATCTGTGGGATGAGGAAAGTGAGGTCATGTTCATATGAATACCGACCAACTCATCGAACGGTACAGCCGGCAGAAGGACATCGTTCCTATGGAACGGCTGCATGAATGCAGGGCCACGGTTATTGGCGTTGGTGCAATCGGCCGTCAGGTGGCGCTGCAGTTGGCTGCCATTGGTATCCGATGGCTCCAACTCGTGGACTTTGATCTGGTCGAGGCGAGTAACCTCGCAAGTCAGGGTTACTGGGAAGAGGACCTGAGCACGTCTAAGGTGCAGGCCACTTCCGACCTGTGCTACAAGATCAACGAGAGCATCGAAGTCGTTGAGGTTGAGGAGCGGTTCAATCGCCGGATGGAGATTGGAAACACGGTCTTTTGTTGTGTTGACAGCATTCAAGTACGGCAGTTGATCTGGTCAGTAGTCGGAGACAAGGTGCTGTTTTTCTGCGATGGAAGGATGGCGGCCGAGACCATGCGCATCCTGACTGCCTGTGACACGGCTTCACGGTACCACTATCCGAAGACCTTGTTTGCTGCCGAGGAGGCCTTTGCCGGCACTTGTACGGCCAAGACTACGATCTACTGCGCCAACATGGCGGCCGCCCTGATGGTCGCACAGTTTGCCAAGTACCTGCGCCACTTGCCCGTGGACCCGGACGTCCAGTTCAACCTGCTGGCAATGGAATGTACTGTTGCCGAAGTCAAGTGAACAAACGAGCCCTGCGGTGTCTCAACACGGATGCCGCGGGGCTTCCTTCTGAAAGGATCAATCATGTTGTACCTGAGACTCTTTCACGGCCGCAAAGACCCGGCCCAAGAGATGGATGACTGGGGCGCCGATGGCCCGATCTTTGGGCCGTACAGATTCATCCACACCACATATGGCGCCCACGTGACCCTCGGATTAGACAACGGCGAGATGCACGACCTGTACACGGTCGAGAGCATGATCTACTATGATGGGGTGTACTACGGCGACTGGAGTGTGTTCACGGAAGAGACCAGCCTCAAGGAGGCCGGCTTCTCAGCACAGCCCTATGACGGCCAGAAGGCAAAGTTGCCCGAAAAGGACGGTGTATCGACCGGCAAGAAGAACCCTCCGGTGAAGATCGTCGTCTATGTGATGGGCGGTCTCTGCCAGGACGTAAAGACCAACCTGCCGGATGATTCTTGTGAGTATGCGATTGTTGACTATGACAACGAACCAGGCTTGCCCGACAATCACGTCCCTTATGCAGCAGAAGACATGAAGACCCTGCCGTCGATACCTGTTCTACTGGAATTGGCCGACGCCGCAAAGAATGTTGTGAGGAACTGGGAGTCTGGCGATCTCGCTGGACCAGTACGTCGAATGGCTGAGATCCTTGACCGGATCGAACATGCGTGACCATCACTCTCAATCGCATTTCTTGTCTCCTTTTGTTTCGCAGCCGTCTTTCTGGCTGCGATTTTCACCCTCACTTAGCGATAGCTATGCAGTTTTGGGGCTGGGGCACCTTTGTTTTTGGGCTGAAAATGCGGGTTTTGTGCGCTGTTTTCAATGCACGTGCTGCTCGCTTTGCAGAATGCTTGTCTTGGTAGACTCTAAGTGATTATTCGTATTTTGCGATGGTAAAGGCACATCCAATAGCTTCTTAGCCCTGTCCTGGGTCACTTTGTTCCGGACAGTTTGAAGTACCTTCTGTGTCACCGCCCGCACCTGGCTTTGGCTGCCTTCACTGATGTTCTCTGCAATCAGCACGGCGGCGAGGCCCGCATCCTCCGCGATCTCCGTCTGGTCCAGGCCGGAGGCAACCAGCGTCAGCGATTCCAGCGTCGGGATCGTGCCCAGAACGCCCAGCACCAAAACCTTCTCTTCTTTGCGTGTGGCCAGCTTCATCGCTTCCCTCAAGTCGGCAAGATTTGCCGGGCGGTTCTTTCCCGGGCTGGCCAGGCGCACAATGCCGCGCAGGGCCAGGACGTGATTCCGCAGATTCTCAGTGTCTTGCGCCAGTGTCTTCAGATGAGGAATGGCGTTCGGATCACGCCAGTCGGCGAGGACACGGACGGCCTCAGCGCGGACGCCCTGGTCATCGTCCTTCAAACGCGCGACAATCTGGTTCAGGGATTTCGGTCCACCGGTTAGAGGGAGGACACGCATCATGAGAATACGTGTTGCCGTATCGGCTCCGTCAAAACCAGCGATAACGGCATGCTCGCATTTGATGCGTTCTCGCCCACATATCGCCAGCAATGCCATTGCAGTGTGCCTGCGTTCCGATGCATCCTCTGCCGATTTGAGACGCTCCACAAGCATCTCCGCATGCTTTTCATCACCCATAACGCGAAGGGCGCTTAGGACTGCCAGCCTGACTGCCAGATCGGAATCGTCGGCGTTCTCAAGGATTACGGGCAGCGACTCCTTTACGTTGCGGTCAACGATCGCAGCAATCAGTTCGATTCGCGGTTTTGTGTCGGCATTTCTCAATGCCTCGGTCATGGCAACGTTCATTTCGTCACCGCGAAGGTGTCGTAGGCTGTATCTGGCGGCTTCCTTCTCGAGGTCCAACCCTGTTGCAGCCATTTTGGCCAGCAGAGGGATATCCGCGGAACTTGCGAGGCCGGAGATGGCACGTGCGGCCATGGCACGAATGGCTTCGGCCTCGCTGTTCAGCATTTCGAGAATTGCCGGCCTGGCGGCGGCATCGCCGCGTTCGCCCAGGGCATCTATTAGTTTGATCTGCACGTCGGGCGCGAGGTCAGGCAGCAGTTCGACAAAACGCCGGGTCGCATCCTCTCCCGGCAACTCTTCACGGATCTGTTGGAGTGCCAAGGCGCGCATGTCGTTGTCCGAGCCGCTTATCAACTCGACAATCATATCGACGGCATCATCCTCCGCGGCACGCGCCTGGCCTGTCAGGGAAGAGGCAAGTCCGGCCAGACATACAAGTGCTGCCAGACGGAAGGAGTTGGCATATCGGTAAATCATAACGTCTCTTCTGTGCCTTGGCGGAGGCCCACCGTGCTTTGGAGCACGACGGGCTCGATCTCGCCATATATCTTACTCTTTATGACGTGTTTTACGTTGAAAGCCCTGCCCGGAAACAGTTACTTCTGCGCTGCGGCGGTCAGCATGCCTTTTGTGGCGGCCACCTTGACGTGCTTTGGCTGGTCATCGCCGGTGAACGCTTTGTACATGGCTACGGCCTCGGACTTCTTACCGTCTGCCAGCAGTTGATCGGCACAGATCAGGCAGGCGTCGGCCGCAGGGATTTTCATGCCGGCAGGCGTCTTCTTAGCGAACGCGCTGAGTTTGCCGGCGGCGGCCGGTGTGCCGATCAGGGCCAAGGCGTGGGCTGCGGCCCTGGCGACCTGGACATCGGAGTCGCCGAGTAGCTCAGCTATGGCCTCAATGCTCTTCGCGTCGCGACGCACGCCGAGCGAACCGATGATGCCCGGCTTGAGCTTATTGCTGACCTTCGGCAGGGCATCCCGCAGTACGTTGGCGGCCTTCTCATCGGCAATGCGTTCCAGGGCGTAGCGTGCGATGTGGGAGGTCTCTTCGGCCGGCAGAAGCGCAGTCAGTGCCGCGACGGACCGGGCCGTGCCCACAACCCTCAGCTTGCGGCAGACATAGTCCTGTGCCGACCGTGAGAGGCCGCCGGCAAGTGCGTCCACCAGACCCTTTTCCAGCACCTGGCGTGCCGCGGCATCGCCGTGTGTGGCGATGATCGCCTGGTCGATAGGATTCAAGGCGTTGCGGTCTGAGTCCCAGTCATAGGTCTTTAGCATTGCCAATGCCTGGTCTGCTGCGGCGGCGTCCACTTCGGCAACGGCCTTGGCGGCAGTCATGGCAGCCGCGCCGGCCGCCAGTGTCGTTCTTGTGATCTCTTTACTTATCATGATAAAGTATCCTTGCTGTTATTATCGCTTACTTAAATCACCCAGGGCTCTCTTCTCGCAACGTCGACAAGGCGGTTGGCCTCGTCGTCGCCAACGAACTGCTGCCTGGCCGTGTCCCATTTCAGCGACCGTTCCAGTTCGTACGCAATGAGGAACAAGTGGCACACCGTTGCGGTGTGGGCCGCATATTCGATATCGCGGAAGGGCCTCTTGCGTGTCTTGACACAATCGATAAAGTCACCGTAGATGCCGCCCGTTCCGGCGTAAGCGGGGACAGGCTTGGAGGGGCCTTTTTCATCGGTGCCTTCGACGTCCAGGTTGCCTCGGCCCGGGTAATTGTGGTGAAGGAGTTTGCCGTTGGGATAGCGGCAGGTCGCGAACTTCCTGCCGTTTTCGTTATGGAATATGACTTCCTCGGGCTCCAGTTCCCTGACATCAATGGCGAACGTCGCGCCGCCAAAATGATGGGCGCCCCAGTCGGTCATGCCGCCGCCCGAGTAATCCTTGAACGACCGCCAGCTTGTTCCATCGATGCTGTAACTGCCGCTGCACCGGTGGGGATGGTATGGCGCCCATGGGGCGGGACCAAGCCACATATCCCAGTCGAAGCCGGCGGGTACGGGCTCGCCTTTCTTGTTACAGTCCGTCGGCAGCGGACCCACGTTCACATTGATGGACTTGACGATGCCTTTGTCTCCGTTCCAGCAGGGATCGACGGACTTTCTGTAATCCTCGAGGACGCGCTGGCTGCCGCCGGATACGACCCGACCGTAGCGCCGGGCCGCCTCGATCATCAGCTTGCCTTCGCGGAGCGTCTTGGTCTCGGGCTTCTGGCAGTAGATGTCTTTTCCGTTGCGGCAGGCCTCGATCACGATGATCGCGTGCCAGTGATCCGGTGTTGCGCAATGCACAGCATCGATGTCCTCGCGAGCCATGATTTCTCGGAAGTCGTTGTACGCTTTGCAGTCCGTGCTGCCGTACTTCTGGTTCACGCGGTTCACTGAGCCGTCGCGAACGTCCTTCTTCACGTCACAGACGGCCACGTACTGGACATCGCCCCGGCCGAGAAAGGCGCCCTGGTCGCCCCGGCCCATGTTACCGATGCCGATGCCGCCCATGACGATACGGTTACTTGGCGCGGTGCTGCCGTCTTGCCCCATCGCAGATGCCGGAATAAGGTACGGCAGCGCCGCCGCGCCTGCCGCTGTTTTCAGAAAAGTCCTTCGCCCCAGATGTTTTCCGGGGCCCCTTATCGCTTTGCTCTTCTGGTTCGCCACGTGTTGGTCCTTTCCTGAGTTCAATGCGGATGATTGTGTTGAGCCATGTCTATTCTGAATCTCACTTGCTCAATCTGACATTTCAGTACGAGTTTAACCGACGTTGGCATTGGCATAGCCCAGCTTCATAAGATGCGTACATGCCTTGTAGCCTTTGCGCTGTTCCCGTGCCGTACAAATATTCACATAGCTGGCAAAAGCAGTTGAAAGACCTTTGCCAAGCCGTGGACTCATGATATCCTCTTGACGCCAAGGAGTCAAGGACGCTCCAGAGGATAGTCGTGCCTGTCAAGCGGCCGTCAGACTGCCTCAGAGTGTGTCCCGTGTAGAGGTATAATTGTTCCAGCAGGCCCCGGTGATCGTTACAGAGCAGTGGATGGGAGACAAACGAAAATGAAACCAGTCGACCGCGCGGGCTGTAGACTGCCAGATATGAGGGCCTTTTCTGCAAGAATTCCTGTCTCCATTTCGGCACCACAGGGACCAACTTTCCCTAAATCTGTCGGAGGGCGCCCCCTGTCTCTGTCCCAAGGGTGAGGATTCTCCGAGTTTTTGCGGCGTCCGCCGGATTCAATGAACAGGAAGGTCGTGCTAGGCACCCACATCTGCCGGAGCAGTTTGCTGTTGACGCAGGAGGACAGCGCGGCCATAGTGTGCAGGGATGGCATTGAGTTTCGAGAGAGCTAAACAGCAATTTGATGGCGGTGGGAAGTTCCGTTCACCGCGGCCGCGGCCATGGAGTAGCGATGTGGCTTTGAGCATTTTTAATGATGTGATCGGTCCCGTTATGCGGGGGCCGTCCAGTTCCCACTGCGCTGCCGCGCTGCGGATCGGCCGGCTGGCGCGCGACCTGATGGATCAGGACGTCGGCCGGGTGCTGGTGGAGTTTGATCGACAGGGGGCGCTTGCGACCACGCACGCAAGCCAAGGCTCGGACATGGGGCTGTTTGGTGGGCTGATGGGCTGGGAGGCTGTGGACGAGCGGCTGCCCGATGCTGTCCGGGCGATACATGATGCAGGCATCGACGTCCATGTCGAAATCGGCGACTTCGGTTTCGCACACCCCAACACCTACCGCCTGACGCTTGGCAACCGACAGGGGCAGCACACCTTGACGGCTCTTTCTACGGGTGGCGGCGGAATCGAGGTCATTGAGATCGACGGATTCAGCGTGTCCCTAAAAGGGGACTACGCGGAGACGCTGATCTTTGTCGGCAGCCAGGGGCAGGCCGCTGCCGACCGACTACTTGGAATGGCCCAAACCGACGAGAGTGTGGTGCATACGGCCGAGAATGGACAACTTGTCGAATACAAGGGTCAGGAGTTTGTGAGCGAGATGGTGCTGGCGGCAATCGAGCGAGAATGCGAGGTTCGCTGTGTAAGACGGCTGTCGCCGGTTGTCCCCATATTGTCGCGTGCGGGCCTGGAGGTTCCATTTGCCACATGCGAGGCGATGTTTCGGTACAAGGGACGGCGTGACGTACCCTTGTGGAAACTGGCGGTACTGTATGAATCGGCTCGCGGGGGCCTCACGGAGGCGGACGTACTGGCGCGGATGCGCACGATCGTTGAAGTGTTGAGGACGTCGCTTGCACAGGGGCTGAAGGGAACGGACTATGAGGAGCGCATACTTGGCTTTCAGTGCGGCGGCTTTGCGGAACGTATGAAGGAAGGAAGCCTGCTCGATGCGGGCATGCTTAACCGGATCATCCTGTACGTTACCGCGTTGATGGAGGTCAAGAGCGCGATGGGCGTGATTGTGGCGGGGCCCACGGCGGGGGCATGTGCGGCGCTGCCGGGTGCGGTCTTGGGAGCGGCAGATGCACGGGAACTGTCCGACAATGATGTCGTTCGTGCGATGCTTGCGGGCGGCTTGATCGGGATCTTTATTGGAAGAGGCTCGACGTTTTCGGCGGAGGTGGCAGGCTGTCAGGCCGAATGCGGGGCCGCCTCGGCCATGGCTGCGGCGGCACTGGCAACGCTCGGCGGCGGCGGGGCGGAGCAGGCTGTAGCGGCGGCTTCGATGGCCCTGCAGAATTCGCTCGGGATGGTCTGTGACCCCGTGGCCGGTCGAGTGGAAGTTCCCTGTCTCGGGAAAAACGTGATGGCCGCCAGCAACGCCCTGGCCTGCGCCAACATGGCTCTGGCCGGCTATGATCCCGTCATTCGGCTTGACGAAGTCATCGATGCGATGGACCGGGTGGGACGGAGCCTGCCGCGGGAGTTGCGCTGTACAGGCTTAGGGGGACTTTCCACGACTGAGACATCCAGAGAGATCGAGGCGAGATTGGAGAAGAGAACGACAGGCCGAAACCTGAAGTTCAGGGAGAGTGTTTAGGAAGCCAGGGAAACAGAGGATGAGCAGAAAGATTCGGATACTTTCGGAGAAGGACATTCGTGAAGCGCTGCCGATGCGCGAGGCCGTCGCCGCGATGAAGGAGGCCTTTGCGGAATTGTCGGCAGGACGCGTTACAATGCCCGTGCGGACGCACATTGACATCCCTGAGCACGCAGGCACGGCACTGTTTATGCCCTGCTTTGCGGAACGGTTCGGGCGGATTGGATTAAAGATCGTTAACCTCTTCGACAACAATGCTGTCAAGGGGGTGCCTCGCATTCAGGGGCTCGTATGCCTGTTTGATGGGCAGACGGGCAGCCCGATTGCGCTGCTCAACGGCACGTACCTTACGGCCCTGCGCACGGGGGCCGCTTCGGGAGCTGCGACGGATCTGCTGGCCCGCACCGACGCCGCCACCGTTGCCATCTTCGGCGCCGGCGTCCAGGGCCGGACGCAACTGGAAGGGGTCTGTGCCGTAAGGCCTGTTCAAAAGGCCCTGGTGTTCGACCCGGTTGCGAATGCTGCGGCCGCTTTTGCCGCCGAGATGAGCCGTGCCCTGTGCATTGAGGTCGCGGCCGTTACATCGCCGCGCGAAGCTGTGTTCAAGGCCGATGTTGTCTGTACCGCTACAGTGTCTACAACGCCGGTTTTTGATGATGCACACCTTCGGGCCGGCACCCATATTAACGCCGTCGGTTCGTACAAACCGGATGTCCAGGAGATCCCGACGGAAACGGTGCGGCGCGCCCATCTCATTGTCGATCATCGCACATCCGCATTGGGCGAGACAGGCGATCTCATCATCCCGTTGCGGCAAGGCTTGATAAAAGAGTCTGACATCTACGCAGAATTGGGCCAGATTGCCGCAGGCAAGTCGCCAGGCCGGGCATCGGAGAATGGCATTACGCTGTTCAAGTCGGTCGGCCTTGCGATTCAAGACCTGGCGGCGGCGGCCCGCGCCTTTGAAAACGCGGTCGAGAAACGGCTTGGACAACTCGTGGATTTGTGACAGTTCTATGTGGCGGCTCATGTACAACAGAAACGGGCACCGATATAGCCGAGCGGCTATAGCCAAGAAAGGAAAACTGCATTAGCAAGCGGTCCTGCGATTTGATAGAATGGTGGAGCCTCGATATGAAGGCGGCAAAAAAAACGTGATGTTCAGCGCGGAGGAATGACATGAGACAAGGTGAATTCAGTATACTCTGGTTTTTGCTGGCGGTCGCAGCAGTCTGTCCTGTCTTTGCGGCGGATAAGAAAAAGCCCGCCGCTCTCGACGAGGACCCCGCCCTTGTGGGCTGGTGGAAGTTCGAGGAAAAAACAGGTACAACGGCGGCGGATTCATCTGCTGCCAAACACCATGGGACGCTTGCGGGACAAGTTACATTCGAGGTTGCATCGGTCGAAGGCAAGGTCGGCAATGGGCTAATGCTTGCCGCGGACCAGTACGTCGAGATCAAGAATTATAAGGGCATAACGGGTACGAAGCCAAGATCCGTCGCCGCATGGTTCAAAACGACAAAGAGGCAGGGTGACATTGCTGTTTGGGGCGCACGGGACTCGGGCAAGCAGTTCCGCTTCGGGCACATTCGAGGACGTCTCGGAATGACACCTTTCGGTGGCTACTATTACATGAAAGAGTACACCGACAATGGGAAGTGGCATCACATCGTGCTTGTAATAACGGAGTCGGAACTCCCAAATCTGCATGATAATGTCAGTATCTTCCTCGACGGCAAGATCGCTGAGGTGGACGACATAGGCCTGCTGGACCTGCTGCCGATAGAAACTGCCGAAGGCGCCGATGTGCGTCTTGGTTCGGGGTTTGAAGGAATTCTTGACGACGTTCGAATCTATAGTCGCTCCCTCACGCTCGATGAGGCCAAAACGATTTACGAGGGCAAGAGCAATAAACCCATTGAGAAGTAAACGGCCTGCTTTCGATTATAAGGTGAACGATTTAGGAACCGGCAACGAAACAAGTCGCTCAGTTAAAGGTTAAAGGACATGTGATATGACCAATGACAGAATAACACGACGTGATTTCATACGGGATAGCGCGATGACGGTCGCCGGTATCGGCGCGGCTGTGACCGTCGGCGTCGGCGGTGTAGTTTGCGGGGCTGCGGCCGAGACCTTTGACACGTCCAGGATACTTAACTACAGCCAGAACATGGAATACCGCAGGCTGGGCAAGACGGGCCTGATGGTCTCAGCGGTCTGCCTCGGCGGTCACTCTCGCAGCAACCAGGAGGAGCGCAACGAGATTGTCAGCCGTGCTATCGACGCGGGAATCAACTACATTGACGCCTGCTGGGACAACGAGGTCAAGCGGGATGCCAAAGCTCTTCAGGGCCGGCGCGACAAGATGTATCTGGCGCTTTCGCACGGCGCCAAGGAGATGCGAAACGAGGACTTCCGCACCTCGGCGAAACTCCTGGCATCGCTGGATGAGCTGCTGCAGAGTTCGGGGCAGGAGTATACCGATCTTTGGCGGATCACATGTTACGAGCCCGGCGGCCGACATACCTTCAACGCGGCATGTGAAATGGTCGATGCGCTCGAAAAAGCCAAGAAACAGGGCAAGGCCCGGTTCATCGGCTTCTCCACTCACGACCGTCGCTGGATCAAATTCATGATTGAGTACTTCCCACAGGTCGACTGCGTGTGCTTCCCCTTTACGACGATGAGCCGGCGTGCCCAGACAGACAGCGTCTTTGACACCCTGAAGAAGTGCGATATCGGCGCATTTGGCATCAAGCCCTTTGCCGCGGGTTCGCTGTTCACAGAGGACAGAGAAGAAAACCTTAAAAGGGCCCGGCTGGCCCTGCGATACATCCTGGCCAGCAATACCGTCTTGCCGATCCCGGGTCTTAACAGTATTGAGGAGCTTGACAATGCCGTCAAAGCGGTCCAGGAGAGGCGGCAATTCGACATCAAGGAGCAGGCTCAGATGGAGAACGCTTCGAAGCAAGCCTGGGCAAATCTGCCTCGGAATTACCAGTGGCTCAAAAACTGGCAATACGTGTAGGATCACAGGCCAAGGCGATTGAGCGACATGTACTTTTGCCGAAATCTGCTGCCGGATCAAAGCATCAAATGAAAGTCTGACACATGAGATACGTTTTTATCATGCTTATCATGGTTGCGTTAGCGGCCGGCGCCATCAATTGCCGCAGATCCAAGGAGGCAGATGGACACGAAAACGATGTCGAGTTGCTTAAGATTGTGCAGAACCCTCCCTTGGAGGAGCCGCTCCTGCTTGACGATGAACCGTTGCTGCTTGATGATGAGATGCTCTTGCTGGACGAAGGGTCCGCCGATGGGGATTTCTTCCGTGAGAATACCCGCTGCTATGTCTGTCATGTCAACTACCAACAGGAGGCCATCGCCGCCGAGCATGCCAGAGTCGGCATCGGCTGCAAGGATTGCCATGGCGTCAGCGATGAACACATCGCCGATGAATCGTGGGCATCGGGAGGTTCCGGCACTGCCCCGGATCGAATATTTCCTCTGGAAACAATCAACCCTTTCTGTATGACTTGTCATACTAAGGACAAGATCGCTGTACCTCAGCATGCGCCTGTCTTCGCCAAAGGCGAAGATCGAAAGGTCTGCACGGATTGTCATGGCAAACACCGTCTGCACACTCGAAGATGTACGTGGAAGTAGGATTCATCTGCCATGCGAGAGGCGCATCGTCGTTGAACTGTCGCTAATGGCAGATCAGGATTTAAGGAAGAACAATTGCTTGGAGGTCACCTTATGTTGAAGCGAAGCTTTCTTGTATTGCTTAATTGCTGCCTGACATTCGTGTTCGTCTTGTCCTTGACGCCCGCAATCGGCGGCTCTGGTCAGATTGAGCAAGGAGAGATGGCCGGATACCTGCTCGTTCCTAACGAGAGAGTCGAAGAGATGTACGACGCCGGTTTCTCCATGTATGTAGCGGCGTGGCCTCTGTTGGAGACGTATCCGGGTAATCGCTTTCAGACGGGTCTGTTCGGCACCTGGATGTTTGCTCAGCACCAGAGTCCTCCGCCCGGCAAACTGTACTCCGATATCGAGGGCGGTCTTGGCTGGTGGCGCGACACGCGCTTTGCCACGGAAACCCCGAAGTTCATTATGGGCGGGGTGGCTCTGAACTTCATTGAATGGGCCAATGGACCGGGGGCCGGCAAAGGACGGGACTGGGATAATCCACGGGGAAAGTATGGTGTGGCACAACTCAGCCCGTGGGTTCTGTGGCCTCCCGATGGCCTGAATCTAAAACAGGGCACCTGTGGTGAATTGTTCGGCTATGGGTACCTGCCGCTTCCCTTGACCGAGGCCAAATCCACTACGGCTGGCAAGAACGTCCCCACCGGAAACAACTGCTGGACCTTATTTCTGAACACGGGCAACTTCAAAGGCCCGGTTGCCTTTTTTACGCCTTATTTCTGGTCCCGCGCAACTGTGGACGACCCTGATCTAGCGGGCCTGTTTCTGGATGCGCGTCCGTCACAGCCCAACAGGGCCTTGCAGATGGAAACGCAGTATGTCCCCAGCGTGCAGGCCGTTGACACCAAGGGAGACACCTACGCCCGAGTCGCTCCCACCTCCTTCCCTCGGGGACCGCAAGGCGATTCGGTGGTCGTGCACCGTGTAACCTCCTACGATAAGAAGGCCCTCTGGGATGCAGTCAAAGCCTGGTTTGAAGGCGGCCCGCCGGCCAACGGGGCTGTGGACGCACAGGGAGCCGTTGTACACAACTTCCCCGGCCGGGGCGGAGCTACGTGGAGAATTTATACGCCCGCGGTTCCTCGCGAGGAAAGGGTGCCTCTGGCCTGGAGTTCTTTTGCCACTCCCATGGCGCCGGATCCAAGCACCTTTGGGTACCGGTGGGACGACCAGTTGGTCAGAAAAAAGGATGGTCCGGACGGTCCGCTGGTTACTCTGCCCGAATATTATCGTCTCGACACGAGCGGCAAAAAACCCCAGTGGGTTGCGGTCTCGCCCGATGATGTTCCGGCCGAAACCGGACTGGCCGACGTTGGTTTCACTCGTCCCAGACGCAGCCCCTCCGAGCCCTACATCACCCCGGACGATCCGGAGAGTTGTTGGAAGACGCCTGGCCCTGTTGCAGGACCCTTTCAGGCGCATCCGGGAGACGGCACCGTGGTGACATACTACTGGTATCGATTTGCCGATCAGCCTGCTTTGCTCAACGCTGATTTAACGGATGAAGAACGAGAAAAGCTGCAAGCGCGGGTGGAGAAACTCCACCGAAATTGGAAGAAGGACCGCGACTATTTGGCGCCGCCCGCGATTGGAGAACTGGCGGATATTGATCCCGCCTTGATCGTAGAGCCACCGCAAGGTCTGGAGGCAGGCTATGTGCCTATTGCCACACGACAAGCAGCGGAAGAATAGGTCAGGAGTTCATCCGCTTTGTCCGCGTTCATGCTCAACGTGAGCGATGGTGAACTGCGAGGAGCGTTAGCGATTGATGATTGGTGTTATGCAGAGGTGATAGATTATAGTCGCTGTTCGGGCTTGGCAGTATGCCCGTGAGATTCGCATAACATCAACAACGCAGGTTTAGGCGTAATGGTTTTGGAATTGAGGAGCCAGGTATATGAAACGTGCGCAATTGATAGATCGGCGTTCTCTGCTATGCAAAGCGGCTGGCGCAGTAGGCGTTGGCATTCTGCCGGTTGGTGTGGGTGCCGCGGGAGGACCTGTGGCCGTCAAGGGACGTATCAGGCAGTCCATTGCCTACTGGGCCTTCAATGTTGCAGGCGACAAGTGGAATTTGGCGCAGACCTGTCAGATTGCCAGGCAACTGGGCTGCAGGAGTGTGGAGCTGGTGAAGGGCAAAGAGCATGAGATCGTACGGGAGCACGGCCTGACGTGTGCCTTGTCCCAGATTGACCTGGATCCGGACCCTCCTTTTGTTCGAGGCTGGAATCACCCTGAACACTGGCCCAGACTCATCAGGGTGACGAAGCAGGCCGTCGATGAGGCCGCTCACTACGGATCGCCCAACGTCATCTGTTTCACCGGCTATCGCGCGAAAGACCCAGGCAATCCCACGAGTGTGGAGTGGTCCGCTGAGGAGGGCGCAGATAACTGTGTGGCGGGTTTCAAACAGGTGGCTGGGTATGCAGAGAAGAAGCATGTGAATCTCTGTCTGGAGATACTGAACACGCGCGACAATACGCACCCGATGAAGGGGCATCCCGGCTATCAGGGTGACAACACGGATTACTGTATTAATATCGTCAAGCGGGTTGAATCTCCTTGCATGAAGCTCCTGTTTGATGTTTATCACGTGCAGATTATGGATGGCGATATTATCCGCAGGATCCACGAACACAAGGACTACATTGGTCATATCCACGTCGCGGGCTGCCCCGGCCGCGGCGAACTGGATGACCGGCAGGAGATTAACTTCAAGCCGATTATGGAGGCCTTGGTTAACGTTGGTTATCAGGGCTATGTTGGCCATGAATACATCCCGACGCGCGAACCTTTGCAGGGCTTGATCGAGGCAGTCTCTTTGTGCGATGTGTAGCCGCAGCAGGCGTCAAGGAGCCGCCAGATTGCCTCGGCACGGCTGAGTTGGGGGCAACCTGAAACGGGCAATGAGCGGGCGGCTGTTTATACTGGCCGGCTAAGTGCTGCAATAGTGAGCGTGCACGCACTCCGCTCGTTAAACTTCCGGTGGAAGAAAGGCTAAATGAAGAGAAAGACCGTGGCTGGTCGGCCCAGGTCGGGCGTATGCTGCGGGGAGAGATCGCACAGACAGCAAGTCTGTCGGTACGTGCAGCGCCATAGTCCTGCGGCCCGAGGCGGAGACTGGCAAGCCGGCCGTCTTTGTCCGGGCTGGCGGCAGGCGCCAGACGCCGACTTGAGATGCAAGATGCCACTCTGCGGTCTGGCGGTCTTATCGTCGCTTGACGCATACATCGTATTCTACTTGACAGAGTGAGGATTCCTGACTGGCTCCTCCATGAGGTTGACTTCACGCATATGTCCGGCTTTCGGGTGAATGCGCACAGTCTTGATTTCGAAGCCCTCAAGACGGATTCGCAGGCGCTTTCCGAGCGCCGGCAAGCTCAGGGTGGTTGTGCGGGTCCGGCCGGTCGGCTCAAAGAGTCTTACGATCACGTCGCGGCCGTCGGCGGATCTCTTGACGGCGGTTATCTGCACTACGTCGTCGCTCAGTGTACACAGTGCGTGCGGCTTGCTGCCGGTTCCAGGCGGGTAAAAGGACAGAGCAAACGGCTTTTCGTTTCGGGCGAGGGCCTCGCGGTCCACGTGCTTCTGCCGCTCTGAGGATCTGCCGCCGTTGAGCCAGAACCGAAAGACGCGTTCTCCCTGGTCGATGCGCGGCGTGTAGCGGTCCTGTGCCATGATAATTCGTTTGTTGAACGGATGGCAGGAGTAGGCGGGGGACCGCAGGAGGGTCAGCCTGAGTTGACGGTCGCAGAAGTCGAAGCCGTACGTGCCGTCGTTGGCGCATGTGAGCATCGTTTGGGCCTGGGGATCGATGACGCCGACCCATTTCTGGGCGACCGCCTCGGTGCCGTCTGCGGGCAGGGGGGCGACGCCATGGGCGACCTGGCCCACGCAGTCGTGCCGTCTGCCCCTGATGGGCAGGGCCAGTTTGAGCATGCGGTCTTTTTCGTTCCAGTGAACGCGGGTTTCAATCTCGATCTCCGTGCCGGCCTTGGGCAGTTTGTAGCGCTGGCAGATGAAGGAGTCGCCATAAACAAGCACCGCTTCGACGACGCTGCGAACGTCGCCGTCTTCGACGACGCGTACGGAGTCGAGGGCGCCCTGAGGGATGCCGCTGAAGCGTGTTCCGGCGCGGGGGCTCATTAGTTCGAATCGCCCGGCGACGTTACGGCGGCTGTTGCTGAGCATGCCCCAGGGATCGCTGTCGTCTTCGATCACCAGCGGCAGGAATGCGTTCTTTGCAAGCAGGTCCATGCCGCGGACGCGGTAGCGATCGATCAGGCCGGTTTGCGTATTGATTACGACTTCAAGGTCTTCGGTCTTGAAGCGGATGCGGTCTTTTGCAGGCTTGAGTCGCGGCGCGGGCTTTTCGGGCAAAGGCTCGGTTGTGCAGTCAAAACGGTTCATGCCCGGCGCCAGCCGGGCGGCGAAGACGACGCGCTTGCGCCAATCGATGGGCAGGTTGCTGAGTTCCTGCTCGACCTGACAGGGCAACTCGGTTCGTCTGCTGCGGACGCGGACGGCCGTGTAGTCTTCCAGACCCCCGAAATCGGGCAGGTTGAACTCGCATTCGACAAGTTGGCGAACGGTGTACGGATGCGGGTTGTAGACCATGACGGGAATCGCGCCTGCTTTTGCATTGGGCTGGCCGCTGCTGAGCGCGAAGAAAGCCCTGGCCTTGATGCGCGAGAGGATTTCCAGTCCATGGTCGAGCATACGCAGCGAAGCCTCCTCCACGGGCTGAATGGAGGACCCGGGCAGAATGTCGTGGAACTCACCGACCATCAGGTCCTCCAAGGCCTGGTTCAGTTCCGTCTCGGGATATTGCATGAGGCCTTGGACCCAGCCGGCGGTGCACATTTTTTCGGCAGCGTAGAGTTCGTTTTCCAGCTCGCGGTGTTTTTGTTTGATGCGAATCTGGGATGTATAACAACCGATGGCCCAGGGGTTGAGGTCTTTCTCGTGCCGTGGCAGGCGGTCGCGATCGCGGGCGAGTTCCGTGAAGAACCGCTGCGGCGTGGAATGGACGATGTTATGGTAATTATTACCCCGGATAAGAGCATTAAGGTCGGCCAGATCCTTTCGTGACGGCCCGCCGCCGTGATTGCCGACGCCCCACAGGATCAGGCAATGTTCCTTATCGGCGAAGTCGACGAGCCACTGTTCGACTTTTTGCCTGGCCTTGCCCAGGTTGGAGTTGTACCAGCCGCTGAAACGCGTCGCCAGCACCTCGGAGCCGTCGAAGCCTACCCATACGAATTCGTCGGCGGGCAGGGGGCAGTCGTTCTGGTCGGGGCGGCCGAAAAGATACGAATCATAGCCGCTTTTGGCGAGGATCTGCACGAGGCCGCGGGTGTGGCCGAAGGGATCGAAGTTGATCGCGGTAGTCACGCGGACGCCGAAATGTTCCTGAAAATAGCGCCGGCCGAGAAGGATCTGTCGCACGAACGATTCGCCGCTTGGCATGTTGCAGTCCGGCTGAAGGTACCAGCCGCCCATGATGTTCCATTTGCCCGCCTTGACGAGCTTCTTGATTCGCTCGAACAGCGCGGGTTCGTATTCCTGCACCCATTTGTAGAGCGTGACTTCATTGTGGTTGAATATAAAGGTGTCGTCGTTCTCGGCCAGTTCTGCGGCGGTGCGAAAGGTTGAAATCGCCTCAGCGGCCCCTTCCTGCCATTCCCACAGCCAGACAGGGTCGAGATGGGCATTGCACAACAGATGTATCGTCTTTTTTCCCGGCATTGAAATGCACCTCATGGTTTAAGCGCGCTGGCGGATTTGTTGCTGTGCGATGTCTGCGGCAACGGAGGGTTCGCTCTGAGGCCCCAGCCAGACCAGGTAGAGTCCCGCCAGACAAAACACGAAGATCGCCAGGGTGATTCCGAACGCCCTGTACGATTGAACA
Source organism: Phycisphaerae bacterium (assembly GCA_014859965.1). Classification (GTDB taxonomy): domain Bacteria; phylum Planctomycetota; class Phycisphaerae; order Sedimentisphaerales; family Anaerohalosphaeraceae; genus JACZKQ01. Next base: position 29,101 of record JACZKQ010000045.1, read on the forward strand.
ATCAATTGCATGGGCAGCATGAACAAGGTGATCTGCCAGCCCAGGGCAAACGGTACGGCCAGGAGGTCGCGGCGATGCTCCTGCTCCATTGCGGTGCGAAGGTCGTGCGGCAGGTTCTTCTTGAGCGGCCTCCACAGGCCGAAAGGCCGGGTTTGTATGTAGAACCTTTGGAGTACCTCCGGTGACGTCGGGGGAGTAAGAAACGTTCCCACGATTGAGGCCAGCAGGCCGATGGCCAGCATGATCCCAAACTGCTGCAGTTCACCGAGGTCGGGAAACGCGATTCGCTGGACGACCGCCCCAATGAGCCCTACAGTCATGCCGAAGGCGAAACCCCCGCCGTTAAAACGCCACCAGTATAGGCGCAGGAACAGGGGTACGAGCATGCCGCCGCCCAGTCCCATGATGATCCAGCCCCAGATATCGTTGATGTTGCGGGCCTTGTAGCCCATGATGAAGCCCAGGGCCACGACGGCCGCGCAAAAGCCCCAACTTGCATAAATCAATTCCCGGTTGGAGGCCTTCGGGCGCAGGTAGCGCTGGTACAGGTCACGCGTGAAGAAACCCGCCGTCTTATTCACCGTCGAGTCAAACGTGGACATGGACGCGGCGATCAAGGCCACTAAGAGCATGCCGCGGAGGCCCATGGGAACGCGGTGCAGGATGACGGCAGGCAGAATGCGCTCGGGGTTCACCGTGCCGTGGAAGCCTACAAGATGAAGTTTCGTCTGCCACTCGGGACCGAACAGTTCGCGCAGGCCGTCGACGAGGGTGGGGGCGTACTGCTGCGGTTGGTTCATGACGCTTGCCAGGACATCGGCCCAGCGGGCCTGGTCCGTGACGGCGGTGTGCTGTTTGATCAGGTCGGTGGCCTGGGCCAGCATGCCCCGGTCCGGGAACCACTGATGTACCATGAAGATGCCCAACACGGCAAATCCCATCATCATCGGCCAGCGAAACATCATGAGCCAGGTCCATAGGAATGTCAGACGCCCGCAGTCGCGGTCGCTTTTGGCGCCGAAGTACTTGGGGTCGTCGCCCTGGGCCATTCCGTAGAAGACGTTGCGCAGGAGGTACATGAAGGCCATCAGCGACAGAAAGCTGTAGCCTTCATAGCCTTTCGGCATGGATGTCTTCCATGGCGGTGCCGACTCCATCCAGCGGCTCTGCCCAGTTACCGTTGCCGCGAGGTCGGCCATGTCGCCATGGGCGGCGACGGCGGTCATCGCAATGACCGAGATCGACACCACGGCAATGAGAATGATCAGCGACTGGAACATGTCGGTGAAAACGACGCCGTAGAAGCCGCTGACCATCGTGTAAACGGTGGCGACACCGATCATGACCAGGGAGCATTGCAGCGGCGTCCATGGCAGGAACATGGAAAGGAACAGACCCACACCCTTGACGAGGTAGGCAAGCATGCCCACGGTGAAGATCACTTCGGCAACGGCCCGCATGATGCGGGCGAAGTGGGCGCCGAAGCCGTTGCCGAATCGAAACTCCATCCATTCGGCCCCGGTGATGCAGCCGGATCTGCGATGCCACTTGCCGGACCAAAGCATATAGATCGCCAAAACCAGCACGACGCCGCCGCGAAACTCTACGAACAGACCTCGCGGCCCAAGCATGAACAAGAATGATACAATGATCATTGTACCTGTGATGTCCAGGAACGACGCCATCCCCGAAACGCCGAGCGCCCACCAAGGCAGCCGTCGGCCGCCGAGGAAGTAATCCTCCAGACTAGCGGAGGCCTTGCGCTTCAAGTATAGGCCCAAGCCCACCAGAATACAGAAGTACACGCCGATGACAGTGTAGTCGACATGGTTGAGATTCTGCATAGCAGCCTCCGGTTCGAAGGGTTGCCGTTTCACCGCTCCACGCGGCGAAAATGCGTCGTTGAGCGCCAGATAGTAACCGCAAACGCCTGCCGATGCCACGAACTTTTTCCATAGGCAAGTGTGCGCACAAAAAAAGGGACACGGGCATTTCTCGCAATCGAACGCCATGTACCATCACATTTGGACCAACCGTGCCAGCGGCCTGCTTCACAATCCGCTTCGCATTTATTCGGATCCCTTTACGCCGGCACGCACAAATGCTCAAACACGAACGCCCCCGTTCCTCGGTGCTTCAGGAACCGCAGGACTTACGAATGATCAGTTGGGTGGCCACCATGACGTCGCGTGCCGGGGAGTCCGGCTTTTCGATTCGATCCTTGAGCGTCCTTACGGCCTCGTAGGCGAGCGCCTGTACATTCTGCCGGATTGTCGTCAAAGGAACCGGCAGAAATTCATCTACAGGTGAATCGTCAAATCCTACTATTTTGACGTCATGCGGAATGGAAATGCCGATCGTAGCAAGATACTGTATCAGTCGGATTGCCGTCATATCATTAGCGCAGACAATTGCTTCGACCTGTCTGCTCCTGATTCGCTCAACAACCGGATCGAGTTCAGTCCTGTTGTCGTTCACATCAAGATTCGTGAATTTTGCCGGGTCGACCTTTACAACCCGGGATGCGTCACATGCCGCTCCGGCTGCTCTCAAGGCCCTCCAGAAACCTTCAATGCGGCCCGTGACCGAAGTTATACCCGTTACACTCGTTAAGAAATCGATTCGTCTGCATCCCAGCCGGAGCAGGTGTCTTGTGAGTATGTACGAAGCGTATTCGTTATCGATAGCAACCACATCGTACTTGCTGCGACGGGACCATTCATAGATGTCTCTGTCAAGCAGGACGACCCCTACGCCCGCCCGCTCGAAAGACTCCGCAATCTCTTGATTGGACTTCATATCACTGGCCGGATCTTCAATGGGCATGAAGAATACGCCGGCCACCTGAAGCTCGATCAATTGCCTGCATATTGTCATCGCACGTTCTGCGGTGTCGCCACTGTCCTCACGAGGAGACTCATTCAGCAATAGCGTATATCCGCTCCTGCTGGATATTCTTGACAATGCAGGCACCATTGCGCCAAAGATAGAAGTCTTTGAATCGAGGGAATCCTGCCCCTGCCAGGGTATGAGTATCCCGAATGTCTTGGTACGTGAGTGTGTTGCTTTGTGGACGAATGTGCCGGATCCCTGGCGTCGAACAAGCATACCATGCTGCTCCAGATCTCTCATTGCGCGGCCTACAGTCGGGCGGGAGGCGTTGAATTCTGCAGCAATTTCCTTTTCGGTGGGGATTTTTTCCCCGGGCAGGTATTTGCCCTCCATAATTGCGCTGCAGATGTAATCGTAGATTTCCTGGTGCTTTATCTTAATACTTTTGGCTTTCTGCGGCAAGGTGGAATCCCGAATACTGAAAAAACGAATCTTTTGACCACTATCTACTATCAAATATACTGCATTTTTATCTTTATGTCAAGATATGCGTTGATGTTCATGAATCATTTCTTTACAAATAATCAGACTGTATAAACGAAGATGAGCATCCGAGGCGGGCATTCCGAATTCAACGGATCTCCAGAAGGACTTTTCCTGTCACGAGGTTTGTGATGGCGCACCCCGCTTTGCCTAACTTGCAGGGGCTGATCCACTTTACCCGAGTTGTCGCTCAGCATTATTTGTTATCTTTGCGGCCAGTATTGCCAGCGTGAAGAGGTCTTGAGCGACTGCAGTAAGCTGTCATTCATTATATGTATTTACATTTCCAAAGCTTTGCCTGTAAAAGTCTGCGTCATAGGCTTGACAAAGACTTGCCGTCGATGATACAATCCCGTCAGTTGGTATGGTAAGTACTTGTGTTCTCTCGATGCCCGCTCTTTGGCAAAAGAGGGGCATCGGATGAGGAGATCCTATTCCATGGTAACCGAAGGTGCAGCGACGAGCAAGAATGGGATCAACAAGGGAAGACAAGACATAAGCAGGCTCATTTGTGGAGCGCGAGTACAGATATGGATTAAAGTAGGCGAATATCGCATTTCTTTGAAAGGAAGGACGATGAGGAAGAAGAGTATATTGTTCATGGCGGCCGTTTTGTTGACGGCGGGTGTGGCAGGCGCCAATACGGTGTGGAACCCTGCGGCGAATCCAGATCCTAACACGATTGTCAATGGAGCAGCCAATTGGAATGATGCGGCCAACTGGTCCAATGCAATCCCGGGTCTGGATCCCCTGGACCCAAAGGCCGTGTTCAATGTTAAGGACGCTCCGGAGTGTCAGGTGACTGATGCCCAGATCTTTGGAACCCTTGTCATGGGCGACGGTGGATCGGCAGATCCACACAACAATGTGCTCCGTATTATGGACGGCGGCTCTCTTACGATGGGCTCCACAAGCTCTTGGACGGGCTTGGGGTATAACCGCGATGGAGGCGTCTTGATTGTCGAAGAAGGTGGCTTGTTTGACACGAAATCCCATCTATGGTTTGGCGTGCAGGCGGGAGGCGTTGGAAGACTTGTTATCAATGGCGGAACAGTCCTCGTTGCAGACGCGATTGACCTGGGTCGCAACGCCGACGCTCGGGGCTTCGTAACTATCAATTCCGGTATTCTGCAGGCACGCTACTTACCGGATGCCACCGACAGTGTGGGATCTCTTTGGAATATTAAGTTCGGTACGCTCGCGTTTACAAATAATTACCTTGCCCGACCTAGCAACCTTTGGTCGCGTATAGATGCGGGGACCATCGTTGCTTTTGGCGGTAAAGGCACACTGAATGTTGAAAGAACCGGTGGTTTGACACTTGTGACCGCAATCAGCCCGATGAACCCTTCTCCCGCATACGAAGCAACGATTCCGGACGGTAATGTGGAATTGAGCTGGACAAACATGGCGCCGGCAACTGAAGGTGATCCGGTCTTTGTCGATGTGTGGTTTGGGACCGATCCTGAATCGCTTACGCTGGTACCCGGTCTGGACGGTGTGCCAAACGCCACCTCGGTTGTTGTCGATGCTCCTGTTATAGGTTCACCTCCTACGACATACTACTGGAAAGTTAATTCGTACATCTACGGCGAAGGCATGATTGGCGACGCCAACATGGTCGGTGGCGACCTCTTCAAGTTTGAGGTGACAAACGATTTAGCTCCCACTGTGCAAATCGATACCCCGGACACAGTGACATGGGCGCATGAACCAGTTCAGCTTAATGCGACGATTTTCGACAGCGGCGACTCGCCGGTGCACATCGAATGGACGTCCAATGACGCGAGCACCGTGTTTATGGATCCTGCCACAGGGCTGGAAGATGCGACCGTTGAAAACCCGATCGTGGTGGTGGGCAATGCGGCAGGCAACGTTACGTTGACTGCAACCGTATGGGATGAATTCAATCCCGAGAAAAATTCAGCTATTATGTTGTTGGGTGTGTACGCCAATGCCTGCCAGGCAACCCGTGTCGGTGCGGGAATGGCCGCTCAATATCCAATGGATATCAACGGCGATTGCACTGTGGGTATCGAAGACCTTGCAGCAATCGTGAACAACTGGATGACAAATTATGCACTGGAAGAAGCCATTGTTATCCCATAAATCAGTATCAACGAACTATGCACAGAACACAATTTGGTTCTTTCGCGGAGGCTCAAAAATGAGAAATAGAATGCAAAAGATGATTGTTCCGTTGTTGGTAATAGCCACCATGGGAGCGGCGGTCCATGCCGGTTTCTGGAATGCCCCGATCGGTGACCCGAACAACTACTGGGATGAAGCGGGAAAATGGGACCCCGTTGGCGTTCCCGATACTGGGACCAAAGTTCAATTCTCTAGAGAAACAGCAGAATGCATCATAAACTCCGCTGCGGTCAGCGGCCAATTAGTTGTTGGAGACGGCGGTACGGTTGGATGGGTGCACAGGTTAACGATAGCAGATGGCGGGTCGCTTGTTTGCGGCGGTACAGCGTGGGCGGCGAGCGGTTACGACAGATCATCCATTGTAACCGTTGAACAAGGCGGCTCTCTTCGATCCGTGATGCGTTTCGGGGTCGGGTTGGTCGCCGGCCCCCCGGATGCCCCTCAGATTTCTTACCTGAATATCGAAGGCGGCGACATGGTAGTTCACGGAAACCTTCAGATCGGCACTGTCGGCAATGGCACGACTACGTCGAATCACACCGGAATTGTAAACGTTAAAAGCGGAACGTTGCATGTAACGGGCAATCTTGAGTTCAGGAATCCAAGTGTCAGCTTCATTGACATTGCTTACGGAACCCTGACGGTGAACGGCAACGTAACCGCACTCGTGGCTGACCTGGCCGACAATGTCCCTGCAAACATAAGCGGCTTTGGCGGCAAAGGAACGGTGCAATCCGTCTACGCCAACGGCGTCACTACCATTACGGCGTCACATCCGATGGACCCGTGGCCGGTATGGCCCAGAGACAAAACGCTTCACGACGGCGACATCCAATTGGAATGGACGAATTTGGATCCCAACGTTCCCGGCAATTCGGTCTGGGTGGATGTATGGTTTGGGACCGATCCGAATAAACTGGACTCGGCAAATTATTGGAAGGTCATCAGTGCCCCTGTTGCAGGCGAGAATACCACTGCCGTGACGGTTTCTGCTCCGGTGACAGGAACAGTGCCGACAACGTATTATTGGCAGGTGGATTCATACATCTACGGCAATCCGACCGAGGGGGTAATAGAAGGCGATGTGTGGTCTTTTAAGGTGTCGGACGATACGCCGCCCACTAACGTCAGCGCTGGCGCGAATATGATCACATGGATTGGCAAGCACGTTGATTTAACTGGGACTTATGATGACGATGGGAAGTCGCCTGTGAAGGAGACCTGGAGGTCGAGTAATCCTGGTGTTGTATTCAGTCCAAGTGACGACGGCGGTGTGACAGCCAACTCGAGAGTTGCAACGGCAACCATAAATACTGCCGGACCGGTGACATTGGTATTTGAAGCTGACGATCAGTTGAACGACCCTATTGCCGACGACATGACGGTGACCGTTTATGAAAACGCCTGTGAGGCGGCCCGGGTCGGCGACAATCGTGCAGGTGATTATCCCGGCGATATTACAGGTCCGGACGGCGTGCCGGACTGTCTGATCAATCTCCAGGACTTTGCGGCACTTGCCATGGAATGGCTGAGTGATTATACGTTGCCGGGGCCCGTGTCGATGCAGCCTTAGAAAACAATCTTTGACGTGATCGAGTGCCCGAGCAGCCCGGGCATTTGATACGCTATTCAAGTTAGGGAGGATTCAGGTGAAAAGGATTTTTGTGAAAACTAACGTAACAGTGATTTCTTAATGTTTCTTTTGTGAGGATGGTGTGATGAAGAAAGTAACTGTTGTATGTGCAGCAGCCATCTTGGTGATGGCAAGTGTTAGTGGCGCCGCGATACGTTATAAGCAGAGTGGTCCCTGGCAGGATATCTCAGTCGACGACGGTATCGGAGGTACGACCAGCGGCTGGCAAGGTGGTGCTGTGCCCGGCGAAGGCGTTGATGCCCGAATAAACTGGGGTAACAATACAGTGACTCTGGACTACGAGGCTCCGACGGTCGGCAACCTGAAGATTGGTGTGGACGAGGGCGGTCATCTGGTGATCAATGAGGGTGGAATCATGTCATCTTCCGGCTGGTCGGGTATTGGGGTCACCGGCGCCATAAGCGCTTCCATGATCGTGAACAGTGGCGGAACGGCGAACATTGGTGGTCACCTGTGGATGGGCGCCGGTGGTGTCGGCAACTTCGGTCTACTGGAGATCAACGACGGCGGCGTGGTCAATGTCGGTCAGAATATCGGCCTTGGCACGATCAACGCCAACAGCCCATCAGGCGGTACTGCCACGATCAACGTCAATGACGGCGGCCTTTTGAATCTGCACCATTGGAGCGACACTCTCTCGATTCAGGATGGTTCGGTTCTTAACATCTTCGGAAGCGGTATCGTTACCGTCGGCGGCAACCGAGTGACTGCTGCATACGGTTATGCCGATATCGGAAAAATCACCGGCAATGGCGGTTCAGGTATTATGGCGACCTTCGATCCCGATCTGAATTTGACGACTATTGTAGTGCCCGAGCCCGCCACAATGCTTCTGCTCGGTCTGGGCGGATTGCTTATCAGAAGACGCCGCTGATTTATTCTGAGTGTATATTAGCTCAATGTTGAATTAGAAAAGGCTCGGCTCTTCTGTGGGCCGGGCCTGTATCTTGTTTGCAGCCAGCGCTCTCGTCTGTGTCTGGCGCGGCTCTCTTCAGTTGTGAGTGGAAATACCAGAGGTTCCATTGAGGTTCCAAATGCAGAAAGCGATGGTGTGTGTATGTGTCTTGTTGCTGGCAGACGCAGTAAGTGCAGCTACTGTGTGGGACCCTGCGGCAAATGGAATCTATCCACCAGCTATCGGCGATTGGGGCGTTGCGGCAAACTGGACCAACGGACTTCCCTCGGCTGTGGCCGACGGGAAAGCCCAGTTCAACAGAAGCGGAGCCGCAGAGTGCGTCGTGAGCAATGCACAAAACTGCACTCTGTTCGTCCAAGGCGACAATGGCCCGGGCGGTATTGTTCGCATCATTGCCGGCGGAAGCATTACAACTGGCTCTAACTGGTCGGCGGTTGGATACAACAATACCGCACATATGATCGTTGAGGCGGGGGGCAGTGTTACGTGCGGTCAGCACTTCTGGGTAGGCAATATTGCCCCTTCGGTGGGTACTCTGGATGTCAATGGCGGATATGTCAGGGTCTCGGAAATGTTCGGGATCGGCTGGCAAAGCGGCAGGGGGACCGTGAATGTCCATGCAGGGCATCTGGATCTGCACACTGTTCACGCAACGGATTCGATTAAGGAAGGCTCGGTACTTAACATTGCAGAAGGTATCGTCACCATTGACGGGAACCATGCGTCGAAGATAGAAGCTTATATTGCCGCCGGAAGAATAATGGGTTATGGCGGAAAGGCTACGGTACATTGCGACTACGATGTGACTAACAGCGGCAAGACGACTGTCCGAGCAAAGCCTCCGGAGTTTGGGACGGGTGATATTGACGGTGACGGTGATGTTGACAGTGCCGACCTTGTTTTGTTCGCAGCGCAGTGGCTCGATGAGGGAGAGGAACTGCAAGCAGACTTGACAAGAGACGAGAAGGTAGACATGAGGGATTACTCGGCGCTTGCAGCGAACTGGAAAACCTCGGACAAGCCTTATTATGCGACGCTGCACGGCATGATTATGTGCGGTTACCAGGGATGGTTCAACGCGCCCGGCGATGGCGCGAATCGAGGATGGGTCCATTGGGGCAGTAGCGGGAGATTCGAGCCCGGTTACTGCACGGTTGACTGGTGGCCTGATATGAGCGAACACGATGCGGATGAGAAGTTCCCCACGGGTTTCAGCCATGCCGACGGCAGCACAGCCTATGTCTTCAGTTCTTATAACAGGAAAACCGTGCTGAGGCACTTTTCCTGGATGGCCCAATACGGTATCGATGGTGTTTTTCTCCAGAGGTTTGTGTCAGAGACCACGCCTGGATCGTCTGCCAGAAACCATAGAGACCATGTCATGTTAAATTGCCGCGAGGGCGCCAACCTGCACAAGCGTGCATGGGCGATGATGTATGACCTCAGCAGCAACTTAACAGGCCCTCAATTGAAACAGAGGGTTATAGACGATTGGAAGCACCTGGTTGATACATACCAGATCACCCAGGATCCTGCAGACAAAGCATATCTGCATCATAAGGGCAAACCCATTGTTGCCCTCTGGGGGCTGGGCTTTGGGCGTGCATATGAAGGAGAGGACACTTACGATGTTGTGAACTTTCTGAAGAACGACCCTGTTTATGGCGGCTGTACGGTTATGATAGGTGTGCAGAATTCCTGGCGAACGAACCCGGAGTACTGGTTTCAGAAGACAGTGGATAGTGCTGATGTTATCAGCCCCTGGGCGGTTGGACGATACGGCAGCAAAAACACAAGTGAGCTGGACAACTTTACAACCAAATACACGACCACCGATCAGGCATGGTGTAATGATCCCGCCAACAATAAAGACTACCTTCCGGTTGTTTTTCCGGGCTTCAGTTGGCAGAACCTGCAGCAGAACGACAAGTTCGACCAAATCCCAAGGCGGGGAGGCGCTTTCCTGTGGAGACAAGTCTACAAGGCCATTCACGATGCGGGAGCTACGATGATCTACCAGGCTATGTTTGACGAGGTCGACGAAGGGACCGCGATTTTCAAATGCACGAATAACCCTCCAATTGCGGATTCGACAACCGGGCCGTCAACGCCGTTCCTTCCGACCGGCAACATGGATTACCCGCCTTATGATATTAGCGATGCGCAATTGCCGAGCGATCATTACCTGTGGCTGGTGGGCCAGGCCACACGTATGCTTCGTGGAGAAATCGAGCGGACGGCAAATATGCCGGTTCGCGAAGACCGTTAATATTCAAGTCTTGAAGGATGCACAATATGAAACAGACAAGGCGGACATTTCTCCAGATGGCCAGCCTGGGTGTCGGCAGCATAATGACGTCCGGTTCTTCGGCATGGGCTCAGGTGAAATCAGGAAGGCCGAACCTTTTATTCATCATGACGGATCAGCAGCGCTGGGATGCGCTGAGCATGGCCGGCAACACTGTCCTGAAAACCCCCAACCTCGACCGGTTGGCGAGACAAGGCGCTTATTTCAAGAATGCATATACGCCTTGTGCAGTCTGCGCTCCCGCACGATCATCCATCCTGACAGGTCATACGGTGGAACATACCGGCATGAAAACCAACGAACGGGCTTACCACTATCAGGAAGCGGGATTGATGGTCATGCCGACGTTCGATGAGATACTGGCTGGGAACGGTTATCATTGCGAATACTACGGCAAATGGCACAGTCAGACTTCGCATACGGACATTTATGAGAACCCTGCAAAAGCCGCAATGAACGGCAGATCGATATTCGATCACGGCGGCCAGAAATTCATGCACCTTGATCATCTGGACGCGCATGTTCCACGCCGAAAACCCGGGCAGGGTGAACTGATCGACAATATGTCCGAAAGACCCTACAGAACGAATCCGATGGACAGGTTTCATGGAGCCAGCTACGACGAGTTGAAGACGGCCAAGGCTAAAGTTCTTCAATGCGATCAGCATGGTGAGTTGTTGATGCCCGGGCAGCATACCTTGACGGCGTTTCAGGCAAGGCAGACCATCGAAGCGATCGAACGATTAAAGGACAAGCCGTTCAGCATCACCTGTTCATTCCATTTTCCGCACGCTCCAATGCTTCCGACCAAACCCTATTACAACATGTACCCGACGAAGGACATGACGCCTCCGGTAAGTATCGATGATGACATGTCGAACAGTCCCTATGCGGGAGCTAACGGAAGAAAGCATCTGCCGGAATACAGGGACAAGGAAAAGATCAAGTATATGATCTCTGAGTATTACGGCCTTGTAAAGGAGATCGATGACTGGGTGGGCGAGATATTGAAGACGCTGGACAAACATGGGTTAAATGATAACACTCTGGTTATCTTCACAAGCGATCATGGCGAAATGCTGGGAGCTCACGGTATGCGCGAAAAGAATGTGTTCTACGAAGAGTCGGCACATATCCCGCTGATCATACGGTTTCCTCGTGAGATCAAGAGCAATATCACGGTAAAAGGATGTGTTTCGCTGATCGATTTATTTGCGACGATCCTGGATTACCTGCAAATCGAAGAACACAAGTCGGACGGTAACTGTCTTCGGGGGCTGATTGAAGGGACAGATACGGAGCACGGCAAATATGTGGTCACGGAGTGGGATTATCGTGGCGACGTCGAATCCAACTACATGATTGTCAAAGATGGGTGGAAGCTGATAATCCCATATTCGACGAGTTCCAAAGTCATCAACGCGATGTACGATCTCAATACCGACCGCTGCGAAATGAACAACCTCGTGGGTAAGAACCCGGACAGACATCGTCATGTCGAGAAAGCCGAAGAACTGCGGGCATGCCTTCTGCAGTGGTTAAAGAAGAATCGCTCCAGGCATTACGAAGGAGTCAGAGACAGGACAATAGTAAGCCGGTGATGGTAAATGCAGCAGGCCTCTTATGTTCCGGGCGTGGGGGGACCAGCTTGCCAGTTTGCTATATCGTTTCCATACTCGGTGGCGACAATGCGGTGCAAAGCGCTGCCGTTGCCGTCGGCGGCCGGCGGCCACGGGTCGGACTCGTCACCGTCTGGATGCGAGCCGTCACTGTAGACCACCCGGTCCACGCGGATGTAGCGCCGTGTGCCTAAGGCGTCGACATCGCCGGGCTTGGCAAGCTGTATCTGCTCGCCGCCGTTGTTGAGGGAGCCCGAACTCCATACGAGGATTTGTGTTGCGGCGGCCGGCGTGAATGCTGTCGAAAAGGCCGCCAGGTCCTTGACCAGGAGCAACCGCTCGCCGGCAGCTAATGTCACGGGCGTCGTCGGGAAGGTGAACGTAAAGCCGCCGCCATCTTGGAAGATCCACGGCACGCCGGTCCCATCGTCGTACAATGTTACGTCGCCGTCGGTGATGTTGAGCATCTCCACGTACTCGGCGTCGGCATTGCCCGAAGGATTGTACATGATTTCACTGATCACCACCGGCCCGATCTTCGGATACGCGTTGGCGTAACCCGGCGTCTTGTCGCTCATTGCGATGAAATTGTACGTCCCGGTGCTTTTCCGGTAACGTCCGAATGAAATGTCCGTCTCCGATGCGTTGAAATCCTCCTGCACCGTGTAGCCGGTCATGACGCCATTTAGGCCGCTGGTCAGGTAAACCGTCTCACCATTCTCGCTGAGGCCAAAGGGCGTGTGGCACCCCGGATCGGCGGCATTGTTAAAATGCTGGTCCTCGTAGAACACTACGTAACCCTTCTCCGGAATTGAGACGCCCGCAGCGATCTCGTATTTCATGGGGTCCGTGTCATTGTCTGACAGAAACCAGCCGCCGATGTTGATCGGGGCGCCCGTCGTATTGTGCAGCTCGATCCAGTCGGGTGCGGCAGCGTGAGAATGGGCCAGGACCTCGTTTATCACGATGCTGCCCGGCGCCGGCAACACGCCGGTGTCGTCGTATCCCGGCGAGCCGCCCGCCGCAGCGCTCGGCCGCCAGCCGTCCTTCTCGCCCCACGTGCTCACCGGCGCAGCGGCGTCGCGGATCGTCAGCGAAAATCCATGCCCGTCGGTGATGTCATACCAGCCGTCCTTGAATGCAAAGTCATGGATTGTCATGCCGACCGCGTCGACCAGCGTAATCCGCTCGCCGGAGTTGTCAAGAGCGCCGGCGTACGTTCCTGTGATCAGCGACGCCGGGACGTCGGGATAGCGAACCCTGAAGGCGTCCTCATTCCGCACTGCGACGGCATAACGCCCCGCGCCGATCGTGTAATCGCCGAAAGTAAACTCTACACCGTTGGTGAAACTGACGAGGTTGAGATGGATATCGTCCGTGCCAATGTTCTTGAACTCGATAAACTCAAAATCCGTATCTACGAGATTCGCATTGCCCGTCATGTCTTTTTCGGCTTGTGTCGGATTCGCCGGATGGTACATAATCTCGGTAATTCGCAGATTCTCGAGCACAGGGTCAACGGCGTAAAACTCTCTGTTCTGAGCACTCCACTCTCCATTGTAGTTAATGCGAGCCCTCAGCCAGGCATTCTGGTTCAAGACGATCTGTGACGATTCGACCGGCCGGGCCTCAGGATTTATCGAGCCGCCCTCTAAACGTGGGTCTTCGCCGTTCAAGGTATAATAAACAGTTCCTGCGGCCCCTGAGGGCTTCATGATGGACACGGCGCTGCCCTTGGCGATATGACCGCCTGCAGGAGTTATGATCGGAGGCTTTTTGGCAAAACGGTTGCCAATCTCCCCATCGAGCCAGTCCAGGCGAGTGGTGATCCAGTTCTTAAAAAGGACAATTTCACCGGCATAGGTTCCCCCGCTCCCAGGAAAACCATATTTATCAATCGATCTTCCCATTGCCTCGGTGATTAGCGCGAAGGTCTCATCGATATAGGCCATTGTCAGAGTGGTGTTTAGGACCTTTCTGCGGTGTTCAAACCAGCGGTCGGCAAGCCTCATTGAGTATTCGGGATCTTGCTGTAATCGCTCGTGCCATTTGCCAAAAATCGCGCCATTTGTTTTCCACACATCGTATGGGCTGGCCGAACCGGCGTTATTGTGGAACCCGCGATCAAAATCCCATGGCGGACCGGAACAGACTTTTCCATTGCGATCCTTATACGCGAAGTAACTGCCCCAGAACGCGTCCGAATCGGCACAGGTCTGTTCGACAATAAAGTGATCGATCCAGGATATCACGTCGATGTAATCAGTGTACTCAGGGCCGGGACCTGGATAATAGCTGCTGGATGTGTTTTGCCACAGCACCGCATGCAGCTCGTTAATATAGTCCGTGATCCACTCGATCTGCGGGCCGGTGACTTTTAGAGGACCCGGTTCGGTTAGAATTGGTTTTCCATTACCTGTAGTTTGTATCCCATAGGGTGCTGTTTCCAAAAAGTCTGTAAGAAGCGTATCGCCGTCATTCAGTTTATCACACTTGATAATATACCCACCGGAGACCTTGGGTTCCAGATTGTGCGAGGTATCGAGGCGTGCTATGTCCACTCGGGTTTTACTGCGTTTGATCTTTTCACGAAGAACAAAGATACCTTTATAATCGTCTGTAGAGATCGCCCCACCGCCCTCATTTAAATACACCTCAACATATCGCTGACGAGGTGCGTAATGGCCCATGTCCCTGAACCACTTGAAGGCAATCTCGCACTTAAGCAATGTGTAGTCGAGTTTTTCACCGGTAATGACCCAGTCCGATTCCGCTGGCATACCCAGGAGGAAAACGTCTTTACCTTGGCCGTACTCATCCTGGACCTCAAAAGCGAAATGACGTTTTGTGCCATAGGTGCTCTCGCCCCGATAGCGAATCTGTGCTATTCCCTCGAAGTGTTCAGGGCCGGTAAGATGGGCTCTGCCTGTTGTGTCATCGGTGTCAATAATTACCGCTCGACAGGGAGTCCATGGCTTATTAATCTTATCTTGTGGTACCGTCACTCCCAGCGTATCGATGACAACGATCGGCAGGTTCGAATTAAAGGACGACACCGCCGGATCGATGAAGAGATACGTCTCGATTCTGGCATCCGACGGCTGGAGGCCCGGTTTAAAAGCCCTGGCAATTAGTGTTGTCAAACCGTCAATGTGAATCGGGACTGTATATACCTGGCCGTTGACCGGGCTGGGCACGGTTCCATCGGTCGTATAGCAGATAAAGGCGCTGTGGGTCCCGCAACTCATGGTCAGGTCAAAGCCACTTACATAACAGCCGCCTTTTATGTTTACGTCGGGTTTTTCAACAAATCCGTCAAATGAACTCCTGTTGGCTGCCCCGGGAGTCGGTTGTGAGAAATGTCGCTGCTCGTCATAGTAAGAGCCATAAGAAATATCATTCTGCTGCGGAGGGTAACCATACTTACCGCCGCCCAGCTCGAAATGATTGTATTCGTGAATGGGTGTGTGGCCATCGTCGTCAATCAGCCCGAGGTATTCACCGTTTTTGGACAACTGAAAGTTCGTATGCAAATATCCCGCGGAATCAATATACGGGTAATTGCCGGGGTTCTCGGCTTCCGTCTTGCCCGACGCAAAGACGACCAAATAGTCTCCCGGCTGCAATACCAGTTGTTCCGTCCCGGTGGGGAACCGCCACTTGGTCGCCCGGCTGTAATCGTCGGTCAGATACCAGCCGCCGATATCGATCACCTCTTGGGAATTGTTGTACAGTTCAATCCAGTCGGATGCCTCGCCGTTGCCGTCGAGAATATCGCGCGGGCCCAGCGGCGATTTCGACTCGTTATCGGCCAGAAACTCATTGATCAAAACCTGCGGTCTGTGGTCCGCCCAGTTTTGTGATAACCTGGCCAAATCTCTTAAATTCACGGTGCCATCTGTGTTGAAATCGGGACAGGCGTAGTCTGTGGTGCCGGTTGTCGCCAGCGTCCATATCTCTTTGTCCGTCAGAATGCGACCGTAGATTCTGGCATCGTCAATCAATCCGTCGAAGTACTTGCCGGTAAGGTGCTGGCTGATGGCCACACCGAGCTTGACAGTAGCGGTTCCCTGGCTATTTATCGATTGCGGAATAAAATGCCCGATTGTCTCGATGCGTCCGTCCACATAAAAGATAATCCGGTCTGTTGTGGAACCGTCCGATGTTACGGCGACATGATGCCAAAGATCATCTGCTAAATATGTCGTCCCTGCGACATACCCCTGGCCCACATCGACCCGAAGCACACCGATCTCGTCCAGCCACATTATCCACGCGCACCCCGCGACCGACTGATCGCCCCATGTCATGATCTCACCGGGAGCGTGGCCTGTCCTGATCCATGCCGAACACGTCCGCGGGTTGGATCCGGTGATACCCCGATAGCCTTGCGTCACCCATACATAATCATTGACGCCGTCGAATTGCAGCGCGCCGCCGAGCACCCCTCCGCTCGGATTCCATTTCGCCCCTGCAAGCATGCCGCTGTAACCTGAACCTGACGAATCCGCCGCTACTGAGCCGCCGCTCTCGTCCAGCTTCCAATGCGCCGCAAGGCCAACCTCCCCCTCACAGGCCCACCCCAACCACTGCGACGCAGCCAGTACCAGGTCCTCCATACCTACTCGACAGTCGCCGCTAAGGTCACCCACAATAAAGCAACCCTGTGCAGAGCCGGAAAAAAGCAGCACAAAACAAAACAGGGTTATCGGCAAGGTCGCTGGTGTGGATTTCACCATCTAAATCTCCATATGTAGCTCATCATGCAGTCTCCTCGCGGGTTTCAGGATCAGTGGCCTGTACGTGCTTACGTGCCAATCATCGTGAGCTGCAATGCGCCACGTGATGCGCTGGTCCGTATGCTTGGAGAGCATATAGTCAATAATACCAGAAACGGGCCTTAATTTCAAGACGGTCGGTAAGCAAAATGGCCAATTTGCCCGTGTTTAGCGACAGTGGGACTGCGCACTGTCAAGGCCCCCTCCCTTGCTACACGTTTACTCCTCCAGTATACCACATTTCCCCAGTCTACGACGAGTCCCCTTAGCGAAACTTTGGCGAGCAGCGAGACGATGGGCTGGTCCTGCTCGGGGATCGCCTGGGGCAAATTCCAAGATAAACCTGAGCACATCTGACAATCCTGTTGAACCCCGTTATTTGAAGAACTGTTATGCTCCTCCTGCCATTACCAAAATGCCTGCAACGGAAAACGATCTCTAAATTCGATGCCGATGGACGAAAGGCACTGATAGTTGTACAATAGGGGTAAATGAGACGTTATGTCATAGTTCTACGCCACTCTCAAAGGAACATGCTGATGAATATGGTTAGGGAGATTCTGACGGTCCTTGTCCTGTGCGCGGGCGCCTGCATTGGCTCTGTTAACACGCTGGAAGCGGCCGGCGACGAGCCGGTGAAGGTTTTTATCCTGGCGGGACAGTCCAATATGGAAGGTCATGGCCAGATTCGCAGCCTCGATCATCTCGGCCACGATCCGAAGTACGGACATTTGCTCAATCTCTTGAAGAATGAAGACGGCTCCTGGGCGGTCCGCAACGATGTGACTATTTCATACAAAGCCGAGCACAGAAGGGAGCAGAAAGGGCCGTTGACCGTCGGTTGGGGGGCTTCGGACAATGAGATCGGCCCGGAGCTGATGTTCGGCACGATCGTGGGCCAGCGCTACGAAGGGCACGTTCTGCTGATCAAGACGGCCTGGGGCGGCAAGGATGCGTTCTGCGACTTTCGATCGCCGAGCGCAGGCCAGCCAACCGGAGATGAGGCGGCTCTTCTGGATAAGGAGCGGTCGGAAGGAAGAAATCGCCAGGTCGGCGCTTACTACCACAAGATGATTTCGGAAATTAAAGAGTGCCTGGCCAACATCCGGGACGTTGTGCCCGGCTACCATGGCCAAGGTTATGAGATCGTCGGGATGGCCTGGTTCCAAGGGTGGAACGATTTTTGCCAGTGGCCTGCCCGTGTTGAAGGGCGGCAGGTCGGCCTCGGCATCGTCGAGGCGTATCCGCGCAACCTGGCGAACATGATTCGCGACGTGCGCAAGGACCTCGGCGTGCCTGACTTGCCGGTTGCAGTCGGCGAGATGGGGGTCGGCGGTCATGAGATGACCAGAAGAGCCGATGATCCCAGGGACCGCGAGGCGGCGGCTATGGTGGCGTTCCGCAACGCGCAGAAGGCGGTGGCGGGTGATCCGTCGCTCAAGAACGTCACATTCGTGTCGACACTTGACTTCTGGGACACACGTTTGGAAGAACTGCGTGTCAAGGCCGAAGAATACGATCGCGTCAAGAAGCAGCAGGGGGTTCAGAATACGCCCGACAACGTGCTGCCAACCAAAGAATTGAGCGATGAGTATCGGCGTTTGGGCGGCCATTGGTATTGTCACTACAACGGTTCTGCCGCTAATTACTGCTTGATCGGCTACGCTCTGGCGAAAGCCATGGAGACCGATGTGAGCCTGGCTCCGACACCACCGATGGGATGGAATAGCTGGAATGCGTTTGAAAAGGAAATTGATGAGGAGAAGATCAAAGCGATTGCCGACGCGATGGTAACCTCCGGTATGCGCGACGCGGGCTACACTTATTTGGTTATTGATGACGCATGGATGGCGAAGGACAGGGACAAGGACGGCCGCCTTGTCGCGGACCCCGTGAAGTTCCCAAGCGGCATGAAGGCAATCGGTGAATACATCCACAGCAAAGGACTGAAGTTCGGCCTGTACGAGGATCGCGGGAAATTGACCTGCCAGCAGTTGCCGGGCAGTTTAGGCTATGAGCAGATCGACATGGAGACGTTCGCCGAATGGGGCGTGGATTACATCAAGATGGATAGCTGCTTTGCCGAGAGCAACGGGAGAATGAGTTCGGAGGACTATGCTCTGTATCGCAGGTGCATTGAGGCGACAGGGCGTCCAATCGTGTTGAGCATCTCGGATTTCGGGAATGCCGCGTGGGCGTGGGGCGGGATGGAGTATGCCCAGTTGTGGCGGACTTCGAACGACATTTATCCCTGGATGGATTCGGTCTACGCCTGTGCGGAAACATCCGCCGGCGACCAAGCCATTCATCCGGCGTTCAACGGCCTTTGGCAGTTTGCCGGTCCCGGCCACTGGAACGACCCCGACATGTTGCAGGTAGGAAACCTCAAACATATAGACGCCGACCGGCGGGAGATTGCCGACCGGGCGCATTTCAGCCTGTGGTGTATTCTTGCGGCGCCGCTGATGGCGGGCAATGACCTTCGCACGATGAGTGAGCAGACGCGGAAGGTGTTGACGGCGCCCGAGCTAATCGCTGTGAACCAGGATCCGCGCGGGGTACAGGGATACAGGATCTTCAACGAGGAAGGCCGAGAGGTTTACAACAAGCCGCTGGCCGACGGAACAACCGCCGTCCTGCTTCTGAACAAGAAACGTGATAAGGCGGATATTACCGTCCGCTGGGACCAGATCGGCCTGTCAGGCAGTCAGCCGGTACGCGACCTCTGGACCCGCAAGGACCTCGGAGAATTTACGGAGGGCTTCACGGCCCGCGGCCTCGGCCAGCATGAGCACAGGATGATCAAGGTGGGTCGCCCAGGGCCGCCCCTGCCGGGGCCCGCGCCCATGCCGCTGGAGAAATACACGGTGACCCGTCGTGGGGAAACCTGTCTGAGTGATCTGTACTATATCTGGAAGAGGGGCAACACGCCCACCTACGACACCGCCTTTGGCGGAGGGCCGATTACGATCGCTGGCGAGATGTTCAAGAGAGGTTTTGGTTGCAAAGGCAAGAGCGCTTTCATGTTCATGGTCGATGGCCGTGCCGACCGGTTCCGTGCGATTTTGGCCCTGGACCCCTCCTCTGAAGCAGGCGCCACGGGTCGCTTCCGCGTGTACAACGAGGACTTTTTTGCCAATAAGGTCCTGTGGGACAGCCGTGACATGACCAAAGACACACCGGCCAAGGCTCTTGACGTCGAACTGACCGGCGTGCAGTGCCTGATGCTTGTCTTCGACGGCCAGAACGCTCTTGGCAATTGGGCAGACGCACGTGTGGTGAACGAAAGCGAGGGTGACTAACTACGGATTTACACTTCGGCATGCTTATAAGAAGGAGAGTATTGTGAAGAAGAGTGTATCGTTAGCAGTGATGACCCTCGTCACACTGTCCTGGACGTGCAAGGGCCAGGAGAAGGCAATTGGCCAGGAGATGGAACCCGGTATCGTTGTCTTGCGTTCCGGGGGTCTGCACGGATACATCAGTTACAGCGCATCCCGCCCGCCCGCCGAAGCTCAATACAATATGGGGATGGGCTTCTATGCAGCGGTGTGGCCCCTGATCGACAGGCCGCTGGCAAACTTCCAGATCGGCCTGCCCAGCGCGTGGATCACACCGGACAACTCCGACAACAAGGATAAGCCCTTGGCCCCGGTCGGCACACTCGCCCGGGACAATTGGCCGGAGCGCGGGCCCACCTGGGACAGCGTGTTCCAGACTGTCGAGGGGGGGCTGGGCTACTGGGCGGGTAATCGGTTTCGCTATGGGCCGCCGAAGTTTAGTATGAACGCCACGCCGCAATGCTACGACTACGAGGTCGGATCGCCAGGGTGGTCGTTCTTCTACAGCAGCACGGCGCTGCCGGATGATCGGCTGGGTATCGCGCAGCTCAGCAACCGCCTGCTGATTCCGCCGGACGCCTTGCCGTTCGAGGGCAATCCTAATGGCGCCTTCATGGGCTACACGTACATGGCGCTGCCGTTTACTGAGCCCACCACCGGCGACCCGCCGACCGGAGATCAGGCCTGGACGTGTTTCATCAGCACCGCCAATTTCAAAGGCCCGATCGCTTATTACATTCCTGAGACGTGGAGCAAGATCGGCAAGCTGTTCAACTACCCGTTTGTTTACGGGCGCGGGCTGGATGCCCGGCCGGGCAAGATGGGCGGCGGCGCCATGGAGATCAATACGGTGCCTCGGTTCGACGGCGTCGATGCACAGGGCGTCGTATACTCGAAAATTCCGAGGCTGCAGTTCCCGGTTAATGAGCAGGGACAGTCCCTGCTCGTTCAGGATGTAATCTACTACTCCAAAGCGGCTCTGTACGATGCCTTCAAGGCCTGGCGTGATGGAGGTCCGGCGTGCTCTGGACGATTTGCCGAGGAGGGTTCCTGGAAGGCTACGCTGACAACGCGTACGCCGCGGTTCGATCAGAATCACCAGTCCATAGCCGACGTCGACAAAGTCCTCGACACGAAAGTATTTGGTCCTTATGTTTGGGGACTGCAGTGGAACAATGGTATGGCCTGGAAAATGGGCAATTTCCCTCAGTACTTCAAGGCTGTAGGCGATAAGCGCGTGGCTGTACCGGCTTCGGAGGTGCCGTCTGAGACGGGGCTTCTGGATAAGGAGTTCAAATTGGCCGATCGTGGTCAGTCCTACACGTCGCCCAGCAGCGGCGCCTGGACCAATCCGGGACCGGCGAAGGGCCCCATTACGGTGATTCTGGGCGACGGATCTCTGGTGACCTACTCCTGGTATCGCTTTGTGGATCAGCCATCATTTCAGCAATACAACTGGAGCGAAGAGAAGAAGGCAAAACTGCAGGCCTTCGTCGAAAAAATTCATGCCAATTGGGCGGTTGACCGCGACTACATGTCTCCGCCAAGCCGTGGGACGCTCGTCAAGCTCGACCCGAACTTGCTGGTGGCGCCGCCGAAAGGCCTGGAAGTCGGCTATGTGCCGATTGTAACACGGCAGGAAGACGCCGGCGGCAAATCGTAAAGGTATTAAGCTATAAATCGCGAATCAAGGAGCTCATTATGAACAGCCTGCGAAATACAAATTGCTTTTTTTTTACTGCCCTGCTGGTTTCGGTCTTCACACTGTCGGCCTTTGCTGCGGATGCGCCCGGGCCGTCGCCCGATCCCGACGGTAAACTTGCCGACATGAGCAAGCCCGTTCAGGTGTATATCCTTATGGGACAGTCCAACATGCTGGGTGCGGGCAAGGTTGCCGGAGACAATGAAGGGACGCTGGAGTATGCGGTGAAGACCAAGAAGAAATATTCCTACCTGGTCGATGACTTGGGCGACTGGACCGTTCGCAACGACGTCCGCAATGGGCGCGTCATGGGCAGCGGCACGGGCGCCATGAAGCTGTTTAACAACGAGTGGATGACCATCAAGGGCGGCAAGATCGGGCCGGAAATCGGCATTGGACATTACTTGGGCAACGCCATCGATGCGCCCGTACTCATCCTGAAAAGCTGCATTGGCAATCGCAGCCTCGGATGGGACCTGCTGCCGCCGGGAAGCGAGCGCTACGAGGTCGAAGAGATAGACAAAAAAACTGGAGAAACGAAGACGTTCGTCTACGCCGGGTACAAGGATTCGCCGGACAAATGGAAAAAAGGCACGGAGCCCGAGCCGATCGGATGGTATGCCGGCATGCAGTACGACGGCGATGTTGCCAACGCCAAGAAGGTGCTGGCTGAGCTGGACACGTATTACCCCGGAGCGAAGCAGTACGAGATCGCGGGCTTCTTCTGGTGGCAGGGCGATAAGGATCGCTACAACGCCGCACATGCCGAGCGGTACGAACAGAATCTCGTGCACTTGATCAAGACGCTGCGTAAGGACTTCAATGCGCCCAACGCGAAATTCGTTTGTGCGACTCTCGGTCAGACGGCCAAAGGCGCCGAAGGCACGGAAGGGCAAATCCTTGAAGCGCAACTGGCGGTAGATGGCAAGAGCGGCAAGTATCCCGATTTCAAGCGCAACGTCGCGACCGTTTACAGCAGGCCCCTCTGTCACGGAGGCGCCTCCAACAGCCACTATAACGGCAACGCCGAGACCTACATGGACATCGGTGAGGCAATGGGGCGGGCCATGGTTAATCTAATTGAAACAGGCAACAGTCTATCCAGATGAATTGATCGGATCAATGTGAGGTTGCGGAGCAATCCACTACCACCCGTCAGTTGGGTGAGCAGAGTCCGAGAGAATACAATCTTTTTGAGCGAAGAGGCTTGCCGCAAAATATTTGTGAGCCGTTTTCGGATTCAATCTGGGGCCCTTGAGGCAACCCGAGATTGCGCCTGCGCAGAGGCGCTTGCCATGCCAAAATCCGGTCTGATCTGTTCCTAATTGAGGCATTCCGTTAGTTTGTAAGTGTCTGTTTTTTTGGTTGGTTGGGCGAAAAAAAAGATATTACCCGCCAAATTGGTTCGGCAGGGGGCCGCAGGCGCTGTGGGGAGGGAAATCCTCTGGAATTGACCCCAGGAAAAGATAGGCGAATCCCACTCGATCCTGTAGGAATAAATTGTGGCCAAAAGAACTGGAGAAAAGAAAAGATTCACCGATGACCAGTATACCGCAACGTCAGTTTTTTCATGGGAAGAAATCGAGAATCTCCGCGACCTTGAAAGATAGTCGCTTTTGTGGAAACATCTGCCGGATGAACCGCTGATGGCGGCGCAACAGCCGTTGACAGAGCCGCTTTGCGCCCGACGAAGTCGGTTCGGCTTCTGTAAGGCCATCCAACCAGCGAAAGCATTCGATTCGCCTACCGTGCCCGGAAAAGAAGACGCGGGAACCGCTAAACGCGACACCACTTCACGAATATACTTGCCACAAACGGAATGTCTCCAGCACAAAGTTTTTTTGAAGAAATTGACAGTCTCATGTGATTCTGGTAAAATGATAAATCTAGGATGGAGAAATGTATGCTTTCTTGTCGTGTAAACGCGAAATGTCAGCTCTTACCAGTCATGGGGGTCATTCCACTCTTGCGGAGGAAGCGAATCATGTCAAGTAATCTCAAAAACGTGGTGATTGTATCAATCATTTTAGTCATGCCTGCGATCGTCCTGGCTGCCGGCAAACAGACTGTCTGGGTTGTGGAGGATTTTGAATCGTACCAATCCACAACGGACATGTTAGCCACTGGCCTGGACACCGGAGGCCCCTGGTGGAATGCTTACTCCTTGACACAGGTTCTCCCCGGCGGCAGCGGGGATCCCACTCCGCCTTTTCCAACCACTATGACGCTTGGACTTGGCGAGCCCAATGGTTTCACTTCTGAAGGAGAAACACTGGCAGACCCCAACAGTCCCAAGAGCATGATCATCCATTACGAGATCCCGAACGAGAGCCGCAGTGCAGACTTCTTGATCCTGGCTCACAACCTCGGCCTGCCCTTCAATGTCGTCCAAACCCCGATTGGTAACCTGGCGATCGTAGACCTCACGCAGTTCGACAAGGCGCAGTTCAAGATCAAAAAGTTCTCCGGAAATCAGTCCCACCCGAACTCCGCTTTTACCATGGCCTTCGTCGCCCCTGATACGACAACCATCGGGTATTACAGAGCACGGCGAACGCAGCTGCCCTCCGGCATCATGGCAGCCTCTCAGGACGTCTGGGAAATACTGGAGTTCGATCTGTCCGCCGAACTGTTGGGCCGAGAGGATTCTGCCAGCATAAAAGATGTCGGCGTCGATGTCGTAGCCGTTGTATTTGGCATCGAAGACGAGCCCTCGTCCAGTGTCACTTTTGCCGTCGACGACATTGCCTTATATACCGAATCAGAGTGCCCGCGATATCTTCCCGCCGACCTCAACGGAGATTGTATTGTCAGCCTCGCCGACCTCGCCGTAATAGCGGGCCAGTGGCTCCAATAGACACATTTCACGTTTGATGTATAATGATGGATCATTGACTGCCGGTCAAGCCCCCGATGGAGGTTGGCACCGGGGGATGTTTGAAAAATGTTTCTTTCAGAAAGGAGCGGGTAGTTGTGAACAGGTTGAATCTTGGCATTGGAAGAGTACTTTTGGCTTTGTGCACTGTTTCATTGCTCGGCGGCCCGGCGATAGGCCAGTCGGAGTTGGAGCGCATAGTGGATGAAGGGCAGATGAGCTGGCTGGTCGGTCGGTGGACTGCCGCGACCGACGAGGGCCAGACCATTGAGCTTGCTTACCGATGGCAACTCGACAAGAATATGATTTCGGTCTACTTCAAGATGGGCGGTTATGCCTACCAGGGCATGATCTTCTGCGTACCCGGCCAGGAGAAAGTCATCGAGGTTGGAGTTGACAACAAGGGTAGTACAGTCAACTGCGAATGGGATGTGACCTGGGACGGAGCGGTCTCAAAACGCGAAGTCTCACAAGGCAATGGCCAGAAAGAGAGCATGGCCATGGCAACTTCGAAGATCGACAAAGACACTATGAAGGTGAGGCTCTATGCGATGGAATATGGCAACCTTGCAGGTGACCCCTGGGCAGCACTCCAGTTCAAGCGCCAGCCCGTGCAGCGTTCAGGTGGCAGGCAAAGTACGGGGACCGACGAGAAATAGCAGACAAACATGAAAGTGCGGTAGTACCCTGGATTGTCAGGAATGCCCGTTCCAGGTCTGTCGGTCAGGCACAAACACATTCTTGTCACTGCCGCGCAACGGCGAGTTACAGCGCGTCGTTTACGACAACAGGACTGAGCTTGTGTATTCCTATGATGCCGGGTGCTGAGCGGATCGCCACCAGTATCGCCGATACGAATATTGATGGCGACGTGAACCTTGCGGACTTTGTAGCAATAGCATCAGGATGGATGGCAGCCAATTGTGACGTCTCGAACTGGTATAGCGGAGCGTGATCAAAATGGTTCTGTGAGTATTGACGATCTTTTGCTCTTGGCCGACCAATGGCCGAATGGATTCTGATGTGAAGATCGTTGTGTTTGACCTGTGGGAAGTCTTCTGTGGATTGGCTCGCTCGTATTTTGTTCTGGCGTGTGACGGTTTGTACTGGTCACAAGAGGTACATCAGGCCAGATCGTGGTGTCTCCATTTTGTCTCCACTGCTCGTTATTTGGCGGCTAAGAGTCCGAGATGATGCGCGAAATAGACCCCCTGCAAATGAATATGTGTGCAAAATCGGATTCAATGTCCGGCTTCCACGTCGCACGAGCTTGCAAGGATGCGCAATGATTCGATGCCCACGGTATGGAACTGTTGTACCAGGGGCGCATATTGGCGGCGGCTGTGGCCGATGACGTTGCATTTACGATGTCCGGAAGCACCCATCGCCGTTGGTATCGGCATTGCTCAGCAGCGCGACGTTTTCGCCAGGCGGCTACTCCACCCTTTTGAAAACAGTGGCTCTGGACTTCTCAACAGGTCCTCAATCAGGATCTGCATGACCCTGTGAAGGACCGAAACTCCAGTCTTCAGCCAATTTGGCGAAGTCCTTGAAGTTTACGATGTGATGATCGTCGATCACGATGTCGGCCGAGAGATCCGGGCCAGTCTGCAGCCATTGGGAGGCCAGGGTCATGAGGTCATCGAAGTCCACATCGAGATCTTTGTCGAAATCGCCAGGGGCTATGTGCATGCTTGCAATCGTGACGACAGATCTGGGGGGGATGTTTATCGTGTCGTCGGATTTTAGCAGAGCGTACGCGGTCAGGTTTTCGGACGCCGATGTGACGTAGGGCACGACATAGTTGACGGGCTTATTCAGGGGCAGACTGCGATAGTCGAAACGCACGGGTTTATTCTGTGCGGATCTGTTGACCAAGACTGTGACGATCACGACGTTGGAGTCATTGCAGTAGCTCGACAGCATCAGGCTTTCGAGGGTGTCGGCGGGCAGGGCGTTGTCGGATCGGGCGGCACCGATTTGCTTCATGCCCGGCCTGATGAATCGGGCGTAGTTGCCGACGGCCCAGAGCATTTTGGAGTCGCAGTAGTCGCCGTCGGTGTCGCTCTTGTCGACATAGACGAGGCCGTCCTTGTAGTTGTACGGTGAGACCCCGAGCCACCATTGCCACGATACAGCCTCGGCGATCGTCATGTCGCAGTGGATGGTGCGGGCGATGTACAGAGCGGGATCGATGCCGAAGTCCCGATTGGGTCCGTAATCGCCAAGAATACAATACTCGGTCTGTTCATAATCCAGGCCGTAGTTGTCGAGCGCATTTCTAAGCAGTTGCCTCATGGTGATCAGGCCGTAGCTGGTCGTGTCCGTCCAGTAGCTGTGGGAACTGATGGCGGCCGGAAGTCTGTCGCCGATGTAATTGCCGGAGGCGTTGTCGAAGAACTCGTAGATATGGTTTGCCCGGAAGCCACCGCGCGAGTAGAGGTAGTCGATCTGCCCGGAATCACACACATCGATCTGCGTGTGCAGGGCGCGGGACTGCAGCTCGGGGTAGAGCACCTTGACAAATGCAGCCATTTCGGTGTTGCTGTACCTGCAGCCTTCCTGGCCGGCGTGTCCGGGTTTGGCGGGGTCTTCGTTCCAGTCCCATTCGGGTTCGTTGAAGGGAGATATCGATGCGAACTCGACGCCTTCGAAATCGGCGTAGAACGCAATGACGTCGGCGAGATAGGCGGCAAATGCGTCACGTTTGCCCGGGTCGAGGTTCGTATCTCCGACGTCGGGATCACAGAACGCGTATCCGTTCCTGGTCATCGTAATCGGCGGACTGTTGCAAAAGGCCTTGAAGTATTCCACTCCGCGCGCCTTTGCCATTTGAATGAAGGCCCGTTGTCCGGGACAGCGCGTCCAGTCGTAGGCGGTCAGTGAGGTGTCGTAGTAGAAATCGGCCCGCCGCCAAGGGTCGCTGACGTTGCTTTGCCGGGCGCTTCCGGCGCCGATGTTGGTTCGCCAGATCGAGAGTCCTGCGCCAATGGGATTATCGTCACCGTCGAGGCCGGTTTCGAAGAGAAGATCGGCGATTTTGTTGCGTTTGGCGCTCGGCCAGAGGCCGACGTACTGGGCCGACCAGCAATCGGATGCGCCAAAGCCCCTGATTGTCTGCTTCTGATCGCTTACGTCGATGGTGACTGTAAGCTGAGCGGCGTTCGTTGTCGCCAGATTGCCGCCGGCGCCCGGTCGAATCGGCGGATAGTCATAAGTCCGCGCAACCGGGACAGCGGAGGCGATTGCGGAGAAGCCGGTTTCATTATGGTTGGGGGACGTATCCTGCGCTTTGACCCGGAAGGCGTACACTTGGCCTTCGCGAAGCTCGTAACACGTATAGGTTGGCGAGGTCTGCCATGTACTGCTTGCCTCGGGATGGGTCGTACACTCAAAAAGGTACTCCACCTCGCTGAGGTCGTCGTCGGCGGTTGTGGCGGTCATCGTTATCGACAGTGCATTGGCGGCCCGGGGCGGTGTCCGCCAGGTCATCGGATTCGGCGTGGGAGGCGTCGTGTCGTTTGGTGCGACGGTTTCTTCCGTAATGGATACATTGGTTACGGCCAGGTTGTTCCACCAGCCCGGATCGATGGTCATTCCCAGTTTGTGGCCGATGAGGTAGTCCCTGGCCGTTCCCTCCGTAGAGAAGGAAACCGAGTAATCCGTGTACGAAGAGGTCGACACCGACGGGGGCGTGTACCTTACGATTTGCGAACCGTTTGTCACATTGTAGAAATGGAACGGCACGGTATGACCATTGTCGTAACTGATCATTCTCACCGTCATGGTGTAGATCGAGTTGTCCTTGATGATAACTCCGGTCGACCTCCATATAATCGTGTACCCTGCATTGTCCCACCAACTGCACATTTGGACATGGTCGCCGAGGACGCGTATGCCGCCGGTGTAGGGTCCGGGCTCGTTGGAGGCATTGGAGGCCTCGTTCCAGTTAAGGGTCGACATGTCGTCGTTGAAGACGACGGCGGCGGGCGCCGTTTGTGGTACGGCCAATACCATTAGAGCGATAAGAACTACCTTCGCCATTTTCATGTATACGTCCTCCTTTCTGCTGTGCGCTGGGCCGGCAACCTCATACAAGGCTGAGACGCAACGAATTCTGCAAATAGCGTGAAAAAAGGGGGCAGCCGGTATATGCCATATAACGTCATATCCGGCGATCCGTCACGCAACAGCATCAATGATATCGAGATCCGGCCGCGATTGCAATGTTTCCGGTCAGCAAAATGGCCAATAAGCTCAAGACCCCAAAACACGCCAGTTCGCCGAAAATATGTCATTCCGCAGCTTTTTGACACATCTCGGGCTGTTCCTGGTGGACGGCGGCCAAAAATTTTAAAAAAAAGCCGGCCGCTCTTATGTAAAAACCGGACTATTTCCGTCATACTATCAGATGAACGAGGTGCGGTGGCCTATGCTGGAAGACAGGAAGATCTTTAAGAGGCTCAAGAAAGGCGACAGGGACGCACTCTGTATTGTGTACGAAAAGTACAGGGACAGTCTGCGAACCATCGCCGGGTCCATGCTGCATGACACGGGCGGGGCCGAAGATGTTCTGCATGATGTGTTCGTGGCATTTGCTCAAAAGGCGCGGCAGTTAAAAATCAAAGGCAGTTTGCGAAGCTATTTGGCAACATGTGTCGCCAACAGGGTCCGCGATGAGTATCGCCGTAAACAAGCCCGTACCGTTCAACTGGATCATGTCGAACCTGTGTCCTCAGTTTCAGACGGTCCCGACAATCGGATCATGGCTGATGAAGGAACACAGGCACTGGTGCGGGCGCTGGCATCCATTCCATTTGAACAACGTGAGGTCGTATTGCTGCATCTCAAAGGCGCCTTGACATTCAGGGAAATCGCTCGAATCCAGAAGACGACCACAAGTACAACTCACGGCAGATATCGATACGGGCTGCAAAAACTTCGTACATTGCTCGATGGGGAGTTCACTCATGAATCCCGTTAGAAGAATAGAGCATCATATCAGAGTGTCCGCATTACCAGGGACTCGCCAAGCGGATGAGCGCATCCTGAACGCTGCTCTGAGCGCTTTTGAGCAGGCAGGGTCCGAGCAGGGGGCACAGGTCACTTCACGCGTTCGCAACCAGTTGACCAAGGCGATCGCTGCGGTGATTGTAATTGGAGTACTGATTCCCTTTGTCTATGGCGCGTCCAAAATCATCAGGGTGTTAGTGGTTAAACCGGCGGGCCAATCGGCTGCAAGCGTCGATTTCAGGTTGGACAAGGACCTGTTTGCAGACCTCAGAATCGGGAACGAGGAAATGCCGGAAACTGTACGCATGACCTCGGTCCGGTTCTTTGTGGAAGACGGACAGTTGCGAGGGACCTTGCGGTCCGACGTTTGTTCTTGGCCCAAGCTGAAGTGGCGCACGCGTATCGTCCTGCTGGACCAGACGGGCAGGCGTCTGGCGTCGACGGAGCATGTGGCCGCAAACGGCGGGGTCAAGTACCAGGGCCGGCCCACATCGTTTCGACACTGTATACATGTTGCTCTCGGGCCCTGGAACGGCGAGGTGCAGGAGCGGGCCCAAAGCGTTTTGATCGAATGCGAGCAGGTGTCCGAGAAGACGCAAGTTACGCCCAACTCCTGGCTCCAAAGCGACGTCCTGCCGGTCCTGCATGGTCGCGTGACGCGTCCGGACGGCCGCCCGATTGCAAATGCAGAGGTTCAAATACGTGAAGTGCCAAAGGAAGGGCAAAGATCGCTTGACGCGAAGGATGCATACACGGATAGCCGGGGGTACTACTGCTTTGACGCCATCCGCTGGCCGTATACCGTCGGAGCCCTCGTACATGACGCCAATGCATCCGGTGATGGATATCGGTATGAATACGTCAAAATCAAGAGAACTCTC
The DNA here is from genome assembly GCA_014859965.1 of Phycisphaerae bacterium. GTDB lineage: Bacteria > Planctomycetota > Phycisphaerae > Sedimentisphaerales > Anaerohalosphaeraceae > JACZKQ01. The sequence goes on from JACZKQ010000045.1 coordinate 59,714, forward strand.
CATGGGACCAACGAGGTCAACCTTGTGTTCAAGGAGCCGCCGGCGGGTACGGCTGGTATAAAAGGGCAAATGCGTGCACATGACGGCACGGCAGTCAAGGAATTCAGCGTGCGTGTCTCCAGCCTCGACAACGAACAGGGCGATTCAAAGGAGTGCTCGCATGCCTTCGGGTTTGTAGAGTATCTCTCGCATCCCGAGGGCAGATTTGAAATGTCTGGGCTGCCTGCGGGCAAATACCGCGTCGCTCTGATGCCGACTAAATGGCAGGGAACACATCGATATGATGATTTCTCCAACCATCGGGAATGTAACTGCGAGCTGACCGAGGGCAAGACAACGGACATCACTAACGCCATAGAGCCAAAAACGGCATGGTACGGGCGCGTGCAATTCGACGACGGAACGCCGGCCGTCCTGTCGGGCATGACGACGGAGATCCTTCAGTGGTGGCGCGGATTCGAAGGGGGAGAGCCCATTGCAAAGGTGGATGACAAAGGGTACTTCATGCTCCCCTTGTCGGATGACGCCGTCGAGCCTTTCAAGTCGGAAGAAACCTGGCTCACGATCAACATCACGCAATCACCGCATGTCTTCCCGAAGCTCCAGAAGCAGAAGTTCCCCTTCACGCTCATGTCCGTGGACAGGGAGAACGCACAGGCTCTGAAGATCAGCCGGCCGGTCTTCTATTACGGCCGCATTCTCTACGAAAACGGCAGGCCCGCCGTGCCGACTGCGATGCCCTGGAGGGGCGCCAGGGTCTACATCCTGTTGCGCTGCACGCCCGCCACCTGGAACAGCGGGGGGATAGCGGAAAGCCTTGGCGGCCTTGACGATCAGGGGTATTTCTCGATCGTCCTCACGAACGAGCAGCTCGGGAAGATCCAAGCGGGTGAGTATTCCCTCGAGATCATGTTCCCGTCCTACGAAGAAGACCGCACCAGCGGACCGGTAGGCAAGTTTCCTGTGGAGTCACTGGCCAGAGACCGCGATTCCCTCACCGCATACACGCTGCCCCGTAAAGAACTCGTCGGCAAATACGAAGACCGGGCACAATCGCTGGATTCATACTATATGCTGGAAATCCTGCGTTCACTCCTGCAGCAATGGCAGGCAGAGCACAAAGGCGAGCTTCCCGAGCGCCTGGCCGCATTGAGTGCGCGTGCCGACGCTGAGGCGTTTGCCCGTATTGCGGAAAACATCCAGTATCAGCCGGCCGAACCACTCGACCACAAAGGTGAACCATACGTCGTCGCCTATGACCGAAACTTGCTCGAAAAGATCAAGGGCACGCATGCACTGTTTTCTGACGGCAGAATCGAGTTTTTACCTGAAAGAAGACTTGGAGCCATGGACACGAGCAAGTGATCCGACAGTGGAATACCCGTGCAGGTCAAGAAGGGGCAGAAAGAATACCACGTCCGGGCCCAACTCCCGAAGCGGCCGCAACTCGGGCAATGGCGTCCTGTGGCGTCGCCAATGTGCTTAGGTTCAAGGGATCACCTTTTTTTTGTCACCGATCGTGTCGTGCGTTTTCTATACTACTGAGGTTATACTGTCTAACCATGGAAAGGCAGGAACGGAAATGAGTGCGGCGACGCGTGAGGTAAAGCTGCTCATGAGGTGTTTGCAGGGGGATACGGAGGCCTATGCGCCCATTGTTTCGCGATACCAGGACTTGGTCTGCGGGATTATTTTCAGTGCTACAGCCAATGTTGAGGTAAGTGAGGAGCTTGCGCATCAAACGTTTGTGAACGCATGGAAAAATCTGTCGCAGCTCAACGACCTGAGGCGGTTTCGGCCATGGCTTTGCGTGATTGCCCGCAATAACGTTCGTAACTTCTTACGAAAGAAGCGCAGGGATGTTATCTCCCAGGCCGAGCCGATGGAGAACCTGAACGGCCTGCCAAGCGTCGAGGTCGGGCCGCTTGATTCGGCGATCAGAAGAGAGCGCGAAGCACTCGTATGTGATGCGATCCGCCATTTCCCAAAACGTTATCGGGAGGCAATGGTGCTGTTCTATCGACAGAACCAGTCTGTCAAGGCGGTCGCCGAGTCGCTGGACCTTACGGAAAATGCGGTCAAGCAGCGGTTGCTGCGCGGACGGAACATGATCAAGAAGGAGCTTGAGGATCTGGTGGAGCAGACGCTTTCGTCCACAGGGCCCAAGAAGGCGTTTACGACGGCGGTGATAGCGTCGGTGGCGGGGCTTGCGGTAGAGGGTGCTACGGCTATTGTCGGCGGTGCGGCTGCAGGTGGCGGAAGTACGGCGGCGGGTCTGATGAGTGGCCTGGCGGTCAAGATTACAGCCGCAGTGCTTGCAGTAGCACTTGGGGCGGGGGCCTTTGCCGCGTACAGGCTGTTCCGCAAGGGAGTGGATCGGCAGAAGGAGGTGGCGTCTTACCAGCAGCCGGTGGCCCCAGAGGAAGGGGATATTGTGGAGGAAGCCTTTTCTGAGGTGGTCGCAGGGGACAGGCAGACTTTGAGGACTCAAGTAATAAGCCCTGCTGCCGAACGGCAAATGCCTTTGGAGCCGACGCAAGCTGTCGATTCAGATGCGGCGTCTGCATCGGCAAACGCTACAGCGGGTGTCTCAGCACGCCCTGAGGAGGTACTTGTTCAAGCCCCGAAAACGAAGCCGATGCTGAGCGGGATAATCACGGATGCTCAGTCAGGCGAGCCGGTTACGGATGCGATGGTAAGACTCAGGGCATCGATAGTTGTTAGCTCAATGACAGATGCGAATGGCTATTATCATTTTGATGAGGTCGACGTGGAGGGGCAATGTCGAATGTGGGTCTTCTCCAAAGCATATGTTGGCATTTACGATGAACAGGAACCTCTCCAGGTGACCTTCAAAAAGGACGAGCCGACAGTCCGAGACCTAGTTCTGGAGCGTGCCTGCATGGTGGATGTCTTTACTCTCGATGAGATGGGGGCACCTGTAAGCAGGGCGACTGTGTATGCGACCACGCTGGCAGATACTATACACCGCAGACAGATTGAAGACGGGCCGTCCAGGAGTACGGATCCAAACGGCTATGTGCTGGTGGGCGGGTTCAGGCCTTCGGAGACACCGTACTTGATCACCGTCACAAAGCCTGGCTACGCCCCCGCGAAGCTGATCTTTACGTTGACCGATCCTGAGGTGGTTGAGTACGGTGAAGTCGTACTGCAAAAGGGTATCGAAGTTTCAGGACATGCCCGCTACGCCGACGGCCTACCCGCGGTAGGGGCAAAGATATCTGCGCGACCGAAATGGTGGCCCCAGCAGTACTGGATGCCAATTTATGCGGTCGAGCCAAACGGTTTCTTTACATTACAGAATGTGGCTCCTGGCGACTACACCATCTTTGCGCATCTGACGGATCAGAGCGGAGGGGGAGCCACCTCATTCGGCCTAATGGAATCTACGCTTCCGCCGGCGGATGGCGGATTGTTGTACGTGGAAATTCCACGGAAGTCCCCGCAGTCGCTGGCGTCGATCAGTGGGACGGTTTTATATGCGGAAGGCAGGAGACCGGATCGCCTCTGCATCAGTGCGCTTTCGCCGATGGGGACCAGTAAAAATACTGAAATTCGTGACAATTTGGAAAGGTTTAACATCGGCTCACTGGAGCCAGGCAACTACCGCCTGCATTTCAGTGGACCCAATCTCGAAGAGAAGATCATCGAAAATGTGCCCGCGCCCACGGAGGGGCTGATAGTAGAACTTGCTTACGTTGAGCGGCCGCAGCTTAGAGGAAAAGTCACTGACGGCCGCACCGGGGACGTTATTGCGAAATACAAGGTGCGAGTGGGAAAAATTCGGACGCTAAGTGGCCTTAACTACGCTCCCAATGATTACTGGTATGAGATCGATGATGAAGACGGGAAGTTCAGCGTGGAATCAGTCGGGCCAGGTATCTACCAGGTCCAGGTGGCGGCCCCAGGGTATGCCTGGGCTTGGAGCAACGAGATCAATACCGACACAAACGGCGAGGTGAAGGTACTGCTGTGGCCGGGGGGAAGTATTTCGGGCCGGGTCGTAAATGAAGATGGCGAACCTGTCTCCGGTGCAAAGGTCATTCCTTTGTCGAAGGCATGTGGGAACATGGTGGGCACAAACGATCGCTTCGTTTCCGATAGAGGGGCGGTGGAGTCCTATGAGGGCAAATTCACGTTAGCCCACTTGGCGGCAGGAACAGAGATGTTGAAGATAGTACACCCAGACTATCTGTTTAGAATCCTGCCCGGCATCAAAGTTGTCGAAGGGCAAAACACAGAAATAAAGGTGGTACTGGGCAAGGGCGCGACCTTGGAGGGGATCGTGTACGATGCCATGGGGAATCCCGAGCCGGGTGTTGCACTGTTTTTTCAGGACAGTGTCGGTGGCAGTTCTTCAGATGAAGCAGGCCGGTTGGCAACTACTGTGACCGATTCCAACGGCTATTATTGTGTAATGCATCTGCCGCAACAGCCGTGTTGGGTGAGCCGGCAGAATAGCAGCGTCACTTCGGGCGTGAGCCGGATGGCGATACTGCCGCAGAAAGGAAGGTCTCTGTGGCTCGATTTCGGGCGTGGCCCCAAGGTAAGCGGCAGACTGGTGGTGAATGGCAATGTTGTGCCCGACAGAAGGGTCGTATTGACATTGCCATCCAATGCAGCCCTTGGATGGTTTCGATGTAACGGCGTAACGGGCCCGCAGGGCGAATTCCAATTGGCAGGGGCGCCGCCGGGGCGCTATGCTGTCTATTACAAACAGGAGGGCCAGAGGAGTCAATGGATCAAGGCGGCAGACGTCGAGATTGGGAGAACGGATATTGACTTGGGTACCGTGCCGGAAGCAACACCCGACGTGCGGATTACAATTGAAGAGTCCAGCGAAGAGTTAGTCATCACGGATGTGTCCGCATGGCAAGGAACGACGAAACTGCGTCCGGGACAGCGTATCGGCATTGCCAAGGCCCCTGAGGCAGAGGGGGGGCCATATGTGTTTAGCAACCTTCCGACGGGACGGCACACATTGTCCGTGCGGCGAGGCGACGGGCTTTATTTCTACTGCCAGATTGAGATTGTCCCCGGCATACAGCCGCTTGACATCTATCTGGATACACAGGGAACGTCAAGTATTCAGGGGCGAGTCAGCGGGGATGTCGAAAGGATTGCCTTATGGAACAGTGATCAGACGCTGAAAGGCTCGGTCCGTATTGGACAAAGATGGCACGTTTAGGTTTGACCATCTTCCCGCCGGTAAGTATCTAATGGGCGAGGCTGGCGTGATAGCAGGCGTGCCTTGGACGGAAGTCGATCTTGTCGAAGGTCGGGCTGAAGACATCAACCTTAATGTCTCTGGGATCGAAGGGGCCGGTTACGGGTACTTGAACGTAAAGGTCTTCGATGATTGTGGCATTCCATGCGGAATGGCGGAGGTGCGTCTGGAACGGCAAGGCACCGATGTAGAGCCATGCTGCACAGGCATGGTGACGTTCTTCATGGGGGCCCCTGGCCCACATATGCTTCATGTCAGGTGTGCGGGATACAAGGATGTCGACGAAGCAATTACTTTCGACGGCACGTCAAAGGCTATAAATAAACTTATACGACTGCAAAGAATAGATCGGTAATGGCGGGGATTTCACGGTTTACATAAGGCGGAAGTGACGTGCCGGAGAAGAAGGTGTCTTACGTGGTCGCCTTTGGCGCCAAATGTGGCTCTTTTTCAAAATTGCCACTGTTTTTTGTAACGGAGTGCCGGTTTGGACCGTCTACGGGTGGGGATGGTCTGCCAAGTAGACTGGCCCCGGTTTCCATGCTAAAATGCCGTCGGATTGAAAGGGAGAAATTATGAAGAAGTCAGCCGCTTTGCACGCGGCCGCGGGCGCTTGCAACGAAGACATTATCGCAATGCTCCTCCATGCCGGCGCCGCCGTCAACCCGCTCAACAACGCAGGACAAACTCCGCTCGACGTCGCCCAGATGGACGTATGCGGCCCACAGGACAAGGACCGCACGCAAAAGGTCAGCGACCTGCTCATCAGTCATGGCGCCAAGCGCGTCACCGAACTCGACGAAAAGAACTGAGATTTGGGTGGTGAGAAGTTGTTCTGTTTTGGCCGAGAAGGGCTGACGCTTGTGAAAGAAGAAGTGTTTGCGGGTTTTGGAGAAAGGAGCGAATGATATGAAGAGTTTCAGGGGTGTGTGTTTTGCTGCTCAAGTGGTTCTGGTTCTTGGTTCGGCGGGCGTTTTTGCGCAGTTGGAGGGTCAGTGGAAGGTTGATTTACAGTTCGAGGAGTCGGACGTTGTGCGGCGGGTAGAGCACGGGGCGATCCGGGTCGAAGAAAGGCCGTCGTTTGTGGGTGAGGTGTATTTTAGGGCTGCGGGTGTTTCGTCTTCAGATGCTGCCGGTATGTCTTCGGGGCAGGACGCTCTTTTGCGAACGTTGGCGCGCAAGGCCAAGCTGGAGGATTGGCACCAAGCTTTGAGCGTGGCAGCGATTGAAGGGTTTCGCGATGAGAGAATAGTATATGTTATGGAGCTTATGCAAATAGCTGCGGATGCAGTACTGAGGAGCGAGCCAAATGATGTGTGGGTGTGGTCTGTTTACGGCAGGAACAGGAAGGAAGTGGAGGCCGTAGCGAGAGCCGCTTTGGAGCAACTTAACAAGAAGGCTTTTGAGAAGCTGGAAGGGGCAAAAAGGGACCTGGAGCGATATAAAGAGAGTGTTGGCAAATTGGAGAAGGAGATTGCCGCGCTGGGAGAGGAGCGCAAGGACCTGTTTGGAAAGTTCAAGCAACTGAAAAAGAAGGTCCGGTATGAGAATGTGGAAGGAGCACGGATGAGCGTGGATGAGGGCTTGAAGGCTCTGCAATTGATCGAGATTGAGGTCGCGGGGATTCGGGCGAAGCGTGCGGAGCTGGAGCGGCACATGGGGCTTGAGTCCTATCCTGAGATGCGGGCCGCAATGGAGATCGAGTTGGCGGGGGCGATGGCCCGGAAGGAGGCGGCCGAGGGGTTTGTTCAAAGAGGGCGGGATTTTATTTCGTGGCAGGGGAAGATTGCCAGGATACCTGATTTGCTGGAACAGAAACAGAAGCTGCTCACGCATTACCGCGAGCGGCAGATACCCGGGCTTGAGGGGCAGCTGGCCAAGCCCGGCTGGGACATGCTGCCGGTGAAGTTGACTCGGCAGACGGTGCTGATTCATCCGTTAGAGTTTGAGTAGCAGGGGCGTATAGCTTTGGTTGGAGCGGAGAAGGCACCCTATATATGATCAACTCTGATTTATGGGAGGTTTGTCATGGTTGCGAAGCATGTATTCATGGGTTTGTTGACTGTGTCGGCGCTGCTTATCTGCGGTGGCTGTACCGGGCATCGCGAGGTGCGCTTTCATGATTGTGAACGACGGATGGAGCAATCGGGCCTGTGCACGCTTGCCGGAACGTCGAAGGAGCGGTTACTCAGTGAATTCGGACAACCCGATGACGTGCGCAGCGGTCCAGGCGGGCTGGAAACGCTACATTACAGGCTGCTGGGGACACTGACGACCATACGCGGATTGGGTGTGAAGCGCAGAGATGTGGAAGAGAACGTGTACATTTACGTTGAGAACGACATCATTGCCGGCGGACTATGGGAGCATTATGACGGGGGGATGTCACGCTGGTGAGGGGTCCGGGTTGTTTGTCGGGCAGCCGCTGAACGCATCCGGGTAACGGCGCGGAGATTAAGATGGTGATCGCGTAATCGAGTTGTTTACATTGGGAGGTTCGTCATGGTTGCGAAGCATGTATTCATGGG
>JACZKQ010000046.1 GCA_014859965.1 Phycisphaerae bacterium
GCATATTCCCCCCCGCCGCCGCAATGGCCCACGCATCCGGCGCCGTCACCCGCCAATCCGCATACGTAATCGGCACCGCGCACCGCGGCGCCGCCAGATCGAGCCGCCGTCGCCACCAACCTCCCGCCGTGTGAACCTGTCCGTACTCCAACTCCACTGTCGACGGATCGTTCGGGTTCATCTTGCGGCTCAGCGGCACCAGCAATTGCCCGCTCTCGCCGTCATACGATGCCGCCAGGCGGGTCTTCGACTCGGCGCCATTCTTGTCCTCGATCAGCGACACCGCCCACACCCGCGCCTCCTTCGGCATCGTCAGCGCCAGAAACTGACCCGTCGTATTCTTGATCTTGTATCGCGCCGTCGTCACCGACTCCACTCGCCCGTCCGGGTGCACGGCTAAGCGCGTCTGATGCGTCGCGATATCCACCACCACCGGCAGAAGGTCACTGCGACGATACGAGTCGATATGCAGCATCGCCACATGCGGATCGGCGACATACTTGTATGCCGTCAGAATCGGACTGCTCGTCAGCAGCCGGTAATCCCCCGGCAGCTCGTCCATATTGATCGCCAGCAGCCCATCCATCGTCGCGCCTTCGGGCGCCTCCGCCCGCAGCTTCAGGTCGAGATGGCTCGTCACCACCACGTAGCCGCTCTGTGTCTGCACGTCCGCGCAATGCAGCGCGCCGATGCGAATGAGCCGCCCCGGACTGTGCTGCTGCGTATAGGTCACCGCCAGGTTGTAATCCCCGATCACCTTCCGCGTCAACTTGACCGCCCACACGCCATCCTGCTCCACCCAGCGTCCGACGTCGCTGCCGACGAAGTCCACATTCTCATAGCTCGCAGGCAAATGAAACCGCAGCTCATCCACCGGCGACCCCGTAATAATGTAATTGATCACCGCCGAGCCGTACGCCAGCGCCTCGCCGATCGACTGCAAATGAAACACCTCCGCCCGGATCCCCGCCGGCTTGCTCCGCGCCAAAATTCCCAAGGTCCAGTCCGGCTGCCGGTAACGATATGCAAACTGTGCCAAAGCCACCCGCAGCGGCACCGACGCGGTATGAACCTCTCGCAGGTTCACTGTCTCCGGGTCCTCCACGTCGATGCCCGCCTCCGCCGCAACCACCACGTAGCCGCGGTGCGTCTTCGCCCCGGTCACCAGAAGCGCAGGAATTGTCTGACGCAGCCCCAAAGGCCCATGCCCCAACTCAAGACGCAGCCGAATCAGCGTCCGCCCTAACAAGGGCGCCGCAAAAACCGCCCGCACCGTCGTCGGCTCCCCGGCCTTGGGCGACTCCGGCAGATGATAGTCCTCCACCTGCTCTCCGTCGACCGAGGCAACCAGCATGTTCGCCGGCACGACAATCTCCAATTGCCTAATCGGCGCATCGCGAACGTCCAGCTCCAGCTCGCAGTCCACCAACAGGTCGTCCTCCTTGACCGTTGCCACCAAGCGCCCCACCACGTCGTAGCTCGGCACAATATCATCCACCGTCAGTTGCAACTGATACTTGCTCCCCGCATACGTATAGAAGAACGCCTTGCCCGTCGCAACCGCTCGTTCCTGGCCGCTGTCGAGCCGCACGTGCGGAAAGCCCGCCGCATCGATCTGCGTCAACCCGCTCGACTGCGCCACCACCAACTGCAGGGCGCTGTCCGTCCCCACCGCCAGATGCCCGCCCGCCCGAATGCCCCCCG